>CACYPY010000120.1 GCA_902776415.1 uncultured Ruminobacter sp.
CAGCTCCGGGAACTCCGGAACCGGACGGGGGTGGCATTTCAGAAGTCCCCGATATTTGCAAGGTCGCTTCGGGACAATATCCGGGCCGGATATCCCGAAGCCCCGGATGAGGAAGTGACACGAGCGGCCCGGAATGCCAGTGCTGCCGGGTTTATTTCCGAAAAGCCCGCGGGGTATGACACAGAACCGGGAGCCGGCGGTGCCGGTCTTTCGGGAGGTCAGAAGCAAAGGATACAGCTGGCCCGGGTCTTCTGCCGGAGTCATGAAATCATCATTATTGACGATGCCATGAGCGCCCTGGACTTCAGCACCGAAGCCGAAATCCTGGAGAATATCCGCCGGGAGTATGCCGCTGCCACGGTAATCATTGTCTCTCAGCGCATTGCCGCACTGCGGAATGCCGGACGGATTCTGGTTTTGGATTCCGGAAGGATTGCCGGGATCGGTACTCATGAGGAACTCCTTCAGCATTCACCGGTTTATCAGGAGCTTTTCAGAACCCAGACCGGAGGACTTTCCGATAACGGAGGGCAGCGATGACTGACACTCAAAAAACGGCACCTGACATGCGCTCAGGAAACGAAAGCGGACGTTATCCCGGGATACGGGGCTTTATGGGCCGGGGGCCCGGCTTTCAGGAAATTCCCGAAACCCCGCACACTCCCGGAACAGCCCTGAAACGGCTTCTCGGATACCTGAAGCCGGATCTCCGGCCGCTTTTCGTGCTTCTTCTGGCAGCGGCACTGTCCTCGCTTCTGACGGCTCTGGCACCTGCCTTCATCGCCGAAGCCGTGGATGCCATTTCCCGCGGCGAAACGGATGCGGTTCCCGGCATTCTGACGATCCTGGTCCTCACGTACCTTCTTTCCGCGGCTTTCAGCATGGTCCAGGGAGCGGCGGGGGCCGGAATTTCAGCCCGTCTCCTGAAAAGGCTCAGAAGAGATCTGTTTCAGGCGGTAACCGGACTTCCGTCCGAGATTTCCGGACGCCGCTCCCGGGGCGATCTTCTTAGCCGCATGACCAGTGATGCGGACATGGTTTCCGATACCGTGAGCATGGCACTGACAGCACTGTTTTCCGGATCACTGATACTTATCGGTACTCTTTTCATCATGTTCTGGTACAGCACAGTGCTTACCCTGACAGCGTTCGGTACTGTGATCCTTACCATGGCCGTCACCAGATTTATCGCACGCCGCATCAGAAAACTCCTTCTGAGACGTCAGGAACTTCTGGGAAAAGTTAACGGCATCGTGGAGGAATCCCTGTCCAACTATCAGGCCTGTGTTTCTCTGAACATGCAGGGGCAGAACCGGGAATCATTTGATGCGGCCTCCGACGAACTCACCCGGGTCGCAGTTCTGGCTGAAACCGCCGGAAATGCCATGGGACCAGTCATGAACACCATCGGAAACCTGGGATTTATCCTGGTAACCGTTGTCGGAGCCGTTATGGCCATTCGGGGACACATTACCGTGGGAACCATTGCTGCCTTTGCAGTTTATGCCCGACAGCTGTCCCGGCCGGTGAACATGCTGGCTCAGGTATTTGGCCAAATCCAGACGGCACTGGCCGGAGCGGAACGGGTCTTCGAGATTATGGATCTTCCCCGGGAAAGCACCGAAGGGATCCCGGTTCCGGAAAAAATCCCGGGGGAAATCGAATTCCGGAACGTCACTTTCTCCTATCCGGGCGGGGCCCCTTTGCTCCGGGATTTCAGTCTCCGTATCGCCCCGGGTGAAAAGGTGGCCCTGGCCGGAGCCACCGGAAGCGGCAAGTCCACCCTGATAAATCTTCTTCTTCGGTTCTACGAGCCTGATGCCGGGGCAGTGCTTCTGGACGGCCATGATATCCGGGAGTATTCATTAAAGTCTCTCAGAAAATCCTTCGGTACCGTGCTTCAGGATACCATGCTGTTTTCGGACACGGTCAGAAACAATCTTGCCGCCGGATGTCCCGGTATTCCCGATACGGAACTGGAAAAAAGGCTCCGGGAATGCGGGGCCTGGTCTCTTGTCATGAGAATTCCCTCCGGGCTCTCAGGCGAACTCACGGGGGCGGGAGAACGGCTTTCACAGGGTGAAAGACAGCTTCTTTCGGTGGCAAGAACCTATGTGGCTGATCCTCCGGTGCTCATTCTTGACGAGGCCACCTCAAGCCTGGACACCCGTACCGAACGTCATATTCAGGAGGGACTCCGGGCTCTCACCGGCAAAAGAACCTGCCTTATTGTGGCACACCGCCTGTCCACGATCCTGGATGCCGACAGGATTATCGTAATGGACAACGGCCGCATTGCCGAGGAGGGGCGGCATCAGGAACTCATGGATCGGGACGGCATCTACAGGAAGCTTTTCACCTGCCAGTATTCCGGTACTGCAACCTGACAGGGGATAGCCTCGGGAATCCCGAACCGGAACTCCTTCAGAAAAGATGTTATGCCCCCCAGGATTCCACTTGAATGTTATTTGGGACTTATCCAGGGAAATCTTGAAGCGTTCGCCCTGTGAAAACATGCAACTTCGAACCGTCGCCCTGATATAATGGAACTCCTGAAACATTCTGTTTTTTACGAGAAGAGTTATGTATATCAGCAGATCCTACAACAAAAAAATGAATGTCTGGTACGCTTATGAGGTGGAGTATGTCTGGGATGAGATGAAACAGAAAAAAGTTCAGAAGAGAAAATGCATCGGGCAGATTGATCCTGATTCCGACAGGATAATTCCCAACGGCAAACGAGGGCCAGCCCGGTCCGTTCCGGGGACTCTCGGAACTACGGAAACCGGTTCCCCGACTTCCGGTCCCGTATCCGCCCGACAAACTCACAGCAAATGGCAATTCTTTCCCGGGATTTGCTGTCGCTTATCCAGGAGGATCCGGAACGGGAAGAGGGAGAGGACAGCAGTACCGGAGAGGAGCCGGAGTGTGCAGGCATAGTTGAGAAAACTCTCTGAAGGGTACTCAGGTTTCCATGCCTTTCACATTTACCGGTCATGTCCGGGTATGTTTCTGTATGGCTTTTCCTTGCACTGTCCCGGGGAAGAACAGACACTGTCGTCAGAAGACGAAAGAAACTGAATGCATGTTCCCGAATATGAATCCTGAAACGGGAACAAGCCGGCAAGGGTGATTCAGGATGGGATTTCATCAGGACTCCGGAGCCTGGTATAGTCCGGCATTTCGAGTTTCAGCGAAAGACAGCCGGGAGGACAGGATCCGGAAAGCATCATGCTGAAAGTTTCCTAGATGTTCCGGCAGGTGCCGTTTTCAAAATTGAACACCACCATAGCCTGCTGAAACACCCATATCTCATGCACGGAATCCTCTGCGTCCCAAATCTTCAATGGGGTTTTAAGAAGGTTCATGAGGGCAGTCTTTTCCGGGGGAGTGAGAAGCCACTCATCTTCTGACCGGCATTCCGGAGAATGTTCCTTCGTGCATTTTCCGAAATCCGGCTTCCTGTCCTGAACGTATAAGGCTTCCCTGAAGAGGATCCCTGCGGATTTTCGGGCGCGAAAGACAGAGCGGGCATTATAGAACGTGAAGTACTCCAAACCGGGCTAACGATGCCGGAACTGACCGTAAGACACATGCTGTCCGTGCGGTATACAGTTGCATAACTGTCGTATTCATAAAAGTCTGTTTCATTCATCTTTATGGACACGATACTTAAAGCCTCTTAAAAAAAACAATAATAATTCCGAAACCTGACTCAGGAGTCTTCATAATCATCTTAGTCAGGAAACAATAATTTGTACATTATCACAGAATATAACAAAAATCATCCCTTAAATTTATAATGGTATTACTGCACAAGTATGATTATATAAGACAGGTACGTAAATACAGATAATATCATAAAACAGCCATCCGTCTGACTGAAAAATTTCAGTTCCTTGTTTTCTCATTTGTGCCTGTTTACGCTTGTTTTCGTTATTCCGCACCTATGAATAATTAATAATGGTGGGTATTTTATGTCCTGCTGTCATGCACAAGAATACTATTTAAAAGTAATTGAAGAGATCCTCGATCTGATTAGGGAATTCAAACTTCCTGAATCATACGCTGAATGCTTTTCCGCCATGCGTGCCGATATCAGGGAAAGGGAACTTCTCGTACCTGTTATCGGGCACTTTTCGGCCGGAAAATCCGCCATGCTTAACAGCCTTATGAATTCAGCCGTACTGCCGGTGGGTATCAGTCCCGAAACCACTCTGGCAACCGAACTCCGCTATTCGTCTGCCGAAAGCATCACTGCCTGGGATACGGCAGACGGTGCGCCGCGAAACTTTGCCATGACCGAATTCGGGAACATAATATCCCGGCCTGAAAAATGGCTGTACGTTTCTCTCGGGCTTTCCTGCAATGTTCTTCGTGATATCGAACCTCTGGTTCTGGTGGATATGCCGGGATTTAATTCTCCGGTCGCACAGCATTCGAAGGCCATCAGCCTTTATCTTGACAGAGGGGCTTTTTATATTGTTATGATTCCTGCGGATGCCGGAACCATTGACAGATCCATACTTCTGCAACTTAATCTCATTAATTCCCTGAGACGGAATTTTGCAGTATTTGTTTCCAAGTCTGATTTAAAAACTCCTGATGAAATTGAAATAATTAAAAAACATATCAGCAGCATTATCCGTGAGGAATTTGACATGGATTGCCCGGTAACTTCCATAAGCGAGAAAAATGTTTCTGCGATTATGGAAGCCCTTAAATACGCGGATCCTGACAATCTGTTTAAATCAATCTATCAGGAGATGATTGACGAAAAGATAAACTCCCTTATCGGCAATGTCAGAACCGAACTGAACTCCCTAAAGCGCGACAGCAGCAACCTTGGCCGTGCCATGAACGAGCTTCATGCCTCCCTTAAGACGTTTGAATCCAAAACAGAAGACGAAATACGCCGCATGCGCAGCAATTACAGCAGCAATATGGTTAATGACATCGTAAACCGGACCGGAACCGCACTTTCACTTTCCGCAGAAGAAATTGCGGCAATGGTCATATCCGGAGATGAACAGGGCGCTCAGCAGCTCATAAACAGCATTGTGCAGTCCGAAGTTCTTATGCAGCTCGAACGTAAGTTCGGAGATCTCAGCATCAGCATTACCGCTGACATGGCAGCTTCTCTGAAATCTCTTGATGCCACTCTGAAGGAATTTTCCATAGACAGGGATTTTATACAGAATATCTGTGATTCAATTCAGAAAATCCTCAGTTTTTGGGATGCCGGCGCCAAGGATTCCGGAAAAGGCGGCATTAATCCCGCGACACTGGTTGCTCTGGGATCAACCGTATCGGCTGCCGCCACTACCGCCACAGCCATGGCCGCCGGAACCACGGGAACCATTCTGGGTTTCTCGCTCGGAGCAGCCGTTCCGGTTATCGGAGCGGTAGTGGCTGCACTTCCCCTGATTCTTACTCCGATTTATGAAAAGCACAAAAGGGCGCAGCTTCGGGAAGAGGTTGTAAACAAACTGCGGGCCGTAGTTTTTCCGGGAATAAAGCACAAGCTCCGTTCCGAGCTTTCAGTGCAGATCAGTACTCAGATTGAAAACATGATAAACAGGGTCAGGAATGAGTTTCAGAGCGCATTGAAACGGAAGGAGGAGTCTGTGGCCGCGGCAGTCAATCTGAAGCAGCAGGAGAAGGAAAATGCCGACCGGAGAATGGCCGATCTTGAAAAAGTCGCAGCGGCACTTCTTCGGATACTGTCTCAGACCGGGGAGAGGAAGCATTATGAATGACTTTGTTGAAAGATACTGCCGTTTTACCGAAATTGTAAATTCCTTCAGTGATATCGCGGAGCCGTGCGCAACTGATCTGCTTAATGAACACGGACTTACGGAGAGCGGCAGCGATCTTGCCAAAACTGTTGAGTATCTCAAAACGGAAGGAAGGTCTCTGAACATCGGCATTATCGGCAGAGTAAAAGCCGGAAAATCATCCCTTCTTAATTCTCTGTTCTTTGGCGGCAGGGACGTACTGCCCAAGGCAGCCACTCCGATGACCGCCGCTCTCACTGTTATTGCCCACGGAGATAATCCCCGGGCGGAAATTACCTATTATTCCGGAAACGACATTGCCGGTCTCAGAGATGATTATGACAAGTATAACCGGCTATATGACGAGTACTGCCGGGCCCTGTTTGAAGATCCCAAATACAGAGGAAACGAGAAAAGAGTTCAGCGTGAGGCCCGAAACAGACTTGAAAGCAATCAGCGTCTTGCCGCCTCGCATGATCAGTACCGCAGAATGATCGATTCGGGACTCCTTTCAGAATTTGCAGGGGGGCGCGATTCCGAAGTTATCACTGCCGGGGATCCTGACGCGCTGATGAGGATTCTCGGAGAACGTGTCGGTTCCTCCGGCCACTACATGCCGTTTACCAAATGCGTGAAGCTGATACTGAACCTTGATGAGCTGCAGGATCTTGAAATTGTTGACACTCCGGGACTGGATGACCCGATTGTGTCCCGTACCAGACGCACCGAGGAGTATCTTTCGAAGGCGGAAGTGGTTTTTATTGTCAGTCCCTCTGCCGCTTTCCTGTCCCAGGAAGATTTTAATCTCATGGACCGGCTCTCCGGCGTCAAAGGAGAAGGAATCCGGGAAATATTCCTGATCTCTTCCATGGTGGACAACCAGCTCTACGGTTCCGAGGTTCTCGAGAAAAGCGATCATGTTTTGTCCGACGCCATCAGGTATGTGAACAATGAGAATGCGGAATTTGCCGTATCAAAGCTGAAGGATATCGACGAAGGTGCCCGGCTGCAGTACGGACAGCTGGCCGAGGACACGCTGTCCCGGCTTTATCCGACCTCGGCAATCGCCGGAAAAATGCTTGCTTCATATTCCGACAGGGATAACTGGGATGACGAGCTTAAGCATCATTTCAGTCTTCTGAAAAGCAATTACGGGGACAGCTTCAGTGATGACGCATCCATAAAGGCGTCTCTTGACATGCTGAGCGGCATTGATGCCATCAGAGCAACAATTTCGGAAATCCGGCAGCGAAAATCCGAGATTCAGAACAGAAAATGCCAGGAGCTGCTTTCCGGCCGTGAAAATGCCTTTAACGCCGTTCTCAGGGACCTTAAAGCCGCAATTACAGCCAGAAAGCATAAGCTGGAAACCCTCAGCATCAGGGACACCGTTGCCAAACGCGAAGAACTGCAAAGAATACGCAGCATTGCCTCTGACATGATAGACGATGCCTTTCAGGATTCAGTCAGAACTCTGATAGCAGATATGCGAAGCATTCTTAACAGGAGCAGACGGGATCTCATGTCAAAGGTTCGCCATGATGCAGAGAACGAAAAAACCACCGAAACCAGAACCTCCTCGTATACCACCGGGTGGTGGCTATGGAAAAAACGGCACTATACGTCCTATGAAGTCGAAGTTATCAGAGCCGGCGCCGTCAGGGGACTTTTGGATAATCTGATTAACGACCTGAGCAATGAACTCCTTTCTGCCGTTTCTGAAAGTCAGGGCAAATGGCGTCAGCTTCTTCAGACCGGGATTGTCCAGGCTGTTCAGGACAGTCTTCCCCAAAATTTCGACTCGGCTGTCATCACTTCCGAGGATATCAGAATGGCAATCATCAGACAGGTACGATCCTTTAGTACTGAGGTTCCCGATCTTTCTGACCTTTCCTGCAGAAAACTCTCCCCCGATATCGAAAATTTCAGTGGCAAGCTCGAAGGAAGTCAGGGGGACTCCTTTATAGACGCAGTACTTGATTACCTGAACAAGGTGGGGAACTGTTACAGCGAATATATTTCCGGCTACCTGAACGATTTGGAAAACGGGCTCCGGGCGGAATCACTAAGTGAAATGGTTTTCCGAAATCTTGACAGAACCGTCGATGAGCTTGACGAACAGATCAGGAATAAGGAGGCAGTTTTGAAACGCATAACATTCCTGGAAAAGGAGCTCGACACCTTATGAGCGACAATGATTTCGGAAGCACTGAAAAACGCAACTATGACCTGATTTGCGCGGCTCTGAAGGCTCAGCCGGTATCCAGCGAATTCGTAGACACCTATATTGCACTGACAGGAAAACTGTCTGATGTCGCTGACAGTTTTAAAAGAAGAGAAAAGGCGGAGACTTATCTTGATCTGTGCTGTCTGGAGCCTTTGGTCAACAACCTTATTCCGTATGAAATACTGAACAGGGTTTTATCGGAAATGCGCCAGGTGATATCAAATCCCAGACTCTTCAGTCGCAAAAGATGCGCCGTGGGCGGAGGATTCTCCAGCGGAAAATCATCGTTCATAAACAGCTTTATGCTGTCCGGAAAAACCCGGCTCGCCACAGCGATAAAGCCGACCACCGCATTGCCGTGCTTTGTGATGTCCGGAGAGGAACCGGCAATCTCGGGGGTATCTCCGCATTTCGGAGTATTCTCGTTGCCCCGGGAACTCTACAGGGGAATAGATCACAGTCTTCTTGCAACGTTACCGTTTAATATCAAAAAGATCATATCCTACATCACTGTTGAAACACCGCTGGATGAGGATCTGTTCGGACACGTAAGTCTGATTGATACCCCAGGTTACGATGCTGCCGCCCTTGGTACCTGTAGCGAGGATATCGTAATTGCCAAAAAATCAGTTGCCGATGCGGACTGTCTTGTCTGGGTCGTGGGGCTGGATGCCAACGGAACCATAAAAGACAGCGATTTATCAATACTTGAGGACCTTGATTTCGGACAGAATGATTCCCGGCCGCTTTACATAGTAGCCAATAAGGCCGAGCTCAAAACCCCGGATCAGCTGGAGGAAGTTCTTGATAATTTTGAGGAGGTACTGAACGACTGCGGGCTGAATTATGCCGGAATTTCAGCATATTCCTCCAATCTTCGGAAGGAATATCTGTACCGGAAGCTCTCTCTCAGAGAATTTTTCAGGCAGCAGAACAGGAATTCCGCGGATTATAACCGGCAGTGGAAGGATTGCATAAACAAAGCCTTCGGATTTTATATAACAGCAATTCAAAAGCAGAGTGAGATTTCAAAATCCATGGTCAGGATCATCGAAGACCTGAAACTGGATGCATTGAAATTCAATATTTCCGAAACTGCATTTGGCATGTCGTTGCAATATGCTGCCCGGGATCTGTCAGAACATTTTGCAAAGACCGACAATATTGATGCCCGAATGAATTCGGTTATATCCCTGCGTGATCGGTTTATGGAGTGCATTGATAATTTCTGCAAAAGCGTCGATATTTCTCTGTCCGCACAGAAAACGTTCTGCATATGCTGCGGAAACGAACTTCCTGCAAATACGGAGATCTGTCCTGTTTGTTCCCTGCACCAGACAAGGGAAATTAAAATCTGCGGCAAATGCGGCACGGAAAATCGTCCGAATGCAGAATTCTGTCTCGGATGCGGCAGTTTTTTAAGAAATCTTTAACCGAAAAAGGGAACAAGGAAAGACGTATGAAGCATTGTGTAAGATGCGCCGGAGAAATACCCGATTCCGCATCCTTCTGCAGATTCTGCGGAGTCAGGCAGGTTCTTGATGAAGGACGACAGGATTTCGGAGCTGATAATTTTTCAGGAAACGATGTTTTTTATAAAACCATTCATGAACTGATTCGGAGATCTGTTTCCGCTCATGCTCAAATGATAAAAGTACAGGAAAACATTATTTCGGCGATAATGGAGCTTATGCTCTCAGTTTCCGCTTCTTCAGATTCCCATGACTGTTTTGTCAATGCCGCAAATTAAATCTGCGGGGTAAAATCTGATTTTTGTAACTGGCATCCGGAATATTTTCAGCTGTTCAGGGAAATCAGGGCTCTGATTTATAAAGATACCGGTGAGGATATAGATGAGTGCGGTGCAAAAAGTCAGTTCCTGACAGACAAATCAGAATCATTAATGGTACTTTACAAACATTAATTAATCAGTATTAATTAACAA
>CACYPY010000121.1 GCA_902776415.1 uncultured Ruminobacter sp.
CCCCGCTGCGGAGGAGATTCTTCTGGAATCCGGCCCCGTAGACCTTTGATATTTATCAAGGATTTCCTGAAGAAATTTTCCCTGAAGATGCAGATTTATGGCGGTAACGTTTTTAAAGGTGGCTCCGGGATCTCCTCCGGAGATGACAATGTGCATCATCCGCTTCAGAAGATCCTGTTCCGCTGCGGAAAATGATCTGCCGGAAAGACCGCTTCCCGGACGACAGGCCCGTCCCGAGGCCTGTCTTATGGCGGTGATTTCCGATGCGTAAACCGCAAGGGCTTCAGCCTCGGCAGCCGGAAGATTGGCGGATCTTGTCCAGGTTTTAAAGAATTCCAGAAGCCTTCCCTGAACCGTGTACACCGTGGCCGCATCCAGCGCAATCCGGAAGCAGAGCAGGGGACCGGCGCCCTGACTCAGGGGCGGAAGCGTGGCATGGTGCCGGAAGGAGAAACTGCTGAAGGCGCTTACCATATTCTCATAGCACTCGTAATCCGGGTTCGGATACATGGATATTCCCAGGATCTCCGTGGTGTACCGGATAATTTCAATGCAGAGACGCTGTTTTCCGAAATTGCTGATTCCGAAGGCCTTTTTCAGTTCCTGACTGCTCCAGAAGCCTTCATTTGTCAGCCGATCCCGGAAAACTGTAAGAGATCCCGGCAGAGCTGTTTCGTTGCGGCTGATACCATGTTCCATAATCCGGTAAACAATGTCGTTCTGGATATTGCTGCCGGCCGCGGCAAGATACTGGTGAATAATGTCCTGCTGTTTTTTAATCGGCTCCGCAAGATGGCAAAGCTCATCTATAATTTTTTTGTCAGCGCGGAACATTCCGGGAAAGAATCTGGAGAACACCATTTCTTTATAGGCCGAAAGAGCTCTGAATAGTCCGGCAACGGGGCGGCGGGTGGTATCGGGAACGGCGCTTCTCAGAAATGCCGTAAGGAGTTCGGGTTTTTCGGAAAGAATTTTTCGAAAAAGCACCCGGGCATTGGCATAAAGAAGCCGGGAGGAGTCTCCGGAGAATCTTACTGATTTGGTATAGTCTTCCTGGTTCAGGATGTATTTCTGAAACATGAGATCCTGAATTTCCTCTCCGGTGGCGGGAGAA
This sequence comes from uncultured Ruminobacter sp., assembly GCA_902776415.1. GTDB lineage: Bacteria > Pseudomonadota > Gammaproteobacteria > Enterobacterales > Succinivibrionaceae > Succinimonas. The sequence continues at coordinate 1,115 of CACYPY010000121.1, forward strand.
ATCGGGGTTCCGGACAGAGTCCATCCGTTTCTGACAGGAGCCTTTCCGCTCAGGGCCGCTTCCAGACTGCCATGACAGTATGCCAGCATGGAAAGCCTTATGTCCGCATAAGCCCCGAAAAACGGGGTTGTGAAAATCAGCCTGCGAATGCTGTTTGTCATTTCTTCCGGCCATAGCAGAAGATAGACGGAGATATCCTCTCCCATGACACCGAGAATCTTTCGGAAATCCCGGGAGAAGGAATTGTTTATTCTGAGCAGGTTCTGGAAGCTGTGCAAAAGCCAGGAAAAAGCCCGCATTCTCTTTTCCTTCGAAATGGTGCCCAGAAAACCCTCAGCCAAAAGGCGGTACTCCAGATTGCCGGCTATTGCCGCCAGGAGCGTTTCCGAGGGGGGATAAAGATCAGGATTCTGAAGACTCAGGGCGAAGAGCTTTCTGCTGTCGTTGGAAGAGCTTCCGTATGTGCTGACCGGCTCCCTGGGAACGGATACTTCAGGAGCCCGGAAGTTTATGGCAAAATTCCAGAAGGTGTTATCGGAGACTTCCCGGGTGTCCGCGTACATGTAGGAGTTCTGAACGGCCACGTCCATAATGTAGAGAATACCGGTGTCATAAAATTTAAGACGCTCCGGCCAAAGAAATCGGATTTTTCTGGCGTTTCTGCAGATTTCCGCCTGACAGGCGCCGGTACGTACGGCTTCGCCGGAAAACAGCGGTTCCGGAACATCCGAAAGGGGCCCCAGGAGATCCCGGAACATTCCTGCTGTTTTCTGGACGATGACGCTGATGTTTTCGGTGAGGTGAAGATCCGGATTCTGATTTCTTTTCTGAAGGGCGTACTGGTAATATTTCAGAAGCTCATCGATAAACCAGCACTCCGAAGATGAGACTTCCGTGATGCGGCAGCCGGGGTTCAGCACCGCGAGCTCTCCCAGAATCATGAGGCATTTCTGAAAATTGCCGGTACCCGGGGTCAGCGGCTTCAGATATCCTCCGTTCGCCGAGAGATCCGTTTTCAGGATGCCGCAGGACAGAATCCCGGAAAAGCAGTACTGGAGATAGAGCTGTCCTTCATCGGGGAACAGTGTTTTCTCCAGATAATCTTTAAGGACGATGCGCTGCTCCGATACAAGCTCTTCATGCGGAGCAGCAGCCAGCCAGATGGCTTCAAAGAGGTGTGCAAAGACCAGAAAACCGCTGATTTTTTCTTCGGCTACCCGCATGCGGTGCGCTGCCAGGGAATTGGTGTTTTTGTGACCGACATAGGTACGGGCCGCGATGATATCCGGGTCGCTGAAAAGATCATATCCCTGACAGATGATAAAGCGGCTCTGATCGGAAAACGTGCCGGTAAAGTTTCCGGGAGGGGCGAATTCCGTTTGGGCTTCCTTTTTCAGAAATGTTCTCAGGGTACGAAAAATCTCTCCCGGGGAATTGCCAGAGAGTTCCTGGGTATCCAGAAACAGGATTTCAAAAAGCTCCCGGAGACAGGTATTCAGCATTCTGACGTTGCCGATCTGGGTACGGAACTGCTTCAGGATATCTCTGAACGGGGCGGGGATGTACGAGCTTCCGGCAATTTCGCTGAGACGGAAGATTCTGTTCGAAGCCGGGTTTTTCAGAGAGATTCTGACTATGTTGGAGCCTGACGGTGTCCGTGCCATCTTTTGCATCTCCGGTTGGTTAAAAGCTTGGGGATCCATTATACCCCGTTCTTCAGTCATGCATTGCAGAAACGGGGGATCATGCGTGTTTTATGGGAGATAGCCGATAATTTTGCCAAAGTCGGGGCGGGATCGGGGAATCTCCGGCGAAAATCAGTCAGATTGCACACTTAATGCGACCAACAGGGTGTTTAATTCAGGCGATCCAAGTATAATATGCGGAATCGGATATGGATGACTGCTTTCCCGGAGAGAGACTCCGGGAAAATACTTTTAAGTGGGAAAACAGGTTTTTAGGATATGCGCTGGTACCAGAGTGGCATGATGATACTGGGGATATCGCTTCTGGGGGCTTATGAGGCCGGAGCGGTTTCCGTTGCGTCATGCACTGATGCTCGAATAGAAACGGAGCTTTGTCAGAAAGCCGTGGCCGGGGACGGTCAGGCTCTCTATGATGTGGGAATGAAGTTTTTCAGAGGTCTGGAGGTCAATCAGGATATTCCGGAGTCCTTTGACTGGTTTAAGGCTTCATCTGACAAGGGCTTCGGGCCGGCCTTTACCCAGCTGGGAAAGATGGCCGAGAACGGACAGACCGGGCCCCGGGATTATGTCCGGGCCTACAGAATGTACCGTGCCGGAGTTTCGGCCGGGGATCATGAGGCCGAGTATCGTCTCGGACTTTTGTATCTTCATGGCTACGGTGTGGTTCAGGATAAGGAAAAGGCTGCCGAATGGCTGAAAAAGGCCCGGGAGGGCTATTATGCCCCGGCCGAGGAGGCTTTGAAGCCGCTTCTTGAGGAGCTCGCCCGGAGACCGGCACCGGAAGATAAGTCATCAGGAAAGGGATCTGACGGCAAGAAGAATTTCTACGGGCAGAAGAATACTCTTACCAAACCGTTTGTTCCCAAGACTGCCGTACACTCGGAAGAACCGGGATTTTTGGATTTCATTAATTCCGAAGCTCCCTGGTGGGCTGTTCCGACCATATTTTCTACTGTTCTGCTTTATATTATTTTCAAGCTGGTGGTGAATTTCCGGGAGTATCGCGCCAGGAAGGAAATGATGAAGGATCTGGTAAGGAAGGCCATTATCAGAAGTGCTCAGTACCAGCAGTATGAGGGCAGAAATGACTGGGCAAAGCATGTGGTTCAGCCCAGGGCCCCGGCCGGGAATGTCCAGGACAGTACCTTCGCCGACACAGATTCTGCCGGCAGCTTCAGGGTGAAGCAAATCGAGGATCTGGTTAAGGCAATCTGGGGAGATAACGATGAGCTCAGAAAGGTTATCGTTAAGCTTGCCGGTCTTACTCCGGACAGCGCCGATTATGTTCCCTGTCTGGACAGCATGAGCAGGCACATCACCGAAGCCCGGGAGAAGAGGCCTCTCGGCAATAACATCGCCGAGCTGGATCTTCTGGTGATCAGTCTTGAACAGGTCCTGGAGGAAGCGGTACAGACCATTTCCAAAACGTCCGGCGGCAAGTTTTCCGGTAACTATCGTTATCTGGCCACCAATATTGCCCGGGGGGTCTGGAACATCACTGACGAATCCTATGCCGAACGTGTCGGAAACGTGATAATCAATACGATCGGGCACTATGAGAAGCATGATTCGGGAGTGGTAAGCGCCCTGTCTCCTTCTGTCAGGACGGCGGTGATAAACATTCTGGGAGAACAGGGATCTTCCTATCGGAGTCAGAGCAAGCTGCTTTCCGAAAACCTCAAATTCACCGAATGCACCCCCATTGAGTCGGAGATGCTCCTGGGAGGTCTTAAGTTCTTTGCGGTGAGAAGAGCCGTATCGTAGGAACTTCCGGTGTTGCAAATACCCCGGGTTTTCAGTCTCCTTTCAGATGCGGAAAATCCGGGATTTTTTGTTTGCGGAATGGAGTTTCAGGGGCAAAATGGATCTCCTTTCTGGAATCAGGAATCAGATTAGGTTATCTCCTGATAATTGTTCGGATCTTTTCCTGAATTTTTTCCGTTCCTGTAATAAGTTTCAGTTTCCTGATAATCTCCATCCCCGCAAGTTTGCCGTATCCCCGGGGTTTGCTCTTATGATATAGTTTGAGTTTGGGAAGTATCATTTTCTCGAAAAGCCTGCCGAAATTTTCCGCATCCCTGTCACAGGCAAATTTTCCGTTGGTTGTAAGCATATTGATAAGCTCTATTGTTTCATTAACCAGTTCTTTCTGATTCAGCCGAACCTGCATGAGGAGCTCATCGGATCGGAGAGGGAGGGCGTTTGGATCATCCGCATAAAACTTTATATGCCAGCCCTCATAGGTGCTGAACATAGTAGCAAGTTCAGCACCCGAGAACAGTTTTCCGTCAATAAGAAATCCGTATTCGTTGGTACAGCTGTCCCATTCCCGATTTTTCACGCTTCTGAACCGCTGGGCTTCACCGGCATAACAGGGAATAATTGTTCCGAAGGATTCAATGGCGTAATACTGACCATTGATGTCAATCATATCGGCGGTGGGATAATGAACCTGCGAATCGTATCCCTGGCAAAGGGTGAAGGATATTAATACATCGGATATTTTTGCAATAAGCTCAGTTAATCCCAGCAGGATTGCGTGATTAACGTCTTCGCCTGAGAAGCACATCCTGAAATGAACAATTTCATAATCAGTATCTGTACAGCCAGCTGCAATTGTTCCGTTTTTGGTAAGTCGATGTATTTCCCGAGCTTCGAAAAGGAGTCCGGTATTGCCGTCATCATTCAGGTCTTTGATAAATGACAGTGCAAAACAATGTCTGACGCCGTCTTTGTCAAATACAGGGCAGAAAAACATGGAGATGTTGTCAAACTGTTCTGCGAAGTAATCACCGGTAATACTGCGATAATTGTGTCGTGCCGGTTTGCATGCCTTCTTAATAATACCGGCTAATTGATTATCATCAAGATCGTCATACCGGTATGTTTTTGAGGTCAGGGGAATTTTGCCTTCAATCAATGCCATGTATATTGTTATTGAGCAAATTTTACAGAGTTTTTGTTCCCCTTCCTCGTTGAATGCTGCCACCATTGCGCTGTTAGCGGAAGCCTCCCTGCTATTGAGCTGGAATTTCCGGTCAGAGGGCATTTCAGATCGCTCAGTATCAGGTTGCATCGATTTTAAATCACCGGAGCATGCTGTCTGTTGTCTGCTGTTATCAAAGTGTTTTTTCAGCTTGCAGAGATCTTCAAAACATGAGACTTTGTAGAGATGTTCGGTTCGGCAACCGCAGCAGGTACAACGTTCATTTTCCGTATTCGGCCTTTTGGTAGTAGTACGCGTTTCGCTTTTGAGCACACCAAGGTATGAGAAAATCGGGATTAAAAATTCTGCATTCTCTCCGAGACGTCTTGTTAATTGGTTTTGGAGGTCATTTTTTATGTCAGGGTTTTCCAGACAGTCTGCTGTATATGCCACGGCCTGATGAAAGGAATCAAGTACTTCCTGTCTTGGAATCCAGTGAACGGTATTATCACTGTTCTTTTCGTTCACAATCACAATAACCAGTCTGTCTGATAACGTTTCCGTTCCATTCTGAAAACTTCTTGCTATTGTTGCATGGTAACGTTGTCCGGATTCGGTAATAAATATTGTCTGACACTGTTCATGAATGGCAGTCCACAGAGCATCATCGCTCATTGTTTTTGCAAGAATATCAAGCGAGTTGTCTTTCTTCATTTCTTCACTGCTCCTTTGTTTCCGTTTTCTTTTTGCTGCGGGACTGATATCAACCCCGAGTTTATCCAATTCCCTGGCACCTCGGTCATAGGGAATGCAGGCATTCACCAAACCTTTTGACAGAGACAGCTCTTTCATAATTTCCTCGGTGGTTTTGCCTGCTTCAAAGAGCTTCCTGATTTCGTAATAAGACGAATCGGATTTTACCGGTTCGTAGACACCGGCTGTTACCAGAAGCTTTTGAAGCTTTAATGATGAAAGTCCGTACTTTGTTTGCAGCACTGCAAGCCGGGTGTGCCCGTTGCGGTCCGCGTTTTTTGTTCCGTCCTGCTGTGTTGTCGGGTTCAGATAATCCTGGGTCAGCCGGGCCAGAAACTCATCAAATGTCATGGAATCTTCCTTTTTAATTTTGTGTCCATTAAGGATTTTGTAAAAGGATATCATCTGGATGTCGTGCCAGTCAAGAAGATTCTAAAATGTGTCTATTAAGGATTGATTGGCTGGTGAATGCAACACAGGCAGTACACCAGTTTTACAATGTGATGTTGATCACATGGATATTTTGTTATTAAAGATTTAATAGACTAAAAAAAATGTATACTAGGCAAGAATGGTTACAGAGTCTTTGATTTTCATGAAATTCTGAGACAACAACGACAAGAGTGTTGTTGTCCATAATCAATTGTTTCAGGAGCTGTAACAAAAGTTATTGGTATTACCTCAAGAATGAAATATAGTCTGCTTGCAAACCGGACTCTGACAAATAGGAATAAATGGTGCGACATCATTTATGACGAGGCAAAGAACTCCGAAATTAAAGACCTAAAAATCCACT
>CACYPY010000122.1 GCA_902776415.1 uncultured Ruminobacter sp.
TCTCTTCATACACCTCAAGAAAACGGGTTTTATCCACGAAGGCATAATTATTCTCAATAATTATCTTAAAGTTTGTCATTGCTGTCGGAATAAGCTTTGTCATAGTTATATACCTCGCTGTCCTGAATGAGATCAGCTGCAAAATAACCGGCGTATATCCTTCATGATATTCTGTTAGAGCAGGCCTGTTTTTGCAAGAAAAAGGGAGCAGGAAAGAGATCCCGCAACTCCGAATCCGGATTACCTCATCAGAAACCTCTATGCTTTAACAAAGGTTTCATATCCATGATCTGCACCTGTGGCTGGCACTCAGCAACTAATGAACGGTCTTAATATGCCTGCGTTTATGCTGACAGAACACAGCGGCGGTTGGTGAGAATCGAAACCGGAGGGCACTGTGATGAATGGAGAGGATTAACTGAATCCCTGAAAAAACGATTACCCGTTTCCGCTCTTCGTGCCCGGGAATCTGACAGCTTTCAGTGTCTCCTCAGCGAGGCCATCACTCCGTACAGAATCTGAAGCTCGTGGTTGGTAAGATCGGCCTTGCCCATGATATGGCGGAGCTGCTCCATAATGGTTCCGTTGACATCGGGCTTAATGAAGCCGCTCTGCCTGAGCGAGTCCTCAAGAAAGGCGTAAAAGCTTTCCCACTGCCGGTGCTCGGGTTTCAGGGGCTCCTCCGCAAAACCGGACTTTCCCTGAACTCCCTGACGGCGCCGCAAAAGAAGCTGTCTCATTTCGTAGGTCAGAACCTGGACACTCATGGCCAGATTAAGAGAGGAATATTCGGGATTCGCGTCAATGTTGATGTGGATATCACATTTCGAAAGCTCGTCATTGGTGAGCCCCGAGCTCTCTCTCCCGAACACCAGAGCAGCCTCCTCGCCGTTTCCGGTGTGGGAAAACACTCTTGAAAGCCCTTCCCGGGGCTGGTACAGGGGCCGATCCAAAGCCCGGATCCGGGCAGAGGTTCCGGCGACAAAGGAAACATCCCGGAGCGCCTCGTCCAGGGAGGAAACCACGGTAATTTTCTGAACCACGTCAAAGGCTCCGCCGGACAGCGCCTCCGACTCCGGAGTCACCACCGGACGATCCGTAACCACCGTAAGCCGGCAAAGCCCCATGGTTTTCATGGCCCGGGCCGCGGAACCGATGTTTCCGGGATGCGTGGGCTCCACCAGAACAACCCGCACCAGATTAAGGAGACGCATGGAATCCGCACCAAGAGTTCCCGGTACGAACTGTTCCTGAACAGTATCGGACATCCTGAAAACTCCGGACTACTTCTCGGACTCTGTGCCGCTGTCCGCAGTAACCTGACCGTCTCCGTCAGTATTCTGCGGTGCATCCTCGGGAGCGGCCTTATGATAACCGCCGGCACGCTTAAGCTCCTTTCCGGCATAATGGTATTCCAGATAATATGTCACATTGGTCATCATTGCCAGCCGGAAATAATCGTTGGCTCTTTCGGTCTCCCCCAGAATCTGGTGGTATTTTCCAAGATAGAAATAAGCCTCGCAGAGTCTTTCGGTCTTCTGTTCCTCGGTAGCCCCGTCCAGCACATGATCCCAGAAGTCAGACTCTGATCTGAGCCCCAGGAGAACCTGAAGCAGTCTGACATTCCATTCGTCCTCCCGGTCAGCCACCAGACGGAAGCGTTCCTGAAGCCGGGCTTTTGCCTGATCCGGATACAACTTGGATTCAATGATGTAGAGCCAGACTATCCGGAAGAAATCCGTACGATCCTCCAGATAGAACCTGCTGAAATCCTCATGAGCCATCTGATCCCGAAGCCCGTAGTAAAGGGCAATGCCCCGGGCCGAATAAATACTGGTAAGGGTCGGCTCCAGCTCCAGGGCGGCATCGAAGGCATCGTAGGCCTCAAGATACTTGCCTTCCATGGCCAGCATCACCCCGAAATAGCCGTATCCTTCTGCAAACTGAAGGTTTTCCTGAATGGAAGACATTATCCCAAGCTGCGCCAGAAGAGAAAGACCGGTCTTGTCGTAGACAAAACTCCTCTCATAAAGGAGACGGGCCCGTTCGGCCTTGGTGATATTGGGATTGGCAATCTGACGGGAGAGCTTGATAATCAGCATCTGATCAGAGGTATCCACCACTCTGGGGGTTACTATCTTCACAAACGACGGGTCAATATGTCCGTCCGCTGCCGTTCCGGCGGTTCCGTTAAGGCCGGCGCATCCGGTAAGAACCAGACCGCCAAAAGCCAGGGACAAAATTACTCTGTTAAACATTGCTGCTTCCTGCTGATTTTGAAACTCCGGGGATAAGACACTTCTCCCCTCAGGACTTTATCCGGTACATTCAGTGCATTTTAGTGCATCGCCGGGAAATAATGCCCGGGGAGACTCCGAATCCTGGGGGAAAATGTGAAGTAATGCCGGGAGAACATGAAAAAAGCCGGGAAAACCGCCATGGCAATCCCGGCTTTAAATGCATCATGTCCCAAAATCCTTAATCCGGATACGGAACCTCGGCTTCCGGCTCTCCGATATCCTTCTTGATTTCCATCGGAAGGAGATTTTCACGCTGAATCTTCAGCAGAAGCGGCCAGGTTGAAGCCACATATATGGAGGAGAAGGTTCCGAAGATGATGCCCACCAAAAGCGCCAGGGAGAAGCCGTAAATCATTTCTCCGCCCAGAATCAGCAGCGCAATTACCGTAATCAGAGTGGTTCCGGAGGTGATAATGGTTCTGGAAAGCGTTTCGGTAAGGGAAACGTCAAACAGCCGATCCATGGGCATCCGGTGGAGCCTTCTGGCATTCTCGCGGATTCTGTCGAACACCACGATCTTGTCGTTCAGGGAATAGCCCACCACGGTAAGCACCGAGGCCAGCACGGTCAGATCGTACTCCACCCACATGAAGGAAAACACCCCCAGCACCACGAACACGTCGTAAACCAGGGAAACCACGGCTCCGGTGGCCATACGCCATTCAAAGCGGGCGGCAATGTAGGCCAGCATGACAATGAGAGACACCACAATGGCCACGATACCGCTGGTCACCAGCTCCTCACCCACGGCCGGCCCCACAAATTCGCTTCTGGTGACCCGGGCATCGGGATTCATGGAGGTTACGGCAGTCTTGACCTTCTCGGTAATCCCCTGCTGATTTTCACCTTCCCTGGGACGGAGTCTTATGGAAACATCCCGCGAGGTCCCGAAAAACTGCACCACCGCACCTTCGATACCGTTACCGGCAAGACTGGCGCGCACCTTTTCCAGATCGACGGGTTCGGCTCCGGCGCTTTCGGGATACTGTACCTCGATAACGGCACCGCCGGTGAAATCCAGACCCCAGTTAAGGCCCTTAACTCCCAGAAGGACAATGCAGCCGATTACCAGAAGAAGGCACAAAACCTCCACCGGCTTGGCAATTTTCATAAAAGGGATAACGGTTCCCTGCTTTATTACCTGAAACATAGCTTCTCCCTGTTATATCCACAGCTTCTTGATGTTGCGGCCGCCCACAAAGGCATTGACCACCGCGCGGCAGGCGGTAACCGCCGTAAACATGGAGGATACCAGACCCACCATCAGCACCAGCGCAAAGCCCTTGACGGAACCGGTGCCCACCAGGAAGAGAATCAGCGCCACGAAGAAGGAGGTGATGTTGGAATCCGCAATGGTAACAAACGCTCTCTCGTAGCCCAGGTTAACCGACTGCTGCACGCCACGGCCGTTTCTGATTTCCTCGCGGATTCTCTCGTATATGAGCACGTTGGCGTCCACCGCCATGCCGATGGTCAGCACAATGCCCGCAATGCCCGGAAGAGTCATGGTGGCCCCCGGAATAAGCGACATGAGGCCGACAATCAGAACAAAGTTCATCAGGAGTGCCAGATTGGCCACAAGACCGAAGGCCCGGTAGTAGAAAATCATGAAGACGAAGAGAATTCCCATGCCCCAGAGCATGGCATTCATGCCGTTGATGATATTCTGCTGGCCCAGGCTGGGTCCGATGTTTCTTTCCTCCACGATCTGAATCGGGGCAATAAGGGCACCGGCACGAAGGAGCAAAGCCAGGTTATGGGCCTCCTGAGGGGAATCCAGGCCGGTAATGCGGAACTTGGTTCCCAGGCGGGCCTGAATGGTGGCCACATTGATGATCTGCTGGGTCTTGCGGAATCTGGGTCTGTTCTCGGCATCGCCGGCAGTCTGAGACTCGTCCTGATCAATGGCCTTGTACTCAATAAAGTTGGTGGCCATGGGATCGCCGATATGATCCCGGGTAAAGTCGGACATGATCTGACCGCCCTTGGAATCCAGGCTGATATTCACCTCCGGACGGGAATTCTCGTCCATGCCGCTCCTGGCATCGATAATGTGATCACCGGTGAGAATCACTCTCTTGGCCACCACTACCGGCTGATCGTCCTTGCTCATGATAACTTCGGAGTTGGCGGAAACCTCACCCTTGGCAGCTCCCTCAAGGCCGGCGGACTGGTCCACAAGGCGGAATTCCAAAGTGGCAGTGGCCCCGAGAATTTCCTTGGCCCTGGCAGAATCCTCTACGCCGGGGAGCTCCACCACAATTCTCTCCGCGCCCTGTCTCTGAACCAGGGGCTCGGCAACACCAAGCTCGTTTACGCGGTTTCTGATAATGTTGATGTTCTGCTCCACAGCATAAGTGCGGATTTCCTTAAGCTTTTCCGGCTTCACCTGGGCAGTGATTACAAATCTGCCGTCAGCCTTCTCCTCGCCCTGAAAGACCATGTCTCCGTGCTTGCTCCTGAGAAGCTGGAGAGCCTGGTCCATGGTGTCGGAATCCTTGAAAAAGATCTGAATATCAGAACCTGCGGCCTGAGCTCCGGTAAGACGGATTTTTTCATTGCGAAGCTCGGTACGGAAATCCTGGACGGTCTGGCCGATGATCTTCTTCATGGCCTCGTCCATATCCACCTCCATCAGGAAGTGCAGGCCGCCCCGAAGGTCAAGCCCCAGCTTGAGGGGATGGGCGCCGATGGCACGCAGCCAGTCCGGAGTCGCGGCGGCAAGGTTCAGTGCCACGATGTACTTGTCACCCAGCTCGCGGGACAGCTTGTCCTTCACGCTGAGACGCAGGTTGTTGTCCTGAAATCTGATAAGAGCCTGACCGTTTTCATGCTCAATCCGGCACTTGTCGCCACAAAGGGGCTCCACCACCCCCTGAATTCTGGACAAATCGCTATCTGCCAGGGTAACACCTCTGGTTCCTGAAATCTGAATCGCCAGATCTTCGCCATAAAGATTCGGGAGAGCGTAGACAGCCCCCATGATCAGAATCAGGATAATCAGCAGGTTCTTCCATAACGGGAACTTGTTTAACAAAACCGCCTCCTTGTTTGCGGCATCCCCGGTTCCCTGTGCTGAAACAGGAACGTCGCACTATCTGAATTATCCGGTAAAAATTAGTGAAATCCTATTTGAGATCCGAGGTCTTCACCACCTCAAAGGTGCCCTTGGGCAGTACTCCGGCCACATTGACACGCCTGATCATCAGGGTGCTGCCGGCACTGACCTGAATCGTGTAGTAATCGCGGTTTTCGCTGATCTTCACAATCCTTCCCACGATGCCACCGGTGGTATAAACCTCATCTCCGGGTTTGAGCTCGCTCAGGATCTTTTCCATTTCCTTTCTCTTCTGGTTCTGCGGCCGCATCATCAGGAAATAGAAAACAACAATGAATCCCACCATAATGATAAGAAAGGTGAAATCAAACTGCGGCTGCGGGGCCTGGGCGGCTCCTGCGGCTGCTTCTTCAGCCAGCGCTGTCGGAAAGAAATTCATGAATTTACCTCAAAATACAATGCATTTACAAAGCGAGCATTATAACCAATCAGGAGATCCTCCGCACGTTTTTTAAATGCCGGGACGGGAAAACTCTACCTGCTAATTCTGAGGTTCCGATAATCTCCGATCCCTGCATCGCAAATGACGGCTCTGCATTTTCCGAACGGTGAAAACCTTATCACTCCGGTGCGGTCTGCCACTGTTTCCCTGACAAACTTTTTGGTCTTCCCTCACTCAGCACAGATAAGGATGATAAAACTTACGAACTGTCTGCTGATCCTGAGTGGCCGGATATAAAAGTATGGTTTTTGCCTTTCATGCTAATCGACGGTGAGCCAAAACCGGGTTAACCGCTCCAGTTTAAATACAGAACACAAAAGCTTTCCCCGGTTATCAGGGATGAGGATTGATGCCAGGCACGAAGATTATTCACGGGAATAACGGACAGAAAATGATTGGCAGGGATGAGGGAAGTGTATTCGAAGTGGAGCAAACAAGGTTTTTCGAAACTTCCCTGCGATTACCCAAATACGGACAGCCCTGCTCGGTAAACCCCGGGTAAGTACTTTACGGAAAACAGCGTTCTATTCCTCCCTCCGATACTCCCTGTGTACCGCCTCGCAGTCCTTGCCATGAAATACAATGCCGTACTTTCTGACAATCTCAAAATCCTGCCGGATATCAAAATCGTAGTTCTGACTGTCAATCTGAGTAATGGCGGCCTCGCACAGTTTTTTCATGACGGATGCGGAGTCACTGTCGCATTTCTTGAATTCGATAATTACCGCCGTGCCAATGTTTTTGTTCTTAATCACAATATCTGAAAAGCCCTCCCCGTACTCGCTGTTGGATTTTATCTCAAGACTCGAGGCTTTGGCTGCAATCCCGAGAACTCCCAGGAGGAAGGCATGGTAAACACTTTCGTATGCGGTATCCCTGACGCTCAGGAATGTAAGAAGCATCTCTCTGATAAGGACGGAAGTCTTTACGGCATCTCCGTCAAACAGGGCCTTAAGGAGATCCCGGGACTTCTGTTTCCATTCAGGATTTGAGCTACTGAACAAATATTTTGCCTTATTTTTGAAGCACTCCGTGATTTCCCGGTTTGGAATCCTTACCGGCGTGAAATCAGAAGACGAAGAAACCGCATTCCGATCCCGGGTAAGATACCCGGTATGCAGCATCAGCGTGGCAAAAACATTAAAATCGGTATCCGCCGTGATTTCCGGATAGGAGGTGAATTCACAGAGCTCGATCTCCTCCGTGCCGCCGTCAATAAGATTCTGAATACGCTGTGAATCATCGGAATCCGGGTGCCTCATACAGATTTCGATAATGTCGTTCCCGCTGGAGTTCGCCCAGAAGTTCTGAGGACGGAAGGTGGCGGGATCATTGCCCTCTGCCAGGGCCCTTGATAAAAAT
>CACYPY010000123.1 GCA_902776415.1 uncultured Ruminobacter sp.
GATCCGTTATGCTGCAATTTGTTCAGGAGTAACCAATGTCGTCCGCATCAAAACCGCTGTCCCGGTATTCCGCAATTCTCTTCGATCTTGACGGCACCCTTCTGGATACCGCCCCGGATCTCGGGAACGCCGCCAGTCACGTCATCAGAACCCACGGCATTCCCGGAGGCATCTCCGACGAAAGATCCCGGGAGCTGGCCTCGGACGGCATGCGGGCACTTCTTCTTGAGGCCTCCCGGGGAACCCTCTCCGCATCCGAAATCGAAACCCTGAAACCGGAATTCCTGGCATTTTATGAACAGCACATCGCGGACCGCACCATGATTTTTCCGGGAATTCCGGAACTTATGGCAGCCCTTTCCGAAGGCGGCATCCCTGCCGGAGTCATTACCAACAAGCCGCATAATCTCGCCCTCGTAATCCTGAAAAAATTCCGGGAAACCAGCGAGATCCCGGCTGTCATCGGAAGCCGTCCGGACATAAGATCCAAACCCTGTCCCGATGCGCTGCTTCTGGCCGCAAGGGAGCTTAACGCGGATCCGGCAAAGGCCGTCTACGTGGGGGATCATCCAAGAGACATGGAGGCCGCCAGAAACGCCGGCATGACAGCGGTACTGGCCGGGTGGGGATATCTCCCGAAAAGCGCCTCCCGGGAAAGCTTCGGTGCGGATTTTGTTGCCCGGACCCCCGGAGAACTTCGGTCATTCATTTTTTCCTGACGGGTACCCGGAGACACGGAGAGCGAAACGTCCCCAAAAATCAGGACAGGGAACAGAAAACAAGAAAAATCCACCGCCCCGGGATAACCCCGGGGACAGGACAGAGACCGGAGGAACCTGAGAGTCCCCAGAACGCAAAGACTAGACCACCAGGGCCTTCTGATATTCCAGCTTTACCGGATCCCCGGGGTTTTCGGAAATGTCCAGACGATAGACAAAGGCCGGGAGACGTCCCTTGTAGCCCCTGATAAGCCTGCGAAGGTCCGGCGAGGTCAGCCGGATATTCACCACGCCGTTCACCAGGGCAGCCAAATCGGAATTAACCCCGACAGTCACCAGAAAATACCCTTCCCCGTCATCAGAATTAATGTCATGCAGCGCAAAAACATTGTTAAGCGCCCGGAGCTCGTAGCCGTCCAGATCCGACAGCAAATCATAAATGGCCTGCCAGATGGAGATCTTAAGAACACTGGCGGTATTCGGCACGGTTCTCTTGAAGGTGATGTAGCGGGTCAGAAGATTCCCGAAAGACTCTCCGTTTCCGGAAGCAAAAGCTTCCGGGAGATCCCGGCGTCCCAGGGCGATGGCGGAAAGCCTGCTCACATAGGATTCGGAATCCTCGGAGAGCATATCGGAAATGGACAGGAGCGTTTCCCGGTTAACGATCTCCGCGTTTTCGAGATCATCGTCAAACTGCCGTGCCACGGTAATAAGACCTTCTCCGGTCAGCATGCTTAAAAATCTTTTGGTAAAGCTGTAGATCTCGGTGGAATACTGGGTTCTCTTCCTGCAGTCATAATCACAGAGCTGATGCATGGAAACGGATTCGCCGTTGAGAAGGCGTGCAACCCCCACCTCGCCGCAGAGGAGAAACGAACCGTAGCCGGCCTCCAGAATCTCCTTTATGTACCACATGCCGCTGTCAATATTCACGGTCATGATAAAGTCATGCTCGGCAATTGAGGCAAACACGGAGGCCGGGCGCATCAGGGCCTGGCCGTAATGCCCGCACCAGTCGTAAAGATCCCCTTCGTCCAGGTCGGACATGCTGCCCTGAAGAATATAGGTAAGCTCCTCCTGCGTGATGCCGCACCATCCGTACATGTCCTCCGCTCCGGGGAAATCCTTGTCGGTGAGGGACAGAAACAGCCGGCGGGAGGGATTGTCGGGATTGCGGAGAAGCTCGGTCATTCCCGGAATATGAGCTCCGGCCACCAGCATGAAAATAAAATCTTCCCGGGAATTAAGCTGCTCTATCCGGGCAAACAGCCGCTGCCAGGCATTCAGAAAGTTAAGATGCCGGATGGCGTAGCGCTGCACCCGGTCAAAATTCTTAAAGGTTATAACCAGCTTCTTTCCGGAGGTTCTGCTGATGGCCAGAAGACATTTTGCAAAATCATACTCGGTTTTTCCCCGGGCCTTTCCCGGAAAAACAGTCTTCATAACCCGGAAGGTCTCCTCGCAAAGCCGGGTTATGAGCTCGTTATAGCCGGTGGTGGCACTGACCTCCGCAAAATCGAAGGCCAGCTCGAAATATGCCCCCCGTCCGGCCATCACCGCGGAATTTCTGCTGACCTCGGTGTCCGCAAAAATCAGCGACTGATAGCGATCCCCGTAAAAGGCATTAAGCATGTCAAGAAAGGTGGACACTCCCAGTCCCCGGGGGGCCGAAAGCGTCATAAAGCACTGTCCCTTTCGGGCCAGGTCATCCAGGATTTCAATATAACCGGTTTTATCCGCTCTCAGCTTCTGAGAACAAAGAGATACATACAGGTTATCCTGGGTCAGATCAATAAGCATTTTCCAACTTGCTCGCAAAATTCCGGAATTTTGGAGCATGATAACAAAAAACGGCTGTTTTCTCAAAAAAAGCGTGATCCCGGAAAGAATTACCCGTTACTGTTCCCGGTTCATTACCAGGCTGCTTTACCCCATTACAGCCCCTGAATTCAGGAGGAAGCTTTTTGTAATCGCTCTGATGCAGGATACGGTTGATCCTGTAACGGTTTGCAGGCTTCGGCGTTCAAAAGATTTTAAACGTTGTTCTTGCAGGGTTACGATAACCCTCTATGCCCAAACCCGGCGTTTCACGGCAGAAGTCGGGGATTACTTTTCGAATGATGTTTAAGGGGTAGCCTATAAATCAGCGTTTATAAGCCCCAAAGAACTCCCGAACAAGCCTCTGTGAACTATTTCTCCTTTGCAGCTTTCCTGTTCAGGAAAACTCATCATTAAAGAACATTCAGAGGGATGAATTCTTCAGTCTCTGTAACTTTAATGCCCTTTAACTCTGCCCTGTACCTGATTTTTGTAATCAATTTATTAAATGGAATTGAAACAAAGTTTTGATTATTTCAGTTCCAAAGGATTCCCCGGACAGAGCCTCTTCCGGCGTCCCCGCTCCGGTTTTCGCAGGATCCGATATCAGAAGCCCCATATCCTGATACAGCGTCCGTCAGTTATCAGGTGCACTGAGTCCGAACGCTTCCCGAACCTGCCCGGCTCCCGGAAAATCCCGCTCCTCCTGCCGGTATTTTTGGTTGTTACGGGATGATAATGTAACAATTCCCCGAAAACCATCCTTTTTTAATTCCGTACCGAAATTAAAAAACCGGCATCCGCCGGTTTCTGAAAAACATCCTGTCAGGAAAGAAAAACGTTATTCCTCATACTTCCTGAAAAGCAGGGAACCGTTGGTGCCGCCAAATCCGAAGGAATTGGAAAGCGCGTAGCGGATCTCGGCCTTCTGAGCAGTGTGAGGAACCAGATTCAGACCGGCAACCTCAGGATCCGGATCATCCAGATTGATGGTTGGCGGGCAAACCTGATCCTGTACGGCCAGAGCGGTAATCACTGCCTCAATGGCCCCGGCAGCTCCCAGAAGATGTCCGGTCATGGACTTTGTGGAGCTGATGCGAAGATTCTGCACGGCATCGCCGAACACGGAACGAACCCCGCGGATCTCCGCCAGATCCCCGAGATGGGTGGAAGTGCCGTGGGCATTGACATAGGCCACATCAGCCGGAGTGATACCTCCGTCTTTGATGGCGTTCATCATGGCCAGGGCGGCACCCTCGCCGTTATCCGGGGGCGCAGTCATGTGATGGGCATCCGAGCTCATACCGAAACCGGTAAGCTCTGCATAGATATGAGCCTTGCGGGCTTTGGCATGCTCCAGCTCCTCCAGAACCATGACACCGGCACCATCACCCAGCACAAAGCCGTCTCTGGCATTGTCCCAGGGCCGGGAAGCCTTTTCCGGCTCGTCATTTCTGGTGGAAAGAGCCTTGAGTGCGCAGAATCCGGAAATTCCCATGGGGGTGGAGGCCTTTTCGGCACCGCCGCAGAACATCACATCGGCATCGCCGTACTGAATCAGACGGGCGGACATTCCGATGGCATGGGTACCGGAAGAGCAGGCGGTAACCGTGGCCAGGTTCGGACCTTTGGCGCCGATACGGATGGAAAGATGTCCGGAAACCATGTTAATGATGGTGGACGGAACAAAGAATGGACTCACACGGCGGGGCCCGGATTTGATGAGAGTCTCGATATTCTGCTCGATGAGCCCCAGTCCGCCGATGCCCGAACCGATGGCACAGCCAACCCGTGCCGCATTTTCGGGAGTAACCTCAAGTCCTGAATTCTCGTAGGCCATGAGCCCGGCAGCGATACCGTACTGGATAAACAAATCCATCTTTCTGGTATCCTTCCGGTTGATTCCGAAGGCTTCAGGATCAAATCCCTTAACCAGTCCGGCAATTTTTGAAGGATAGTCAGTGGTATCAAAATGATCAATCTGGGAAATTCCGCTCTTGCCGGCAACAAGATTCTTCCAGGATTCCTGAACAGTGTTGCCAACCGGAGAAATCATACCAAGACCAGTAACAACTACTCTGCGTTTTGACACAGGTCAGCCTCCGTGTGATATTATTCTGCTAAACAAAAAAAGCGTTAATTAAAACGCTTCCTCTCTTTCCGCCAGAAAGCCTGGCCACTGAAGACAATTAAGCCTGATGAGCCTGAATGTAGTCTACAGCCTTCTGAACAGTGGTGATCTTTTCAGCGTCCTCATCGGGAATTTCGGTACCGAACTCTTCTTCGAGAGCCATTACAAGTTCAACAGTATCAAGAGAATCTGCACCGAGATCTTCAATAAAGGATGCCTCAGGAACTACATCGCTTTCCTTAACACCAAGCTGATCAACAATGACCTTTTTTACACGCTCAACAATATCGCTCATGTTTTGATTTCCTATAACGTTCACACGCTCAACATATTCCCCTCGTCAGGGGGATAAAAAACTCATTCAATTATAAATGGAATGAGCGGATATATCCACAAAAAAATAAATTCTTTGAAGTATCGCTCATTCCTTTTTCTAACACATGTACATGCCGCCGTTTACGCTGATAACCTCGCCGGTTATGTAGCGAGCACCCTCGGATGCCAGGAACACCACCGTGCTGGCAATATCCTCAGGCTTCCCCAGTTCTCCTGCCGGAACATTGGCCAGGATGGCGTCATGTCAGTGGCAATAAAGCCCGGAGCCACCGCGTTAACGGTAATGCCACGGGAGGCCACCTCCCTGGCAAGGCTTCTGGAAAAGCCCATAAGACCGGCCTTGGCTGCCGCATAGTTGCACTGACCGGGATTCCCCATAAGTCCCACCACGGAGCTGATGCTGATAATCCGGCCCCAGCGCTTCTTCATCATGCCGCGGAGCACCCCTTTGCTCATCCTGAAAATGCCGGAGAGATTGGTGTTAATAACCGCATCCCATTCGTCATCCTTCATGCGCATCAGAAGGTTGTCACGGGTGATTCCGGCATTGTTTATCAGAATGTCCGGAGCGCCAAACTCCTCGGTCACGGCCTTGATACAGGCCTCGCAGGAGGCAGGATCCCCCACATTCAGAACCATGCCCTTCCCGGAACCGGCCAAAACAGCGGAAACAGCCTCCGCGCCGGACTCCGAAGTAGCAGTGCCGATAACGGTGGCACCCAGTTCCTTAAAGGCCAGAGCCACGGCCCGGCCGATACCCCGGGAGGCTCCGGTTACAAGTACAGTCTTTCCAGTAAAATCCATTTTCAAACCTCTTATTTAACAGCTTCCAGCACCGCATTGAGCGAAGCCTCGTCATTAAGTGTCAGGGCATTGATATTGCGGTCAATGCGCTTGGAGAGCCCCTGAAGCACCTTGCCCGGCCCCACCTCTGCCAGCACGGAAACCCCGGCGGCGGCCATGGCCTGCTCGGTTTCCACCCAGCGCACAGGACTGTAGAGCTGCCGTACCAGAGCGTTTCTGATAACATCGGGAACCAGGGCCGGTTCCACGTCAACATTATTGATAACGGGAATTTCGGGCTCACGGAACTGAATCCCTTCCAGCACGGACTTCAGCTTCTGGGCAGCTGGCTTCATAAGCTCGCAGTGAGAGGGCACACTAACGGCCAGAGGCAGGAATCTCTTGGCTCCGGCAGCCTTGAGGAGTTCTCCGGCCCTGTCCACCGCGGTTTTGGTGCCTGCTATGACCACCTGGCCCGGGGAGTTGAAGTTCACTGCAGAGCAGACCTCACCCTGAGCCGCCTCGGCGCAGGCCCTGACCACCGCGGCATCCTCAAGACCGATAACCGCAGCCATGGCTCCGGCTCCCTCAGGCACTGCCTCCTGCATGTATTCGCCGCGCAGCTTTACCAGATTTACCGCGTCCTTGAATTCCACGGCACCGGCACATACCAGGGCGCTGTATTCGCCCAGGGAGTGCCCGGCCATCATTTTGGGACGGAGATCGGTCTTTGAGCACCAGAGACGATAGAGAGCCACGGAAGAGGTCAGAAGAGCCGGCTGGGTCTTAAAGGTTTTTCCCAGCTCCTCGGCAGGACCTTTGGAAACCAGCTCGTAAAGATCATAGCCAAGGACATAGGAAGCTTCCCGGAAGGTATCTCTGACAATCTCATAGCTGTCATAAACCTCACTGAGCATTCCCACGCTCTGAGATCCCTGACCGGGAAAGACAAAAGCAAAATCGGTCATCAGTCATTCTCCATTTGCAAAAGACGGTTGAAATAATTGTACAAATTCCGAAACAAAAAACCGCCCTGACTCAATCAGGACGGCATTACAGAAAATCAGTATCTTACCAGCGCGCTGCCCCAGGTAAAACCTCCGCCGAAGGATTCCAGAAGAAGCAGATCGCCTCTCTGAATCTTCCCGGAACGAATTCCCTCGTCAAGCGCGATAATCACGGAAGCGCCGGAGGTGTTGCCGTACCGGTCAAGATTCACAATAACCTGAGACATCTCCAAATCCAGCCTTTTCGCGGTGGCGGTAATGATGCGGAGATTGGCCTGGTGCGGCACCAGCCAGTCAAGATCCCCCTTGGAAAACCCGTTACGATCCAGGGTGTCGGTAACCAGTGAACTCAGAGTCTTTACGGCATATTTGAAAACCTCATGCCCCTTCATCATCATCCAGGCCGGCTCGCGGGTGGCGCGGTCCACATTGGGAAGCATCAGGAGTTCGGCGTGGCTGCCGTCGGAATGAATCTCACAGGAATAGATTCCGGGATCCTGCGAAGCCTCCAGGACACAGGCTCCGGCACCGTCCCCGAAAAGAATGATGGTTGTGCGGTCATCCGGATCGCAGGCTTTGGAAAGGGAATCCACCCCGATAACCAGGGCCCTCCGGATACTGCCGCTTCTGATATAGGCGTTGGCGGTGCTGAGGGCAAAGCTGAATCCGGAACAGGCCGCAGCCACATCAAAGGCCGGCTGTCCCGAAGTCCCCAGAATTCTCTGCACATCGCAGGCCACGGAAGGGAAAGCGTACTGGGAGCTGGTGGTTCCCACCACGATAAGCTCCACATCGTCCGCGGAAATTCCGGCAGCCTCCAGGGCCTTCTCCGCGGCCCGGGCAGCCATAACGGCAACAGAATCTTCCTCTCCCGCAATGCGGCGCTCCCTGATGCCCGTACGTTCAGTTATCCACTCATCACTGGTTTCAACCATCTTTTCGAGATCGGCATTGGTACGCACCATGGCAGGCAAGAAGCTGCCGGTACCTGATATCCTGCTATACATTCCGCGGTTTACCCTTACATAGAGGTTAATTGTGATGCAATCAATTCCGGAAGGCGGTTGACACACTGCAACCGGGCCTGAATGATTGCGTTCATGAACGCCATCTGACTGGCGCTGCCGTGACTTTTCACTACAATCCCATTGAGACCAAGCAGCGTTGATCCATTATATTTATCAGGTTGCATTATACCAATTTTTCTTTTAAAAAAATGCAGGATCGGAAGAAGTAGCAAATTATTTCTGCGGTTTCCGCCCCGGCCGACAAGCCCGCGGTACAGCCCTTCGGCGGTCTTCAGGGCGATGTTTCCGGAGAAGCCGTCAGTCACAATCACCTGAAATCTGCCGCTGAAAATATCGCTCCCCTCCGCAAAGCCCCGGAAGCTGCAGTAGTCCGCATCCCGGAGAACGGCAGCCGCTTCCTGAAGATAGCGGGGGCCCTTGCTGCCCTCGGACCCCACATTGAGAATTCCCAGAACCGGCCGGGGAGCATCAAGGAAGCACCGGGCGACAATACATCCGATAACGGCATTCTGGAGAATCATCTCCCGGGTCTGCGCCAGACTGGCCCCGAGATCCAGAAAAACCGTGCCCGGACTTTTCCGGTCAAAGGAAGGGATTATTTTCCCGAGAGAGCAGCGGGATATTCCGGGGATCCTTCCCAGCACATGATCGGAAATGGTGACCAGAGCTCCGGTACTGCCGGCGGAAACCACGCCGGAGGCGCGACCTTCGCCCACGGCGGCCACCGCAGCATACAGAGACGAAGAATCACGGAGCCTTAAAGCCCCGAGTGGACTCAGATTGTTGGTAACGGCATTCGGACGGTGCTGAAAATCCACGCGGCAGTCCTTTTCAAGCGAACTCGCCCGCAGATACGGAAGCACCATGTTTTCCTGTCCGAACACCAGGAATCTTAAATCACCATAAACAGATAGTGCCCGCTTAATGGCAGGCACTATATTGCGGGGACCGAAGTCCCCTCCCATGGCGTCTATGGCAAGAATAATTTCAGACAACGGAAAAATCCTTACCCGACAGCGTCAGGACAAATTACTTTTCGTCCTTCTTGGGGGCATTAACAACCTTTTCGCCCTTGTAGTAACCGGTGGCGGTTACATTGTGACGCAGATGAAATTCTCCGGTGGACTTGTCATCAGATACATTGGCAGCGGTTAAACTGTCGTGAGATCTGCGCATGTCGCGACGGGAACGAGACTGATGATTTTGCTGAACGGCCATAGCCTTCTCCTAACTTTTCTTTAATTTACCCAACACCGCAAAAGGGCTGCCTTCCGTATTTTCCTCGGCAACAACCTCGCCGTAAACCCCGCCGCCGGGAATCTCGCATTCGCCTTCCGGATGCGTGACCACCATGGGCACGGTCAGAATGAGTTCGTCTTCAATCAGCTTGTAAATGTCAACTTCGCCAAACTCATCCGCTTCGGCAAAATCGTAGTTATCCTCCAGACCAAGATTCCTGGCCTTCTTTTCATCAACGGTGTAATGAAAATCCGAGGACAACCCAAGTTCGCACGGATTGCCGCAGCGCTGGCATTCACACTTCACAGCGGCACCAGCACTGCCCTCAATTACGGTTAAACCCTGCAAATCGACACTAAAGGACAAATGAACCTCAGCATCACTTAAAACAGTTTCCACAACGCCAGCGAGCCGCTCCAGCAAATTCCTGGGAATATAGCCGTCAAAATCGAGCTTTTTCGCTGCTGCCCGGACAGGATCCACCTTATGTGGAATTTTCACTTTTTGCATAGTGCGTGCATGATATAAAAAAAAAGTGACGAAGTCAAAATTTCTTTCATTTTCAAAAGCAGGATATTTTCCCTGAAAAAGCTCCGGACTTTCGAGCTTTTCCTTAAAGCCTTTTCTCCAAAAAAACTGAAAACGTTCAGGATTTCACCCGGCATCGCCCGGAAGCAGCTTCTCAAGCTCGGACAGGCTTCCCACTATCGCCGCGGGATTCAGTGAGGCCAGACGTTCTCTGCCGTGAACCCCGGTAAGCACCCCGGCACCGGGCATGCCGGCATTCCGGGCCATGCCGAGGTCCAGGGCGGAATCCCCCACCATAAGACAGGATGAAACCGGAAGCCCGAGTGCGCCTGCCGCTGCAATAAGCATGTCCGGAGCCGGCTTGGAGGGATATTCGTCACCGGCTACAGACACATCAATAAGCGACGAAAGACCGTAGCTTTCCAGTACCCTGACACAGCCCCTTCGGGATTTGCCGGTGGCGATCCCCGTACGGTAGCCCGTTCTGCGGAGTTTCCTGAGCACCGGCACGGCATCGCTGAAAAGCTCCGTGGGCTCCCGGTCCTCAAGCTCCGTGTAGATCTTCTTGTAGGAGGCTATCAGGGCGGACCTCAGCTCCTCCGAGGCTTCCGGAAGGAGCTTTTCAGCCACCTCCTTCATGGAAAGTCCGATGATGTTTTTTATCGAAACCGTATCCGGCTCCTGGAGTCCCAGTCTCCGGAAGGAAAGCCTCATGGTCCTGATAATTCTCCCCACGGAATCCATAAGGGTGCCGTCCACATCAAAAATCACGGCTTTAACGGAGTTAAAATCGAACATGGCATGCCTCGGAAAAAATCGTTACAGCTCCCGGCACGGCTCCGTCCCGGAATCCGGCATATTTTACCATCCCCCGGCAGTTACGCCTCATTTTTGTCCTGAACCCCGGACAGAACATTAAGCACGTCAGCAGTATGTACGGATCTGAGATTTTTCGCACTGCCATCAGTGAATGCATGAGCAATTATCGGAATCACAAACCAGAAGACTGGCTCTATGACATCGCTGCTCATATGCAACTGATGCTTCCCGAGCTGAGCTAAAAAAAAGAGAGCACTCACATACGGATGGTTTTGGACTAAAAAATAGTATTTTGTATTTTTTTCTGTTATTGCGATACAGATCATAAAAATATGCAGTTTTTTATTGCATGTTTAATTGATTTTTTACACCCTGCACCGTATATTACGACTTGGATAAAAATATTTTTATAACTTGTGTTATAAACGAATGGGAAACAGCAATACCATGATCAACACCGAACTGGCAAATGTAGATTACCTTTTATTAATGACCAAGCATGATATTCAGGATCTTGATTATCAAATTGAAATCAAAAATGATTACTTTTATAATATAAATTATTTTGAAAACAACTATTTACGCAAATCCACCAGGATATTCTCAGAACACAATCACCTGTTTAAACCCTTGTCAAGGAAAGATATCATAAACCTAAAATCGAAACAATTTCGCTCATACACGCATCCCCACGGGACATGATTGTACCACCTTTTTCAAACTTATAGTTTACTCCCCTTTGAGATCTGACGCTGTAATATATTTTCTGTAGATTATCAAACACACCTACTACATAGCCAGTCAATCAATTTTACATGGTCATATAGTCATGTCTGCAAAGGCTTGTTTACAAAGTATTCCAAGAAATCTCCTTCATTTTAATCATACATTTAACATTTACCCCAGATTTTTAATCTGTAACACATATTCAAACATAAACTCTTGATAACTTTTTAAATATTTGTCAAGTAATTTTCATGTAATTATTTTCATTTTTTACTGCAAACTTGTTGTATTTGATTTATTTTGTGGTACAATGTGTTTGTTCAAATGAACAAACACATTGATATCATTCTTAATACCATGGAGAGGGAAATGAGAATTAAATATCGTAATATTGTGAGAAATGACAATAATGTCATTATCTCAGGATCTGCTACATTGGTTAAAAATTCTTATAAGCCCAATTCAAATGGCAATCGCAAGGGAAATCACTCCAGGCAAGAAGTAGTGGAACGCCTTGGCAAGGTGCTATGGATTGATCCCGAAGACAATATGAAGGGGATCTTTAACTCGCCAACTCGTGGAATTGTACATTTTGATCTGAGTTCCGACTGTTTTACAGAGGTGTCTCCATCCGATGAAAGACTGGCTGGCACTAAGGTTCATAACGGGGAAGCTTGTATTCATGTCAGTTTCGGGAACTCCTATCTTTTCTTTTCCGAGCTTTGCAAAACCCCTTTCATGTCAGTGTTGCGTAATTCGTTCGGTGAGAATAAAAGCTTTTACCAGAAAGTTCTGGCCCATGTTGCCCACGATTGTCTGAGAAACGAAGCTGCTATCAAATGCGGGGATTTTCTCAGACAGGATGTGCTTTCCTGCGTTCTTGAAGATATCAGCTGCAGCACTCTGAATTGTGATTCTCCTTACTTTAAGGAAATGGCTGATGA
>CACYPY010000124.1 GCA_902776415.1 uncultured Ruminobacter sp.
ACCATTTCGGCATTTTTCACGCCGGCGATTCTGGCGGCGTTTTTCAGGTTCAGATTGCAGTTAACCGGGATCACCGCGGTGATGTAGGTCTTTTCATGATGTATGAGGAGAGTTTTAAAAACCTCGTTCGGATCTCTTTTAAGCTCGTTTGCGGCGATATGGCCGAAGTCGTGTTTCGCGCCGTTGCATTCGTATTCGTAGGTTTTGTAGGGAATTTTCTTGCTGTCGAGAAATCTGGTGGCAGGTGTCTGCATTGGAAGCCTTCTTATTCTGTTTCTGTTTCCGGGGGCTGTTTTCGGGCGGCGTTTCGGAACACGGCGTGACCAAGTACTCGGATCCGGCCGCTGATTTCTGAACCCCGGCTGAGCTCACCGGTTATAATACCACAGAAGCCGGTTTCCTATCATGAAGTCCCGGGGAAAACACCGGGAGAAATGCAACGGAAAAGGAGAAATAATCAGGACAGGAGAAGCCTGGCTGGAGAGACTTCCCGCACTCATGACAGGAAAAGAAAACGGGAGCAGGAGCTCCTGCTCCTACTCAAGCTTCTGAAAGACCTCGCCGCAGTTAAAGAACCCGGCAATTTTTTCCGAGGTGAGGTGGCTGTCGTTTTCATAGCCGATTTTGATCGACAGTCTGCCTGCAGCGGCATCCCCGTTCATCAGGATGAAATGAAGATATCTGACGCCGTATTCGTCTTGATCCTCAATGGCTTCGAGCTCGGCCCGGGAAAAGGTGAAATCAAAGCGGATGTCGGTTTTCCAGTATTCATTCAGATTGGCCAGCACAAACTTGACGGTTTCGCCGTTCCCGAAGCGGGTTATGGAAAACTTCTGATCGATGACGATGGTGTTTTCGTTGGGGAAGGATACGAAGTTAAAGGAATTAAGGTACGACTGACGCTTTTCGTCCGGCTCGCCTTCAGGTGTGCCGTTTCGGATGCTGCTGTTGCTGTTGTTATCGGACATTTACGGTTGCCTCCCCGCGCCCCGCTTTTTTGTATGTTACTGATGGTTGCCGGATTTTCGG
The DNA here is from genome assembly GCA_902776415.1 of uncultured Ruminobacter sp. Lineage (GTDB taxonomy): Bacteria > Pseudomonadota > Gammaproteobacteria > Enterobacterales > Succinivibrionaceae > Succinimonas. Next base: position 1,030 of record CACYPY010000124.1, read on the forward strand.
GAAGTGCGGCATTTTTGAACGCCATCGCCCCCGGAACTTCTGAATTCCGAAAAAGCCCGGGATCTTCCTGAAACTGAAAACGGCCATATCCTTAACCTTTTATCCTTTTTTTTCCAAAGTTCCAACAATCTTATGGTTAAATCGTGAGGTGCTGATTACTTTCCGCAGCCGGAAATTCTGATTTGAGATAATGATCAATATTGATCAACGGGCGTTCCCGTTGCCTGTATTGCCCGCATTGCCAGCAATGCAGGAAGAGTTCGGGGCCTCCGGTGTGGTTCGAAAGCGGAGTTTTTTCTGAAATCGCTGCGGGGATGACATCAGGGAGCTCGGTTGTGCTATATTTAATCCCGCCCCCGTTCCTTCAGGAGAAGTCCGGGAGTGCATTACTTTCCGAAAGCATTTTAACGGAAGCCGAACCATGACAGAGACCAGGATAAACAGCGATTTTCTTGAGAGGATGAAGAAAACCCGGGTGAGGAATGTCCGGGAGTGTCCGGATGTTTCCGGGCTTGTGCTGGATGGCTTTCAGGTTCTGGGAAGACTGGGAGTGTCTTCCGGAGAGGCGGATATCTACAGCTGCCGCGGCACGGATGCGGATGCCGGAAAGAGGTATGTCCTGAAACTTTACCGCCGGGAGAATGCCGTGAGCCCCGGAGTTCTGGAGAAGCTCGGGGAGATCCGGAATCCCTGTGTCTGCCCTCTGATTCATTACGGCATTTATGAGGGATATCAGTACACGGTGCTGCCGTACTACGAGTATCCCGCGCTTTCCGAGGCTTTGGCGGCCGGGGAACGGTTTTCCGCAAAGGATCTGAAAAGCCTGATCATTCCTTCGGTAATCTCGGGACTTCGGGCGCTCCATGATGCCGGCATTCTTCATAAGGATCTGAAGCCCTCCAATCTCATTCCGGACAGCACGGGAGAGCATATCGTACTTCTGGACTTCGGAATCAGCTCGGATGCCGGAAATCGCACCTATGTGATTACGGAGACCGGCATGACTCCGGTTTATGCGGCTCCGGAGGCCCTGATGGGGATTTTTCACAGGGAGACCGACTACTATGCCCTGGGCATTACCGTTTTTGAGCTTATGACGGGCTTCACACCTTTTCAGAACGGAGGAATATCACCCGAGGAGGCCGTCCGGCTTGCGGCTCTTAACCGGATTTCCTTTCCGGCTGATTTCCCCGAAGATTTCCGGGATCTCGTGCTGGGCCTGACCTACCGGGATCTCTCGCACCGGAACGAACCTGACCATCCCTGCCGGCGCTGGGGTTATGACGAGGTGGCCCGGTGGCTTCGCGGGGAACGGGTGCCGGTGCCCGGAGAGAACTTTTCCGGAGTAATGGCGGAACGTGCCTCCTTTCCGCCGTATTTTTTTTCGGGAACCAGATACAAAACGGCGGCGGAACTGGCAAAGGCGCTTCTGAAATTTCCCGAAAAGGGCTTCCGGGAGCTTGGCAGGGGGATTCTGGCCCACCACTTCGGCCTCTTTGACGAAGAAAAGGCCGCCCTCTGCCGGGAGACCGAGGAGGAGATTCGCGGCAGTACGGATGACGAGATTCTGTACAGCTACTGCCGGCTCCTGTACCGGCTTAACCCCGGGATGACGGCACTCTGTGTCTCCGGCCGGGAATTCCGGGATCTTCGGGAACTGGCGGATGCCCTGATTGCGGAAGGCACGGAGCTGGCTCTCTCCGCGGGGATCCTGAAAGCTCCGGATTCCCCGCTGGTCCGGGCTGTCAGAAAGCTTCTTCGGAACGGCTTTCTGGAGTATTATGCCGAAAGTGTCATCGGGGATTCCGCCGGGGGGAAAATCCTGACCCGCCTGAGAAAACTCCTCGCTTCCGACAGCGGAGGGTATTCCGATGCCGGAGCTGCCCTGATGATCGGCTATGCCCTGTCTCCCCGGAGGTCTTTTGCGGTTTCCGGCAGGATATTCGAGAGTCCGGAGGCTTTCAAAAAGGATATGGAAAAGCTTTCGGAACAGGATGCTCCGTCCTGGCAGAGGCTTGTCAGGGAGTCCCGGGACGAACTTCGGTTTCTGTGCCGCTGTTTTCCGGATTCCGCCTCCCGGGACGGTATCAGGGCGGTGCTGGACACTGCCGGAGTCGCGGTTTTCGGAGACGGAGAATACCGGTTCCGGAATGCCGAGGAGTTTAAGGAATATGTTCGGGAGTGTCTCGGAACCGGAAGAAAGGCTGAACTCGGAAGCCTTCTGGCCAGATATGACCTGGCGCTTTCGCAGGTTTCCGAAAGGATCTGGAAATCCGATGCCCGGGATTTCCTGGAAAGGGCGGTTTCCGGCCAGGCTTCCGGAAAGGATCTCCCGGAATCCGGGAATGGGGGATCGGGCAATGAAGCTCCCGGCTTTATCGAGGTCGCAGGAGTGCGGTTCCCGGATCTTAAACCCGTAACCGCGAAGCCCGGGGAATGCCTGACCTTCGGGACTCTGCTCCTTCAGGACGGGAGCAGGATTCCCGCGGAATGGCTGGTTCTGGAGTGTAAGGACGGCGAGGTGCTTGTGATAAGCCGTTTCGGACTGCCGTGCCGGGAGTACCGGCACCGGAATTCCGATCCGGACTGGGAGACAAGCGATCTCAGAAAATGGCTTAACGGTGAGTTTTTCCGGACTGCGTTTTCCGGAGAGGAGCAGGCCCGCATCAGGGAGTCCCTTCTTTCGAACCCCGATATTCCCGGACATGGCGCCGGAGCTGTTACCCGGGATCGGATTTTCTGTCTCGGCATTGCGGAGGCAAAGCGGTATTTCAGGAATGACGCCGATCGCCGGTGCGCCCCCCTGACAGGCACGGGAAAAAGGAAGAATTTTGCCTGTCAGGGCTTCTGTTACTGGTGGTTGCGTTCCCCCGGGGAAGCCCCGGGGGCGGTGGCCGTTGTGGGCTCTGACGGTGCGGTTGACATGTTCGGAGGATCGGCTGACAGCGAGTTTGTTGCCGTGCGTCCCGCAATGAGAATACTTGCCGGGCTTCCGGAATCCTCCGGGACGGATCCTTGATGCCGGATTTCCGGTATCCGGAGCGGCCGTTTTTAAAAGCGTTAAGGAACAATCAGGGTATGGGGTAATGCCATTATGACCAGCAGCAATGACAATCAGTCCCGGGAGACTTCGGGAACAAAGCAGACCTCCGGAAATGCGGATCGCCGGTTTGACAAGTCCTTCCGGATGGAATATCTCCATCCCCGGTATCTTCCGGTGTGGCTTCTTCTGGGAATTTGCGGAATTCTGGCCTTCGTTCCTCCCGTGATCCGGGATTTTGCGGCCAATCTTCTGTACCGGCCCATGATGCGGCTGCCCTTTAAGCAGAAGAATATTGTGCGTGTCAATCTCAGACTCTGCTTTCCGGACTGGACCGAGGAGGACACAGACCGCGTTACCGGCGAGTTTTTCAGGGTGGGACTCAAGGTGGTGCTGGGCTACGGGGAGGCGTTTTTCAGATCCCGGAGCTACCTCCGCAAAACCTACATGGTTACCGGCGAGGAGCATTTCCGGGAGGCGCTTTCTCTCGGAAAACCCATAATCTTCATGGCACCGCATGCCTGGGCCATTGATCACGCCGGGCTTTTTCTTTCGGCATCGGGACTGACCATGTGCACCATGATGCACACCTCAAAAAATCCCGTCTACGACTGGTTTATGAATTCCATGAGACTCAAGTTCGGCGGCAAGGTTTACGAAAGGGGGGCCGGGGTCAAGTCCATCGTGAGGGCGCTCCGGGACGGATACCATTCCTTCTTTCTTCCGGATCAGGATCTGGGAACCGCCAATTCGATTTTTGTCAGTTTTTTTGCCGAAGAGAAGTGCACCCTGACGGTAATGCCAAGGCTGGCCAAAATGGCCGATGCGGTGGTGGTGCCCATGTTTTCCTGCTACAACGAGGAGCATCATAAGTACGAGGTGGTTTTTGACCGCTACTTCGAGGCCTATCCCTCGGGAGATCTGGAGGCGGATGTCAGAAGGATGAACGCTGCCATCGAGAAGCTGGTTACCGGACGGGAAAAGCAGTACATGTGGTTCCTGAAATTCTTTAAAACCCGCCGGGATGACCGGGGGGTTTACTGAGCGGCCGCGCGCAATGAGACGAAGACGGCAGAATGACTGAAGCCTGAAGAATGTCGGCGCGGAACCGGGACGACGCCGGGACGTTTTTTGCGGTTTCGGTTGTTTTAATGTGATCATGGTTTTATAATTCCGTTTCGGAAACGGTTAACCAGACGCGGAAACCTGTCCGGTTTTTCAGACTATCTTCCTGAACAATATTGGGTACAAACATGTTTTTTGAAAAAATTGCAGCTGCTCCGGCAGATCCTATTTTAGGTCTTACAGAAGAGTTCAAGAACGATTCCCGCGCCGAGAAGATTAATCTCGGTGTCGGTATTTTCAAGAATAACGAAGGCCAGACCCCGATCCTCAAGTGCGTTAAGAAGGCCGAGGAAATCATTCTTGCCACCGAGAAGACCAAGAGTTATCTGCCTATCGTCGGCGCTCCGGAATACGGCAGGCTGGTTCGCGAGCTGGTTCTCGGAAAGGACAGTGAGATTCTGGCCGCGGATCGTGCCCGTACCGCTCAGGCTCCCGGCGGCACCGGCGCTCTCCGTGTCGGCGCTGATTTTCTGAAGCAGCAGAATGTAACCGCCAAAATCTGGATCTCCGATCCCACCTGGGCCAACCACATGCAGGTGTTTGGCAAGGCAGGTCTGGAAATCGGCCGTTATGCCTACTATGACAAGGCTACTCAGGGACTGGATTTCGAGGGCATGAAGAATGATCTGAGAACCAAGGCCAAGGCCGGCGATGCCGTGCTGCTCCACGCCTGCTGCCACAATCCTACCGGTATTGACCCTGATCCGGCTCAGTGGGAAGAACTGGCAAAGCTGGTTTCCGAGCTTGGTCTCCTGCCGTTCTTCGATTTTGCCTATCAGGGCTTCGGTAACGGCATTGAAGAGGATGCCGCCGGAATCAGAACCTTCCTTAAGTACAATCCGGAAGTGCTCATTGCCAGCTCCTTCTCCAAGAATTTCGGCCTCTACAACGAGCGTATCGGTGCCATTACCGTGGTATCCGCCACTAAGGACGATGCCGATCGCGTATTCTCCCAGCTCAAGATTGCCGTTCGCGCCAACTTCTCCAATCCTCCGGTGCACGGTGCCAGCATTGTTACCACCGTGCTTTCCACTCCCGAGCTCCGCGCTCTCTGGGAACAGGAAGTCAAGGAAATGCGTGACCGCATCAAGGAAATGCGTTCTCTCCTGGTTGAAAAGCTCAAGGCCCGCAATGCGAAGGTTGATTTCAGCTTTATCAACAACCAGTACGGCATGTTCTCCTTCTCCGGTCTCAGCAAGGAGCAGGTTGCCCGTCTCAAGTCCGAGTTCGGCATCTACATCGTCGGAAGCGGCCGTATCAGTGTGGCAGGCATTACCACCTCCAACATTGATCCGCTCTGCGATGCCATTGTGAAGGTGCTCTGATCCCGGAGTTCGCGGTGTTGCTGTGCTGATGCAGGATCGCCGTAAAGACAGTAACGGCCCGGGATTTGTCCGGTGCCGGTTAGGAAAGAGGTCGTATCGTGTGATACGGCCTTTTTTGCTGCCGGAAAATTCAGCACCCGGAACTATAACCCGCCACGGGAATGTAGTGGAAATGGGGGCAACATGAGGCGGGGCTGAAGAAGGAGGGCGCCCCGTGGTAAATTTCTCCGGGATAATTTGATATTAATCATATTTTTGTTTTCTTTATCCTGATAACAGCGTTTTTCCCTTAAAGTTTTGCAAAAGAGGGCCGTTAAGTGCTCAGAGGTTCTCTTATATCGAACCGGAATATTATTAAAATCGCTGCAAAGCAAATATATGAGTGCGGTGCAAAAAGTCAGTTCCTGACAGACAAATCAGAATCATTAATGGTACTTTACAAACATTAATTAATCAGTATTAATTAACAAAT
>CACYPY010000125.1 GCA_902776415.1 uncultured Ruminobacter sp.
CGACGAATATTGCTCAATATCAGTTCAGGATATCTTGAAAAGAACTCATCGATACCGGAAACAATATTATCGGTAAAACCATCCAGGATTTCTTCATTGTTGCCGCTGGTGTCAATTCCCGAAAAATCAAACCGAAGAACATAAAAAGAGCTTTTGAGCGGCGTGGGGTGGGTAGCAATGTAACATCCCTGAAACAGCCGGTCGCTTTCGGATTCCAGAGCCTTGTCGTAGTAGTATCTTAAAAGCTCGGTAAACATGGTTTTCCCGAAACGACGGGGCCGCAGGAAAAGAGATACTGAAGCGCCGCTCTCTTCATAAACCTCAAGAAACCTGGTTTTATCGATAAACACATAGTCTCTCTCAATAATGGTTTTAAAAACTGTAAAAGAATGCGGTATGGACTTCAGCATTGCAAAAGACCCCTGTCCTGCGGGATGAAAATCGTTAATGACAGTATAAAACAGAACCACGTGGCAACAAAAATAATCCGGAGTTCCGGCATCATAACATTGGACTCTGCCACATCTCTGCAAATTTTCAACACTCTCGCAACAAAAAAGCACCTTATGAACTTCACAGGGTGCTCTTGTTATGGAGGAAAACTGTCCCCCGGTAATCCGAAAACCGGTCTTCCCGAAACCTTGCTCAGGGATTCTGCCGTTCTCCGGAAAAGTGTCTGGATACCAGCTCCGAAACTCTGCCGGCTCCGGAATCGATTCCGTAAACATCAGGATACTGGTAAATCTCGCCGTTCTGCCCGATAAATGCCGTCAGATAGGCCACATATACCGGAATATGATATTTCACCGGCGCCCACTGGGTTTTGCCCTTCTTAATCACGGCAGCAATGCGTTCCGGACTGTAGGGGGTATCCCTGAGCACATATTCTGCAAGCTCTTTGGACTTTTCCACCCGGACACAGCCCGAGCTCATCGCTCTGGTAACTCTCTGAAAATTTCCCGGCGAGTTGGTGGAATGAAGATATACCGCATCAGTATTCGGGAAATTGAACTTGTAAAGCCCCAGGGCGTTCTTGGTGCCCGAAGACTGGACAATCCGGTATCCGGGCATCCCGCTCCTGATCTGGGCATCGGACAGCCATGCCGGGTCCGCGGCATACCCCGAGGAATCGTAAAGTGCCAGGCCGTGCTTGGCCAGATAACCCCGATCCCGGATCAGCTTCGGAGCATAATCCTTTTTCATTATGGTGGGAGGAGCGGTCCAGGTGGGATTAAGAACCACGTTACTGAGCGCGCTGGTAAACAGCGGGGTCTGCCGATCCTTCCGGCCGACAATCACCCGGCTGGTCAGAACCGACTTACCGCCGGAGTACACATTGAGATTCATGTCGGGAACATTCACAAAGATATATTCCCCGCCTGCGGTGAGCACCGGATCCGCCATCCTGATCATGGTTCTCGCGATATTAACCGCCTCCTGATCCCGGTTCCGGAACATGGTCTCGTAGGTCTGATATCCCGCAATGCCGTCGGCAGTAAGCCCCCGGGCCTTCTGAAAGGCGGTAACGGCATCAGCGGTATCGGAATCAAACACGCCCTCGTCCGGCAGAATGGCATCCAGATAGCCCAGCGTCTTGAGATTCTGCCTCAGAATATCAACCTTGTCTCCGGTGCTCCCCGGACGCAGTACCTCGAAATCGTAGCGTATAAGATTCTGTTCGCTCTTTTCCAGAAGACTGATAAGAGCAGCCCGGTAAGACTCATAGCGGGGAACCGGAGGCCTTTCGGAAACCAGAAACGCCGTCAGCCGATCAGAATCCAGAAGCTCGCGGTATTCCTCGCGGTATTTGCCGTAATCCGCATTTTTGCTGTCCGGGAAATGAAGATACTGCCGGTCGCTCCACCTGATGCCGGCGGTCATTTCCCGAAAGGCTCTGATATAGCTGTATCCCTCCATCAGCTTTTCGCCGTAGGACGGAGTGTTCTCGCTGGATATCAGAGAGTCGTACATTCTGGCGTAGGATCCGTTGAAATTAGCCACCGCCAGTTCAAGAAGCTGCGCCTTGATCTCGTTCTGAGCCGCCGTGTCGGGAAAATCCTGAGCCTGAACTAGGCTTCCGGCCAGTACCATAAGAACAAGACAAAAATTCCTTACCAAAAACATCTGGGCACCTGTATGCTGCTGACAGTTTCCGGATCCGAAAGCAGAACTTCTTCCGATCCGCCTTCGCCGCTTCCGTTTCCTGTCATCCCCCGCCATGCATTTCCGCACGGCCGGGACTCAAGCGAAACTCCCGAAACCATCATAAAAAAACAGGTTTCCGGGCGTCCCGAAAAACACCTCACATTATAGCGGATAATCGTGGCAATTCTTCAGCAGGAAAACGTTTTTGCAAACATTGCGGCATGGCCCCCGATTTTCAGGAAGATTCCCGCGCCCCGACATTTCCGGCCCTCCCTTGTGACCGGCAGCTTCCCCGAGGAACCTCCGGAGTCCGGAGAAAATCATTCCGGCACATGAAAAATTGAACACTTGCAAAACCATTGCACATGGGAATTTTTCCATTAGACAAAATAAAAAAAGTTCCCATAATGGGGGATTGTTTTTTTACGGGAGCGGGACATGCGTTCATTGTACAGTTCGGGAATACTGACAAGGCTTATGGCAGTGATTCTGCTGTCAGCGGTTATTTTTGTGCTGGTTTCGGGGGTTATCTGATGAAGATCGTGTTTTCGGATATCACGCTGGGATACTACCGGCATCCCGTGGTGCACCATCTGAACCTGGAAATCGGCGAAGGGACGGCCACCGCCATTGTAGGACCCAACGGCGGCGGCAAATCCACCCTGCTCAAGGGCATTATGGGATTTATCAGGCCCCTGTCCGGCAGCATCATCCTGGAAGACCTGTCGCTCCGGGAAATCGGGTATCTTCCCCAGTCCTCGGCCGTGGACAAGACCTTTCCGCTGACCGCAGCCGAGCTTATTGCCACCGGACTCTGGAAGACATCAGGATGGTTCCGGAGAATCGGGGCCGCCGATCGAGCCAGGATTCAGGACGCCATTCGCAAGGTGCGGCTCTCCGGAATGGAAAACGAACCCCTGAAGGCTCTTTCCGGCGGCCAGATCCAGAGAGCTCTTTTTGCCAGGCTGATTCTGCAGGATGCCCGGGTCATCATTCTGGACGAGCCCTTCAACGCCATCGACTTTAAAACCATAAACGATCTCTGGGAACTCATCGAGGACTGGAAGAAGGAAGGCAGAACCGTCATTGCCGTGCTCCACAACTACCAGATGGTAAGAGAGCACTTCGACGATGCCATCATGATCTCCCGGGAGCTTATCGCCCGCGGCAAGCCCGATGAGGTACTGACCGAGGAGAATGTCACCAGAGCCTTCGGCATGGAAATATTTCCGCACCACAATGCCGGCATCTGCCGCCGCTCCCCTGAAAAGCACGATCATCACCATACGGAACATCAAAATGTGGAACATCATCATTGACAATATCTGGGATCCGCTGTTTTCCTATGACTTCATGAGACGGGCCCTGGTAAGTCTTTTTATACTGTCACTGTCAGCACCGGTGGCCGGAGTATTTCTTTCTCTGAGAAAGTTAAGTCTCAGCGGTGACGCCCTGTCCCATGCCATCCTTCCGGGAGCGGCCACAGGATATCTCCTGAAAGGACTGTCCGTTACCGCCATGACCATCGGCGGCATTCTGGCCGGAACTCTGGTGATCTTCATGTCCGCCCTGTTTTCCAGACTCAGCAGAAACACCGAGGACAGTTCCCTGGCAGTGTTTTATCTGGTAAGTCTGGCACTCGGGGTGCTTATCATTTCCCTGAGTGGCTCCGGGGTGGATCTCATGAGCTTTCTGTTCGGTTCCGTGTTCACCATTTCCGGAGACACGGTGATTTTTCTGGGAATTAATGCGGTTATCACCCTGCTCATTATGGCAGTGATCCTGCGGCCCCTGATTATCGACTCCGTGGATCCCCTGTATCTGGCCTCGGTAAGCAGATGCGGGCCCTGGGTGCATTTCGCCTTCATGTTTGCGGTGGTCATGAATCTCGTGGCCGGGTTCGAGGCCATCGGCACCCTTATGGCCGTGGGCATGATGGTGATTCCGGGAATCAGTGCCCGCTTCTGGAGCTTCAGACTCGGAACCATAATTCTGCTGAGCATCGTGATTGCCACTCTTTCCTCGCTGAGTGGCCTCCTGCTCTCCTTCCACCTCAACATCCCCGGAGGACCGTCAGTGATTCTGATTCTGGGCGGGGTATACCTTCTGTCATTCCTGTTTGGCTTCAGAAACGGTCTCTTATTCAAGATCTTTTCGCCAAAACACTACGAATCATGACAAATCCGTGACGCCTCTGGCAATGACAGCCGTCATGAGAAATGGCGGCTGCACCTCCTTGCGGCCGTCACAGCAGTAATTTGAAAAACAGCAAAACATGGGAGAAAACATCAAATGAACGCCATAAAAAGCCTGTTATGCCTGACATTGGGAATATCATCAGTATTTACTGCCGGAGAGACTTTGGCCCGGGTTAATGTGGCCGCCTCCTTCAGCATTACCGAGGACATTGTCCGGGAAATCGGTAAGGACCGGGTAACCGTAACCTCCGTTATTCCCAGAGGATCCAACCCGCACAGCTATGATCTTCGTCCGCAGGATCTCATAACACTGGAAAAGGCGGACATAGTATTTCTGACCGGACTCGGCTTTGACGATTTCCTGAAACGCTGGTCTGATACTGCAAAGAACCGGAACAAAATCATCGACATTTCCCGGGGCATCAAACCGCTACGAAGCACTGATGCAGACGATGACGGCGAAAAGGAAACCGTCGGCCACCATCATCACGAAGAAGATCATGATCATGAACACCACCATGACCACGAAGAACACAGACACGGGGGACATCACCATCATCACCACGGAGGAACGGACCCCCATGCCTGGCAGAATCCTCTTAACGGCGCCATTTATGCGGAAAACATCAGAAAGGAACTTTGCGGGAAGGAGCCTGATTCCTGCGCCTTTTTTACGGAAAATGCCGCAATCTACGTTAAGACCCTGAAGGACCTCGATGCCAGGTATCAGGAACGCTTTTCAGGAATTCCGGAGCATAACCGCATCATGATCACCACTCATGATGCCTTCAACTACCTGGCAGATCATTACCGGATACAGATTCTGGCTCCCCGCGGCATTACTGATTCCCACGAACCGTCTGCCGGTGACATTGCCAGGATCGAGGAACTCATGAAGGAAAATAAGGTACGTGCGGTATTTATCGAAAATCTGTCCAACAACACTGCTGTGGAAGAACTCTCCCGCAAAAACGGCGATGGGATTAACGGCATCCTCTACACGGATTCCCTGACCTCGGAACCGGAGGGAAATACTTACCTTAAGCTTATCGAACACAATCTTAATGCCATCTGGAGTGCCATGTCGGAATAACTCCGCGAGAACATAAATATCCTGCTGTATTGCGGCTCCGGAGATAAGCGGAGCCGTTTTAAAAAATCATCCTTAAAAAGCTTTCATTCCCAATGTTTCCTGTTATCATTACAGGGTATCTTTAATGCTTGCAGACATGCAATTTCAGCAGATTGCCTGATATTGCATTGGGATTAAAACCGGAAACATTATGAAAATCGAAGCAGTATCAATTCGAAATTACAGAGTATTTCAGGATGCCCAGGCCAAGGATTTGCCAGGCTTAATGGTTATTCTCGGAAAAAACGGCAGCGGGAAAACCACTTTTTTTGATGTTTTCGGTTTTCTTCATGACTGTTTACTGGACAATGTAAGCAGAGCCTTGGCAAAGAGAGGCGGGTACCAGGAAGTTGTTTCCCGGGAACACTGCGGCGAAGATATCTCCATTGAGATAAAATTTCGGATCTCAACAAATGAACCATTAATGACTTATCGGCTTTCGGTTGGCACAGATAAAACCGGAAAAGCAGTTGTAAACAGAGAAATTCTGCAGATGCGCCGCGGCAAAAGCGGTTCTCCGTGGAAGATATTGGATTTTTCATGCGGTCAAGGCGAAGCAGTGGAGGGCGAGCTTAAAAGCTACGATGACCTCCGTCAGGCAACAAGAAGAAATCAAAAACTGGAATCACCTGATATTTTGGCAATTAAGGGCCTGGGACAATTCAAAGATTTTCCGTCGGTTGTAGCTTTCCGTAAATTAGTAGAGGATTGGTATGTATCAGACTTTCGTACAGATGCTGCACGTGAAAGATATGATTCAGACCACAGTGAACACCTTACCAGAACCGGTAACAATCTGGCATGTGCAACTAAATTCATCCGCGACAATTGTCCGGAACTATTTGATAAAATCATTGAAAAAATGAGACAGCATATTCCGGGAATCGGGACTGTGGAAGCAGCTGAAACTCAGGATGGATACATAGTATTACGTTTCCAGGACGGCGGTTTCAGGAACCCTTTTTCTGCAAAATATGTTTCAGACGGCACCATCAGACTGTTCATGTATCTTGTGTTGCTTTACGACCCGCAACGCCATGCGTTGCTGTGCGTAGAAGAACCTGAAAATCAACTGTATCCGGAACTGTTACCGGAACTGGCTGAAGAATTCTTAAACTATTCCATCGACGAACAGGTCTTTGTTTCAACACATTCGCCAGAGTTCCTGAATGCGGTGCCACTTGATTCAATATACTGTCTTGAAAAAATTAACGGTTACACAGTTATCAAAAGAGCAAGGGATAACAGTACAGTAAAAAGCCTGATTGAGGACGGCGATTTGCCAGGTTATCTGTGGCGACAGAGAATTCTGGCGGGAGTTTAAAACTTGAAACTTGTTTTTTTGCTTGAAGAACTGTCCATGAAAGAATTGCTGGATGGAATACTTCCCCGCATACTGCCAGAAAACGTTGAATTTACCACTATACCCCACGAAGGAAAATCTGATTTGAAAAAATCTATTCCTCATAAACTTAAG
>CACYPY010000126.1 GCA_902776415.1 uncultured Ruminobacter sp.
AAATTTACTTAAAGGTAAAAGAAGCTGAAACAAAGCTCTGCCTGTCATGATACCGGATTTCCGCTCCCGGGATCTGAAGAATACTCTGTGTCCGTCTCGGAGTTCAGACCGCCGGGTTTATTTTCCTGAAACCTTTTTCTGGATTATGGCAAAGTCCTCTCTCAGAAGCTGCACCCGTTCCGAAAGGACGTCTGACAGCGGAATGCCATCAAGAAGCGACAGATCGGAGGAGCATTCCTGTACCAGTCCCTGCGCCATTTTTTTGGCATTTGACAGACTTTCCTTCAGCTGAATTTCCGCCATATCGATCAGCACCTGGATCTTGTTCAGAATGGCGTTGGAGTTTCCGGGTACCTTGCGGATGGCTTCCTTGAACAGATCCAGAGCCTCATTAAGCTTGCCGTCCTTGTATTTGCCGATGCCCTGGGAGTTAAGTTCCTGATACCTGCTTTTGCGATCAGACTGCTCAGAATTTTTCTGGGCTATGCAGACATTGAGGATGTTGGTATAAATATCCCCGGCTCCCTCCCGGGGTTCGTCATGCCGTATCTGCTGGGATATATGTTCGGCCATTTCGTATTCTCCCAGGGCCATGAAACCGAGATACATTCCCTTCCTGATGCTGTCTGAGGCGTTTTCCGATTTGTTCAGGAGCTCCAGGGCCTGGTAGATCTTTTTTTTGCTTTTCCGGATATCGCCGCGGATCAGGGCTACCCTGGAATCGCATACCGTTTTAAAGGTTTCGACAGGAAATGTCTGTTTGTTCGTGAAGTTAAGGTAGCGTCCGACCATGTTTCCCATGACTTTTTCCATGTTTGATATATGAAAGGGATCGCGGGATTGTTCGACAAACATGAACTCGCATTCGACAAAGCTCTCAAGAAGATTGTTCATGTCATCCGGAGAGTTTCTTTTGATATTCAGGAGAGAAGCCACGCCGTCCCGGGCGGTCATAAAATCCCCGGCGTTAAGAGCGGTGGTTACCTGGGTGTTCAGAAGCTTTTCCGACAAAGGAGAAAGCTCCACTGCGTGTTTGATGTTCTGAATGGCTAAATCGTTCTGTCCCATGGAGACGTAGTTTTTGGTGACATACTCAATGGCATCCGTCATCAGGGGCTGGCGGGTCAGCACATCCTTTATGGTGTTGATGGATTCCTCATAAAGGCTCATCCGGTAAAGAATTTTTCCCATGGCGAACTTAAGGTAGTCGGAATCCGAATAGGCCATGCCGTCCTGAACCACTGTCTGAGCCAGCTCCAGCTGGCCGTTCTTTCCGTAGAGTTCGGCCAGAAGACAACGGCAGTAGATATCATAGGCGGTATCCTCGGTCAGGGCTTTTTCCAGTGCCTTAATGGCTCCCGGGGTGTCGTCATGGTGCAGACAGGTGTAGACATCCCGGAGCGCGATTTTTTTGGTCATGGCGTTTTTCAGCCTTCTGGCAAACTGTTTTTGCGAAAAGGGCTTTATAACATAATCGTCAGGTTCGTGTTCTATGGCGCACAGCACCTTTGACCGGGAGGAGTCTCCGGTAACAATGAACATCAGCGACATGCAGGGAGCCAGGTGTTCCCGGCGCAACTTTTTCACCAGATCCAGTCCGGATATTCCGCTGGTGAAGTTGTAGTCAAAAAGATAAATGTCATATTTATTGGAGGTGCATCTTTTCAGGGCATCATCACCGTTTACCGCTACGGTGATGCGTGAGAACCCCATGGACTGCAGCAGGGTTTTCATAATGGATGCAAAGTGATGCTGTTCGTCAGCGATGATGACTCGCAAATTGCTGTACATCAGGGAGGAAAAGGATTCTTCCTGCCGCTCATCTTCTTTTTCTGTGGCGTCTGTATTGTTTTCGGCGTTCATTGTTTTGTCCGGAGAAGTGTTATGAAATGCTGGCCTGTCGTTTCTGTTTCACTTCACAATTCTGATTTCTGGAACAAACGGAATCTTTGAAAGAGAGAACTGTAAAGACGGTATTCCACTCACAGTGTACGCCGGTAACGGAGAATCTCAATATTGTTAAATGAATTTAACAACCTTTGTCATAAAATTTTATCCGGGAGCCCGGTGGACCATGAAAAAATCGTAAATTCCGAAGAAATATGGTACGAACTCTTTCGGAAAAAAAACAAAAACCGAAAACTGCCGCGCAAACAGAATTTTGCGCCGGGTTTCATTGAGGCGCAGAGTTCATCCGGAGACTGCCGTGCATTTTTTCCTGTATTGTTCCGGATGGAATACGGGTTACGCTGAAGGCATGTCAGAGGGATGTGATAACGGGGATGACTGCCCGGAAAGCTACAGATAACAGATTCAGTAATGCATTACCTGGAACGCAGTGAGGAAAAAGCAAGAAGAAACAGAAAAAGAATATGGTGGAGGGGGATGGATTCGAACCATCGAAGCCATAGGCGACAGATTTACAGTCTGTTCCATTTGACCGCTCTGGAACCCCTCCGTGAAGACGTGGCTCATGATATCAGAAAAAACGCAAAAATAAAGACTTTTTGCAAATTTTGCAGAACTTTGGTTAAAAACGGTCATTTTTTGACCGTTTTTTGATCGAATTTGGGGAACTGACGAGATTCATCCCCTGACTGGAGGCGCCGGCATTCCATTCGTGGGATTGAATTTATGGGAAATGTGAATCCTGTCGCAAAACTGTTTTTCCGTGGTTAAAGAACCGCTGCCGGATGCCGATAAGCTTAGTGAAGCGGACATTGAGGAGCATGTTATGCTGGATCTGGAAATCAGGAACAATTATCTTGTAGACGAACTTCAGCTGGGAACTCGTCTCAATGAGGCTGTTTCTGCCGGAAACCGCGCGGACTTTGCCCTGATGCTGGCCATGATTTCACAGGACGTTACAGATGATGCGTCAGTTGTTGATCCTGTGAAGACCAAACCTAGAGCCGACGATCTCAGAAAGATGTTTTCCCTCCTTCCCGAGAGGAGTTTCTACGCCGAGGCACAGGACTTCGGAATGGAGGATCGCATTGGAGAGTGCGTGGCAAACGGGGCGGCATCGGCAGTTCAGCTCCTTCTTTCCGCAAGAGGCGAGCCTCTTGCGCTCAAAGAAGACAGCATAGGTCATGACGTGCGTTCCAACCTGTCTCCCCTGGCACGTGCCAAAGCCGACAGCGCTCTTGCGGGAACCGCTGTCGCGAGGGTTCCCTATGATCTCCGTACTCTGGCGATAGTGGACGCCGTAACGGAATCACGAAATATTCTTGAAAAGATCTGAACCCCGGCCCGGTTTTCCGCCGGGTTCTTTTTTGGCGTTGTTCGGTGTTGCTTCTGCTATCTTCTGGCAGCGATTTCCTCCCGGGTTTCCAGCCGGGCTTCAGGGCCTTTTTTCAGCAACACGTATGTGGAACCGGCGCCGCCGTGATACGGCATGGCGGTATGATATCCCAGCACCTCCGGCATGTGTCTGAGCCAGTGGGCCACATAGCTTTTAAGAAGAGCCTTCGGTTCCGAGAATTCTCCTTTGCCATGGATAATCAGAATGCACCGCATGTTTTTGCGGATGGCCCTGACTATGGTTTTTCTGACATCCTTGTAGGCATTTTCCACAGTGTGATTGTGCAGATCCACCCAGGTTTCCGGACTGTATTCCCCGGCCTTGAGTTTTCGGAATACCCCGTACTGGAGTCCCGGGGTACGGTAGCTCAGCATTCCGGTCGGTTCCACGAAGATCATTCCGGCGGTGGAGAAGAACGACATATCCTCCTCCTTCTTCTCGTCCTCGGCCATTTCCCGGAGTTTCAGGGCGGCGTCCCGATCCATCATTTTCGTGGTGGTGGGAATTTTGTCCTGTGTTAATTTTTTAACCCCCTTCATCTGCTCTGCAAAGGAGATCTGATCCGGGGAGGATTCGGATTTTGCAAGTCCTTTTTCAAATTCCTCCAGACGCTTTCGGGACTTCAGAAGCTTTTCCTGCTCTTTTTGTTCCTGTGCGATACGGGCGTTTTCCTGTCTTTTGAGTTCGGCTTCCCTCCTGAGTTCCTCCTGCTTCAGGGCAGAGGTCACTTTTTTTAAGTCGCCGAGACTGAAGGTTTTTGCCATTTTCGGTACCTCGCAATAATGATGTTACCGGTCGTTCCTGAGAAACCGGCTGTTTTGATTTTCCTTTTCCGTTCTGGCGGTTTCGATAATGCCGCAGAGTTCCGAAAGCCCCCGGGTGACTGATCGGGGCGTAGACCGCATCACCAGATCCTGGTCGGAGAACTGAAATTCCCTGATTTTAATTCCCCGGGGCAGGGGGATGCCGGTTCCGGTGAAATTGATGACAATGTCGGCATTTCCGGCAATCAGATCCTCGACGCCGGTCTCGGGATATTTTATCGGGGTTCCGGAAATGATGTTTTCTCCGCCGCAGATACGAATCAGTTCATCTATGTAGGTGCCGGCAGCAGCGGCAATGACAGGCTTGTGCCAGATAACGGGAAGCACTCTGATCCGTGATGCGCTTCCGAAGCGTGCCCTGGTGTTCCGGATAATCGTCCGGAGTTCATCCGCGCGGGCCTCGGCCTGGTCTTCCATGCCGAGACGTTTTCCGGTATTTTGGACACTCTCCAAAACGTCGTTCAGGGAGTCAAGCTTCATTATCAGGATGTCCGGATATGATTTTTTCAGCTTATTCAGGAATATCCCGTTGAAGGAGCTTCCGGCGGCAATGATGTCAAAGTCAAGACTGTGAAGATATTCCAGACTGGCGCTGTAGAAGTCTCCGACTTTGGGAACCCGGGCAATTTCCGGAGGATAATTGCTGTTGGCATCCACACCGATAAAGCATGCCGGGGGCACAAATTCCGCCAGGATTTCCGTGCTGTCCGGGGACAGGGAGATCACCCGCGGTATTCCGTGAGGGCAGTCTCCGGAATCCTGTGCCGTGGCTGTCTGAAGATGTGCCGCGGCACTCAGAATAAGGAGGACCCTAATGATAGAACGTATAATATTCATAGCCAATTCCGGCCAGAATCAGAGTCATGAGAGCAAACCATACCGCTTTGCCAGTGTCGCTTATCATGTCCTTTACCGTTTTCTCCGTCGGTTCTTCGGTGCCGCCGATTTCCGGAAAGCGATAGAGTCCCAGCATATAGTACCGGGGACCTCCGAGTCTGATGTTTTCCTTGGAGGCCAGAAGAGCCAGGGCCATGGCGGTGGTTTTGGAGGGCCAGCTTCGGATAGCCGCCGCCAGTGCTTTGGGATCTGCCGGGGCTCCTCCCGGAAGCATGATGATAAAGGGGATCAGCCAAAGTGCCGGTACAAGAAAGCAAAACTGTTCGACGAAATAGCAGAACCGCCCGAAATACTGATTTGACGGCAGCTTCAGGTTAAAGGCCATGCTCATGACGATAATAAGCTTTACCGCCAGAGCACCGTATATTCCCAGTGAGAGATATGCAAAGGCCGGAACGTAAAAGCTGTTGATAAGTCTCAGTGCGGCAGATTCGGCAGCGGCCTTGTGCATGCCCATGGGACTCAGCCGGGAGGTGACTCTCAGGGTGAAACGTCCCAGGATTTCCCGGGCTTCCTTTTTCCGGCCGCTGTTAATGTTTTTAGCCACGGCCTTAATCATGGCTCTTTCCGGCCGGGATTCCAGAATCAGGAGGAGGATGATGAAATCAATAATGCCGTGGACATAGTCCACCCCGTTCAGGATTTCCTTGAAGGCGATGATAAAGGCAAATACGGGGAGCAGAATTACAAGCGGTAAAAGCACCCCGGAGAGTTTCTGCTGTCCCGTGCTGTTTTCCTGCCGGTTGACCCGTCGCCCCAGAGCCGCGATTCCCGGAACCAGTCTGTTAAGTCTTACAAAAAAAGGAAAAGGCACAAACCATTCGATAAGCATGGCCAGAAACAGGAGACCGGTTCTGGTATCCAGAGGCAGCGGGGTGATTTCCGTTCCGAGAATTTCAGTGATCATAGGCCTTTCTCGAGAATTCTGAGAAGTACTTCCTGACTGTTGCGTGCAGCCAGTGGGAGCATTTCGTTAAAGGTCATGTCGGCTTCGCCGTTCGCCTTGTCCGAAACCGACCTGATTATCAGAAAGGGCTTTTGGAATTCCGCGGCAACCTGGGCAATGGCAGCCCCTTCCATTTCAGTGATCCATGCTTCCGGAAAGTTATCGTCAATGTTTTTTCTGCCTTCCTTCCCGGCGATGAACTGATCCCCGCTGACGACGACTCCGGTATATGCTGCAAAGCCGTATGCGGCGCCGGTTTCCCTGGCGGCGGCCAGAGCCTTTCCGGTAATTTCGCTGTCGGCGGGAATGATTCTGGGAAAGCCGGGAACCTGCCCCTTTTGGTAATTGAATACCGTCAGATCAAAATCATGCTGTGCGGCGCCGGAGGAGATGACCATGTCGAGAGTTTTCAGCACCGGGTTAAGACCGCCGCCCACTCCGGTGTTAATGATAATGTCGCAGTTAAAAAAACTGAGGAGCACGGCTGCCGCGGATCCCGCGGAAACCTTGCCGATTCCCGAGCAGGTGAGAACGGCATCCCTGCCGCTCAGGGTTCCGGAGATGTACTCATGATTACCGAAGGCGACGGTTTCCGGGGAGACTATTTTTTCCCTGAGTGCGGCCACCTCTTCCGGCATGGCGCCGATAATTCCGTATTTCATGCTGCGTGTTTCCTGTTATCAGATCAAAACGTCGCAATTTTAGCACATTGCGGGCATGTTCATGACAATCATGCAAGTCCCTGTTTCGTGGTATTTTGACAGTATAATTATCGAATGTTAAGGAAGTTGTTATATGTGTAACCCAAAAGTATGTATGAGTGAGGTGCAAAAAATCCCCAAAATCCATTTTGGATCAAAATCGAACCAGACTCACCACTCCAAAAATCCTAAACGAAGTCAAATTTCGAG
>CACYPY010000127.1 GCA_902776415.1 uncultured Ruminobacter sp.
ATTCGCTGAATTCATTGCCGGGAACCTGATCCCGAATATTATGGGGTATCAGTTCGGGATATCTCTGATAAAAATCGCATATTCCGTTAACAATTTTTGTAATAAAGGAATTTATGGTGTAATCGATGCCTCTGTTTGATGCAATTCCGGAGAAATCGAATTTTACAACGTAGAACCTGCTTTTCAGCGGAGTGGGATGAGTGGCAATATAGGTGTTACTGAAGATTCCGGAGCTTTTCTCTTCCAGTGCCGCATCATAGTAATACTTCAGGATCTCGGTAAACATGGTTTTCCCGAAACGACGGGGTCTTAAAAACAGGGATACCTTTTTTTTGCTTGCTTCGTATTTTTCTATAAACTGCGTTTTGTCAATAAAGACATAGTTTTCATTGATAATATCCGGCAGCATTGTCTGGGATGTGGGAAGTGCTTTCAGCATTGATTGCTCCTGTTTTTCAGATTGCATGACCGATTTTCTCATAAAGTTTGTCACCAATCAGGATTATTCGTAACAATTGTGCCTTCCGGACCGGCATGCTGTTTTTTTGTATGATGATAAAAAAGACAGCACAGTAATTCAGTTTTCTGTTTGTTACGGCTGCGGATGCTCCTTTTCTAAATGTCATGATACCTGGAGGGGGCGTCAGGGGTTGGGGTGGTTTTAAATCTGCGGTGCACCCACATATACTGTGGTACTGCCTGTTTTATCATGCCTTCGATGATTTTGTTGCACCTTGCGGCATCCTCGGTTTCACTGCCTCCCGGAAAATTATCGAGAACGTTGTCTATTGCCAGCCGGTAGCCATGATAATCGGGGAGTCTTATGGTGTATGACGGCTGCACTACGGTGTTCTTTACTTTGGCGAATCCGGAGGTACCGGTCACTGTGGCTGCATCAGGTACCGCAAAGAAGGGAACAAACACCGCTGCACGGCGACCGTAATCCTGATCCGGGGCGTACCAGATCGGGAGCCCCTGCATCAAAGCCTTTATGATGGGCTTGATTTTGCGACGATCCACGAGATAGAGATTGGAACGGGTGCGGCCCTTTACCTGCAGGTACTCGATAACGATATTGTCATTGGGGCGATAGACTCCGACTCCCTTTTTTATGTATGTGCCGTAGATCCGGGCCATCAGTTCCAGAGTCACAAAATGACAGGTAAGCACAATGATCCCCTTTCCGCTTGCCGCAATCTCCCGGGCTTTTTTCTCCTGTTCGGGATCAATGTGAACCAGACGGCGCAGTCTTTTTTCCGGCCAGTACCAGGCCATGGCCGTTTCGAATATCCCCATGCCGCAGTTGGCAAAATGTTCCCGTACCAGTTCTGTCACCTCGGTGTCCGTGAGTTCCGGCATTGCGAGACGAAAATTCTGCTCGGTTATCCTGCGGCGTCTCTTCAGGATATGCATGCATGAAATCCCGAGAAAGCGTCCGAATCTCATGAACAGCGGGTAGGGAAAAAGGATGATGAAACGTACCAGAAGCATCAGAAACCAGTCCTTCCAGTACTGCGGCAGGAACATCCGCCACATGAGATGAGGATGTTCCTGGGCTTTGCTGTGATACCCTGATCCTGAGGAACCGGCGTTGTTGTTTTGTGTATTGTCAGACATTGTTGCAATTTACCTGAATTGAAATGGCCCTCCGGACTTTCAGAATGCTCTGAGATCCCTAACCGAGAATCTTTTAATCAAAGTCGGAGTGAATACCCGGGACTGTACTTTGGTGTCCTGTTCCCGGATGATGGCAAGACCGATGGCGAAGGCTGACATGGCCATGGCGCTTACCGGGTTCATAATTGTTGTAAGCCGGGGATGAAGGTAGCGGCTTATGGCCGTGTTGTCAAATCCGATAATGGAAACATGCTCCGGAATCCTGATGTCGTTGTCGCTGAGAATGGCCATGGCACCTGCAGCCTGCATGTCGTTATAGCAGGCGATGGCGGTAAACTGCTGACTGAGATTCAGAAGAGCCTCTGCTCCCTGCTCGCCGCCCTGAGGGGTTGGATCGGCACTGACCACCAGTGCCGGATTGAACATTATTCCGGCCTCCTCCAGCGCCCGGACATAGCCGCGGAACCTCATTTCGGCATCCGCTATCTGATGACTGGATCTGATGTAGGCGATTTTTGAGTGGCCGTTCTGTATAAGGTGCTTCACTGCCAGATAGGCTCCGCCCTCGTCATCGAGATAGACGCAGCGATCCTCGAACCCCGGGAGCTTTCTGTTGATAAGTATCATGGATTTCTGGTTTGCCATGTATCTGGTAAGCAGCTCATCCCTCAGAAGAACGGTGTGGGCGATGATGATGCGGCATCTTTTCTGAATCAGCTCCTCGATGCATTGCCGTTCTCTGCCCGCATCGTGATAGCCGGCATTTACAATAAGAGACATGCCTTCCTTTGTTGCTGACTGATCCACTACCTTGACCATCTGTCCGAAATACGGATCGGAATGGTCGGCGATGGTCATTCCGACAATTTCGGAATCCTGCCTGGAGGAGAATTTCTGGGAGACTGCGGGGTGATAGTTCAGCTCGTCCTGCGCTTTGGTTACGGCCTCCCGGGTTTCCGGGGTGACTCTGCTGGTATTGTTGATAACCCGGGATACCGTAGCCACGGAAACCCCGGCAAGTTTTGCAACGTCCTTTATTGTAGCCATGATAAAACCTCGTCAGGTTCTTTGGAGATCGTACTTTACAGGCTACCGGAATTCATGTACATGTTCAATTATGTTACATTCTTTGTGTGAAAATTTTCATAAAAAATTTGCATCAGGGGATAGCCCGGCGGCGGATACGGTTTCGGGATGCTGACTCTGGACCATGAACACTTCGCAATACGCGGCAGTGTCTCTGGGGTATAATATCCGGGTTTTTGATTCAATACGGAGTTTTCATATGTCCGGTGCCAGTAAAGACGATAATCATGCTGTTATGTCAGACCCAGTGCTCAGAAGGGACGCCGAAAGCTTTTTAAAGGGAGTGCTTCTGGGGAACAGCGCCCGGGTTCTGAAGAATGCGGAGGGCATGGATGCCGAAGCCGCGGCAAAACCGGAAAACGCGAAGACGGGGGAGTCCTCAGCCGGCGGCAATTCCGGAAAGCAGGGGCAGCCGGCCAGCGTTTCCGAAAGTCTCAGTCTGGACGGTCTCAGCGAGCTGGCTTCCAGAATAGAAAGGGCCACGGGGAAGAGGATTCGCTCCTACCGCGAGATTCAGGAGGATTACCAGAGAACTCTCAGGGATGACATTGCCCGCATGGAAAACGAAAGATACCGCAAGAAGCTGGAAAGCCTGATGCAAAACTGCGAAATCAGCGATTACTGGGAATTCAGCAATATGGATGATGACAACAATCCGGCATACCGCAAGCTGATTGAGTTCTGTCTTAACTGGGTTCAGGATTTCCGGAAGGCGGAAACCGAGGGAATGGTGATGTCAGATTCCCGGGGGATGAAATACCGTTTTACTCCGGGGACGCTTCTGTGGCTTTACGGAAATTTCGGGGTCGGGAAGTCCATGCTGGCCGGAGCTATTGCCCACAAGCTGATGCGGGAGTATCTGGTGCAGGTGGAATTCCGGCAGTGGCACACCATCTACACCAGACTGCAGATGCTCCGGGACAATGAAAAGGATTACTACAATTATCTGGAGATGCTTCAGACGGTGCAGCTTCTGGTAATCGATGAGATTGCCGTGGACAATACGAAGCTTTCCGATGCCCAGATGCGGGATCTGGGGATGATTCTCCGCTCCCGGAAGAATAACGGCAAGAACACCATCATCATTTCCAATGCCAATCCGGAAGTGATCCCCCGGCTTATCGGAGATTTCTGCTGGGAGTCCATCAAGAACTATTCTCTGATTTTTCCCTACGAGGTTCCGGGGAGAAACCGGAGGGTCAACAGTCTGGGAACCTATACGATATCGGGTTAGCAGCGACGGGAACGGGTATGAAAAAGAAATCGGCAGGACAGAGGTCGGCACTGGCCTTTGATTTCGGAGTGAAAAGCATCGGGGTGGCTTTTGGAAATGAGGTCACCGGAAAGGCTTCCCCGGTAACGGCCATCAGGGCTCGGGACGGCATTCCGGACCAGGCGGCAATGGAAAAGGTCTTCAGGGAATGGGCTCCGGATTATGCGGTGGTGGGGCTTCCTCTTAATATGGACGGGACTTTTCAGGAAGTTACCTACAAGGCCCGGAAGTTTGGAAACCGGCTTTCCGAAAAATTTCGCATTCAGGTGTTTTTTCAGGATGAAAGACTGACTACCCGGGAAGCCCGGGCGGAACTGTTTGATGCCGGCGGTTACCGGGCCCTTGACAAGGGGGAAGTGGATGCTCTTTCCGCTGTATATATTCTGGAAGCCTTTTTTCAGAGAGTGATTCCCGGGGAACCTGAAGCATGCTGAAAAATGCCTCTCTTTCATATAGCCTCCGGACTCAAGTCTCTCTGACGTTTATCCTTTCTGTTATCTTCTCCGCCTTCCTGTATTTCCTGTCTGTTCCTGATTTCTGTCATTCGTCATTCGGGGCATAATCCTTTTCGGCCGGAAATTCCGATCCCTGTCAGAGAGCCCGTTTCAGTGTTCAGCGCCTTTCCGGCAGTTTCGTTATGATTTCAATACATTTTATATGCCGTTTCGGACAGGCTTATTATAAAAATGGGAGATTGCTTAAATATTGACAACTTGCATGCCTGTAATTGTGAAAGGATTGGGAATCTCAGGATTGTCGGGTGGAATAATTATGCAGGAGGTGGATAATTTAGGCAGGACTCAAAATTAGAGGAGGCTTTATGGCAACCAGAATTAACCGTGCTGCAAAGGCCCGTACCGCAGAACTTGCAGAAAGCAGTGAAGTTGCGTCCGGCGTGTTTGACGATGATGAATCCCTTTCAGGCTCCAGAAAAAGAAGGAAGAGTCGCTGGCGTGAGATTGAAGCAATCCGAAGGAAGTTCCAGTTGCTCAAGGCTCTGAAGGAAATCAATCCTGATTTTGATCCGTATTCCAGTCAGGAATATATGGAATTCTGACCATCAAAGAGACCTCTGTTATTACAGGGGTCTTTTTTGTTGTACCCGTGATTTAGTTTTATCCTGTTGTCAGTGTTGTACGGCGGGATCCGTTGCTTTTTCCCGGGAGCTCCTGAGTGTCAGTCGTGCCCCGGAGTGTTGCTTTTTATCAGTACGGCTTCGAGGAGTCTTTTAAGGTAAAGAAGCCTGTCATCCGGTGTCAGTTTCAGAAAGGCATCATCCGATATCAGATCTGTTCCGTTTAAGTGTCCTTCCTCCGGGATGGTGTGTTCTTTCATTTCTTTTGTCGTGCTGTTTCCGGCACGATATCTTTCTGTCATTATTCTCTTTTCATCATCCGGCATTTTTTGCCAGGCAAGGACTCCCCGCACCGTTTCGGGAAAGGGAACTGTTTTCGGAATGTGAAATTTTACCGTGGCTGTAGTAACATTTCTGCCGGCGGCGGTGAGTTCCGCACAGGCTGCCAGGATCATTTCAAGATTGCTGTCTGATGTTGTGTTCATATGGAAACAATGGAAAATCAATAAGAAAAGGAGGTAGTATGTCCGATTTCAACGAACTTGAAGCCATTTTATCAGAAATGGAAACCGAGCTTAAAAATCTGGGGCTCTGGGAAGTGCCGGAACCCCCGACTGAGGCTTTCCAGAGCGAAAGTCCGTTTTTTCTGGATACCATGGATTTCAGCGAGTGGCTTCATTATGTATTAATAAAGAGGCTCAGGGATATTATGGCGGTTGCGGGGAACCTTCCGGAAAAGGTGCAGATTTTTCCCTATGCCTATGAATACTATAATGAAGACCGTTCCAGGTATCTGGGACTTCTCAGAAGCATACACCGGCTGGACAGCTTTTTCGGGGAGAGAAATGAAGCGGAGATGACGGCTTCCTGATATCCGCCAGCCCCCGGAATTCTTTCCCGGGGGGGTGTGCCGAAGGGCATTCTGAAGGTGCTGCCATCAGGGACATCAGCCAGCAGATTCCGGATTTACTGGAGGTCCTTGCCGGAGGTGTTTGTTTCCTCTTGCCCTTTTTTTCCTGCTCTCTTCTTTTAAGCTTCAATACCTGAGCTGTTCCTCTGAGTTGTTCCCGGAGGTGACGGGAGCATGCCGTTACATTTATACCGTACTGGCTGTTTCAGGTGTCTGCTGCCGGCAAGGAATACCTGATTTTTGGGTGAAAGAGTGCAATAAAAGTTTCCCCGGGAGTCATTTCCTTAAACAGTACAGGGGGATGGTTGCTAACAGTTCTTACGGAACTGAGCAAAATGGCCGATTTCCTGAAAAAAGGTTACAAAACCTTGTTTTATAAGGATTGGTTCGTCAAAAAAGGCAAGATGCGACGCCGGGTAATTAAGTGTCCGGGAGCGAAAAAAAGCAAAGTTCAGAAATGATGAAAGAAATACAAAATTTGAAAGACGTTTTCAAACACGGTCTGACTTGGAGTTTCCAAAAAAGTTCCGTTTTTTGATCAAAAAAATGCCTGAACAGAGGGCAAAAATGGCAAAAGTTAACGTTTTCAGGTAGTGAAAAATTTTGCAAGTGCTGTCTGAAAATACTTTCTGTAGAATTTTTTACAATGGAATGCTGTATTATGTAGTGAATTATGCTTAAATTTGCAAAATAACGTGATTATTGCTAATAAATAACAAAATGTGATCCGGATCAATATACGTTTTCAAAAAGTAAAAGTATAATGTTGTCAAATCTTACGGAGAGGGTGGTCCTCAGAAGCAAGATTTGAAATTTGGTTTAAATATAATGTTTAGTCCCTTAAAGGGAAAAGGAATTATTATGAAGGCAAAATGGCTTCCTTTAGC
>CACYPY010000128.1 GCA_902776415.1 uncultured Ruminobacter sp.
CATTTTCAGATTTTTGAACATCTTTTCCACTTACTCTTTCATATTTGCTCCCAAGTACAGTTCTCCTTAAACAAGAGGGGTACGGTAATCCCATAGGTTGTTACGGAAAACTTTCTCGCCAATACCTGTTACAGTATTTTGAAGCTTTATACTGGAAATTCTACCCCTCTGTGACCACCCCTAGTGCTTTTTCGTGCCCCTCAGTTCTCATTATCCTTTCACCCCCGCTTCTGAAATTCTTGATCCCCCCTGGGTCTGGTCCTGGTTGATAGCACTGGCCCTGGTCAGCAGGGTTTGCCAGCCCACCCCCGAGGGGGTGGGCTGGCAAAAACGCCGAAATTTCACAATATTTGATCGAAAAAACGAGCGGTGTCTGATTATGAATGAGAAAAATCGGGGAGAATTAGGAGAGGCAGCTAAAGCGAATTGAAGAACTGAGACGGGATTGCCTTACTTTGACCGGTACCGCAATCCCGAACTGATACCCGAAGGTAACAACCGACGAAGATTTTACCACTCTATTGTTTCCTGGTGATAGCAACATCATCCAAAATTGTGTTTGTCCCCACACCGGCAGCGATTAATCTCCTCAGGAAGAAGTATGAGCGCCCGGGTATCAGGTGTTATCTCTGGGGAACCTATACGCGGCATATTCGTTCTCTGAACCTGCCCGGAGGAGACATCCTGGCGGAATTTGCCCGCATCGCCTTTGCCGAGGTTAAAAATTATCCCGGCGGCAAAATCAAAATCAAAGTAATTGAAACTCATGCCCTTATTCCGGAACTTGTGCTTCCCTATTACCGGAGGGTTCTTGCCGATATTGATCTCTGCTGTAACTGTAACAGCGAATATCGGCTTTACGAAAAGTATCTTTCCCTGTTCGAGCAGACCTGCAAGGAAGATCGGATTGAACAGCTGCTTAAGCAGTTCCCTGAGATTGATCTGACTGAAAATACCAAAGAGACCAAAGAGATAAAAGAGCTCAAAGAAAAAATCAGGGAGATTGGAGACCTGACGGAAGATGACCTGATCAGACATCTGATGGAAACCTTTCAGATACCGAATGACTGGCGTCTGATAATATCGAATGACCTCTTTGAAGCCAGCAGCAAAAAACATGCGAATGCAAAAGACGTGAAGGAGAGCGTAACATTGCCGTCCTTCATGGAAAAACTTCTCGAGCGGCGCAAAAAATATGCCGATCGCTATGTGACGTTCACTGACGAAGAATCCGGGTTCCTTCTCCGCAATTTGGCCGCTGAAGCAAACTCGCTGAAGGGATTCTCAAAAATCGTTATTCCGGGTCAGGCCGAGATGACAGAGGATAATTTCTCTGAGTATATGCTCGCCCTGCAGTCAGCGCTGAGATTACAGGAAATCGAAAACAAAAAGAATGCCGAAAACGATGCGGGTGTTGTTACCAAAGAGGATCTTAAAAAGCCGCTGACCGAAGAATCCGTCAAAACACAGCCCCCTGGCGGCGGAGAAGCGGTCAGGAACGAGGTCATACCGGGGTTTACTGAAGAAGAGATTCAGGAGGATGTCGAAATCGGCAGCGTCCCGGTGTTCGGCAGGGATTACCTGCTAAAAATCATGTCCGAGGAAGAACCGTTTCCGGAACATCAGCCGGCAAAGACGCCGATTATCACAGGGCATCCGGCTAATCGCTTTCCGAAAGAGCTTTTTGTTGCCGGGCATTATCCGGATCTGGTGCTGCGGTGTCTGATCCCGGCCTCGAAGGACGGTTCATGCTTCTATGCTCCGGGCTGCTATCTCAGGATACTGGAGAGAAAGCCGCCGCCGAAAAAGCCGCCGAAAAACGGTCGGGCGAAAAACTGGCTGACAAATTTGCAGCCGCCTTCCAATTACTGCCGGATTGTGATTTAAACGCAGACATCTGATATCTTCTCCCGGTTCCGCCGGTTCGAAAAACAGCTGCGGCGGTTCCGTTCGCCTGCAAAATCCCCCTCTGAAAATCCCCGCGAAAACGCCGGAAGCCCGGTAAATAAAGGGGTTGACCAAACTATATTCAGCGTATCTGTCCTCATTTCCCTGAATTTCTGAATTCCTTATCATCCATAAACTCCGCTTCCGGCTGATCCGCTGCCGGTTTCAGGGGGCGGAGCCTGAGCGGCGACCGGCTCCGCTCCGTCTGCCGCCCCTGCCGCCGGTCTCTCCGGCGGCTTTACCAGGGGAGATTATCCAAATTCAAAAATCATCTGATGCCGTAATTATAAAGCAATCCGCATCAATATCACAGAATGCGGCCAATACAGATACTATATGAAACTATAGAAGGAAATGATAATCCGCACCTCCCGAAGCATAAAGCTCCGCATCCTGTTCAACAGAGATTAATATCGCTGATCCGGGGCCGGGTTATGATATTCCCGGATGCGCAGACGGGCGCATTGAAATTTACGAGGTTAATTATGGATAACGACAAGCGGCATCTGCCGCCGGAAAGGATCCGGCAGATTTTAAGCCTGCATATGCAGCATTGCGGCAAGAAAAACATTGCCGCCAGGACGGGAATATCGATTAACTCGGTGCGACAGATTATTGCCAAATTTGAATCGCTGTATGCGAATCGCAGCGCCGAGGCCGGGCAAACCGGGCTTCCCGATGATTCCCCTGCGGGCGATCGCCAGTCACCGGAAAAGTTTGCGGAATCTCTGATGAAGCTGCCGAACGAACTTCTGGATGCCCGGTTTTATGCGGAATCGCATCTCACGGCGGCCCGGGCCGACACCGTGGCGGACGGCAAATACTACCCCGACTTTGCGGCGATTGCGGCCCTGGCGGTTGTTGAAAAGCGCCGGCCGGTAAGTCAGGTTTACCGGGATTATCAGGAGGAGTGCCGCAGGCAGAACGCATCAGAGCTGTCTCAGGCGCATTTCTACAAGCGCATCAATCAGGAAATCGAGAAAATCAACGCTGAAAACCAGGATTACTATTTCATTCAGGATTTCAATTACGGGGATTACGTCGAGATTGACTTTACCGGAGACCGGTACAGGCTTGAGACCAATAACGGAACTGTCGACTGCTGGGTGATGGTGTTTGCCTTCCCGGCCAGCTATTACGCCTATGCCACCTTTGTAAGCGCCCAGTCCACGATTGAAAGCTGCAGAGCCATCAGGGACATGGTGACGTACCTGGATCATCGCATGCCGGCGATACTGAAGTGCGACAACTACAAGGGAGCCATAACGAGTCATAAGGGCACCAGCATCTTTTACAACGTGAACTTCCAGAACTTCATGAGACAGCTGGGCATGATCATAGATCCGGCGCCGGTAAGGAAACCGCAGCGAAAGAGCTGCGTCGAACACACCGTGGGACTCCTGGAAAGCAGAATCGGCAGCGACGGCGGCTTCAGAAGCGAGCTTCGGAAAACAAAAACATTCAGTGAGCACTGCGACTTCCTGCAGCAGCTGGTGGAAAAGCTGATCAACAAAGCGCCTTTCAGAAAGAGCGCGGACAAGACCCGGGAATTCCTCTTCAATACCTACGAAAGACCGCGGCTCAAACGGGCGGACGTCATTCCTTCGTACGAGGAAGTACTGGAACACATACAGGTTCCCCCTTCCTACCATATCAATGTAGGCAATCATCTGTATTCGGTGCCGCACACCTGCATCAGAAGCTGCGTGGAAGTTCATTTAACCAATGATCATGTCATCGTTTACCGGGGCGGCATCGAGATAGCCAGGCATCTCCGCAAGGACGGCAAACCGGGAGAAAAAGGCAGAACCACGGATCCGAGGCACTGTCCTCCCGCGCATCAGGAAATCATGCGGAACAATGAGAGATTCGGCTCCCCGGAAGCGGTTTTAAAAATTGCCGGGGAACTGGACTCCGCCGCCGGAGGGCTTGTCAGATTCTGCCGGAAAAAGATTGAGCAGCAGCTCGGGGATCCGACCCTTGCCATACATAACACGCTGGCAAGCTGCGCCGCCGTGATCAGGCTTTATGAATCCTCTCCGTATCCGGATCTGGTATCCCGGGCCTGCGATGAAGTGCTCAGCCGGCAGCCTGCCAGAATGTGGAACAAGGCGGCGGTGGAACAGCAGTACAGGAAGATTGCCGATGATGAGCTTGCCAGGCGGCGTTCCCCGGGGAAACCGATGATAAACCATTTGTCTGCCGACGAGGCCTACTACTAACCAAAAGGAGTCTTTATGAAAACGCTTAACGAGGACATAAGAGATTATCTGAGTCCGTATGAGGCGCATCTTACCGACAAGCAGCGGGAAATAATCGAGGCTGCGTCCCGGTGCCGGATGTCCGGCATCGCCTTTGAACTAATCGACATGTTCAGCAAGCCGGAAGTCTATACCGGCATGTCATTCGACCAGCGGATTGAAAGATGCTTTGAAAGGCAGCTGGGAGTCATGTCAAAGGCCCGCTTCACGAGGCTGTACCGGAATTCCAATCTGCCCCGGAAGGTATACCTCCGGGAGATTGAGCCAAGACCGGAACGCGGCATTACATCTGAACTTCTGCTTGCGCTCAGCGAGATGAACTATCTGGAAAAGGGAACGAACATTGTGTTCACGGGACCTGTGGGCGTCGGCAAAAGCACTCTGGCGCAGGCAGCCGCCACCGAAGCCATCTGCCATAACCATTCCGTCATGTACTACAGGGCAAGCGAGCTGGCAATGATGCTGGGAGCCATGAACGGAGCTGATTATTTAAAGTTCCGGGACAAGCTGAAAAGCATAAAGCTTCTTGTCCTGGATGACTGGGGACAGCAAATGCTGGAGGATGACGTTCTTCTGAAGCTGAATGAAATCGCGGAAGCCCGGTACCGATTCTGTTCGACCATTGTAACCGCGCAGGTCGCCCGGGAGGCTCTCGGCAAGGTTGCGACTCCCTCAACGGTTCTGACGGCCCTTACGGACAGACTGTTCCGGAGCTCGGATATTTACGTGAACATTACCGGTTCCTCGCTGAGAGGAACTCCGGGAGAAATCAGAGGAGAAAGGTAATCATGGCTGATGAAGCAAACGCCGCTGCGGGGCTCATAACCGGAGAGCAGCTTGAATATGTGTTCAATGCGCTTTATGAAAACGCCGGCGGTCTCTCTGTCGACATCCTGCTGAAGCTCGCGGGCTACTACAAGTGGAACACGGGAAAGCTTCTTGAGGCCGTGTGTTTTTACATCAACTGCCGGCAGACGGTGATCCGCGGGGAAGATCTGAAAGCCGTCTGCGATGCCAGACATGAAGCCGCCGCTCTGAAAAACCGGCTGAGAATGGTATCAGATGCATTTGACGGCAAATGCGAAAGTTACCGGCAGCTTGATGCCGAGTATTGCAGGTCTGAACGCGAACTGATAACTCTCAGAGCGGATAACGCCGAACTCAGGAAAAAAGTGAAGGAACTGGAAACCAAGACCTATATTGAGGCTCTTGCCGGCTCCGGAGGATCGGCAAATAAACCGCGGTAAACGGTTCAGATACCGAAAATACCATTTTCATCCAAGGGGGAAGATCCCGCAAAGACTTGTAAAACAAGCTCTGCAGGCAAAATGGTAAAAACGGTACTGCACCAGAAATACCATTTCCGGTTCCACCCCCTTTGCCTGCAAGGGTTTGCGATGGAAATGCAATTTAAGGTCATGTACCGGAAATACCATTTTGCCTCGCAGCGGTATTTCCCGTAAACACTGAAAGCTTTATTTAAGGAAGACGCAATGTCAGAAAAAACACTCACCCTGTCTGACGGCAGAGATGTTTCGTACACCGGCACGGTTCGCGAAATAGTGAAAAGCTGTCATGATATGGCCCTGAAAGGAATGGCCGTAACGGTAAGCACTCTCAAAATAGTAAATCCGAAACATTCCAATCGCGATTACACGGCGGCAATTGAAATTTACCAGGATGAAATCAGAACCATGAGGAACTGTTCCTCTCCGATGCCTCCCAGCGTCAGAGATCTTTGCAACGAAAGCATTGCCCTGATGTGGGGAATAGTTAACCGCCATCACAAAGACCTGCTGGATGGTCTTCAAGCCACATATAAGAAGGAAGCTGACGATGCCAGGGCAGCTCAGAGCATAGCCCTCAAGGTGAACGGGGAACTGACTGCCGAAATCGAGGAGCTGAACAGCAAGCTGGCATCTCTCAGAGCCGATGTGGAAAGCCTTGAAACAGTAAAGGCAAATATGGCGACCGATCTTATTAAACAGCAGGCCGAAACCGACAAGTACAGGCAGATGTATGAGGGATTAAAGGCCTGTCTTGCAAATCTTACGGAACACTGCGGACAGTCAGGAAAGTGTGCTTTAGCTGCAGACGTCGTTCCGGCCGTCTCCGAATCCGCTTCTGCGCAGGAAAAACCGCAGGAAATCGAGGCAGCGTAAGCCTGATTCTCTATTCTGTCAATGATCCATGGGCTGCTTCATCAGAAGCAGCCTTTATTCTCTCAGAATCCGCCCAAACATGGTTCACCAGAAACTCTGTC
The DNA here is from genome assembly GCA_902776415.1 of uncultured Ruminobacter sp. Taxonomy (GTDB): domain Bacteria; phylum Pseudomonadota; class Gammaproteobacteria; order Enterobacterales; family Succinivibrionaceae; genus Succinimonas. Next base: position 6,472 of record CACYPY010000128.1, read on the forward strand.
CGCTGGTTAATCAGCGACAGCATTCATCAAAAAAACACTCGCGCATAAAGTCGACGCTCTAAAATCACACGCCACGGGGATCACGAACAACCGGAAATCAGGGATCAGGAATTACTGGAAACTGAGGATCAGGAAGTGAAGAAACGGGGGATCAGAATCGCTTTAAAAGGTGGTCACGAATTTTATCAAAAGGGGTATAGTAAAGAAGAAAATTTCCAACGGTATTGCGTTTTGTGCGCTGCGTAACCGGAATACGGCTCATGGGAACTCCTTCAAGAATCTCCCGGCGCAGGTCTTCTATTTCGATATGCCCCGGA
>CACYPY010000129.1 GCA_902776415.1 uncultured Ruminobacter sp.
AACCGCTTTGCTATCGCGCCCCGTTTTCACGGCATCCGCGGCATCTTTAATCCGGAGAACCGCGAACGCAGATGATTATACTGAAAAAAAAGACCTTGTCAAAAACAAAATGAAATTTTCTGAAAATGTTAACGTGATGCCGCAGGGTATTCCCGGAGCCGCACCTCGCATTTTTTGTGAAGATCGCCAATTTCTGCATTTTTTTTAAACGATGTCATGATTTTCATCCTTTTCTTCAGAATTATGTCCAAAAGACGCCGCCGGAAAACTATAATCATTCAGTAGCCTCTGCTCTGACTTCCGGGAATCATGCCGTTTCTGATGACCGTCCCGATAAATAAGGAGATGCCCATGATGCTGTTCAAGGTTAAACCAATTGCTGCCGCTTTCGCATCCTGCATTGTCATGCTCATGTGCGCTGAAGCCGCAGAAAATCCGGTAACCATGAATACCGTAACTCTGGGGACTGACATTAACACATCCTTCTCGGGCACTTATCTCAGTTACGTGCTGACCCCGAAGAAAAGCAACGACAAGTTCAACCCCATGACCGTGCGAATGTTTCCCTCTTCATTCCACCTCCTCTCAGGCGGGATAAATTTTCAGGACATTCAGTACAACAATGACTATTTTCAGCTGACGGTATACAAAAACAAAACACCTCTGTACCAGATAATGGCAGTCAGAAACACTTCTGCCGGAAAGATGAAAAGCAGCATCATAAACTCGGAATTTACCGGAAATCTGATCTCGGCAAAGAACATTCCGGACACCCCCGATAACGTGCTGTTCGAGAATATCACCAACGAATGCTCCGTGGACAACAAGATCAAGACCAAAGCATTCGGAACCTCTGTCATCGGATATCTGGACTGCGGAAGCCGCAGCACCCATCTGTTCTATTCCAGACTGGCTCCGGACACTCCGTTGCCCCAGCCCTACGAATCGCCTTTTGAAACCGCAGCCGTCGATAATAACGACAAAAACAACAAAGAAGTCAAAGACGGCAAAAACGAAGAAAAAGATACCGGAGCAGGACTGGAAAACATCGTACTGGTGCACGTCCTTTCAGAAAGTGCGATAGATTACCGGCAGCCCTTCTCCATAATTACCGACATCGGTCTTCCGGTTAATTCCATAAACCGCTATCTTTCCCCTGACTTCGCAAAGCTGTCTCCTGACGAACAGTCCGAGTCCATCAGAGAGGCTTTAACAAAAGACGTCAGCTTTACCCATGCCAGAAACGATGACCTCCTCACCCGAAAGCTTCTGGATCCTGCCTACACCGTAAAGGAAATGCGCAAGCTTCCCCATTCCGGAATTACCCGATCCAGCCATAACAACGGGCTTGTCATCAGAAACCGGGCGGAAAATTATTTCAGCAACAACATTACCGTATTTGCAAACTCCGCCGGCAACAATATCAGCACGATAATCATAGCCGCCACTGCCACCCCCATGATTCTCAGCACCAGCGACATAGATTCCCTGGCTGACGAAATTTCCCGGGATCCGACATGCAAATCTTCCGGTGTCAACACGTTACAGCTCACCAACGAAGACGCCATGGAAATTGACTGCGAGGTTCCCTTCGGAACAGGCAATCTGCCGCGGCACTATTATCTGATAAGCGAAAAAGGACGTTTTTCAGTTTCCAAAAAGGGTGCCAAAAACACTCCGAGCTATGAGCGGGTTCAGATAATCATGCTGGCCGGGAGCACCGCAAACCGTGAAATGGACGATGTGGTGAACAGCCTGCACCTTTCTGAAAACTACCGCTGGCATCTCTCGCTTAACGATCCCACAGAACAGGATCTGGATACCATTTACAACATCCCCAGAACCAGAAAATGGCATGATATTTATATGGCCACGGACGAGGATGATCGCGTCAACACCGCCTGGTACCGTTTCGCCATGGAAGGCGCTGCTATTTATGATCAGAACAGGAATCAGACTCCGGAGGCAATCCTGAAGCTTCTCAGTGCCTGTGCCGAAATAATTGCGGCGGATTTTCCGGACGAACCGGAAAACAAATAACCGGATCCCCGGCCCTTAAATCCCAGGAGGCCATTCCCCGTCTGAAAACCTGAGAAATTCAATACGGAAGGATCCGGAGATGAGCCGTCGTTAACGCAGTCACACATAAAAACAGGAAAATTTCCCGTTTATGTTACACAGATCAAGATTAAAATGTTAAAATATTGTTATACGGCACGTTCCTTGTCTCGCAGACGTGTCAGCCACAGTTACAGATCTTTTTTTACGGCAGATATTCCCGAAACGCCTGAAATACGACTGGTATCATGTTTTGAAAAACTTGGACGGTATCCATTGGGACACCCAGCGGATATAAGTGATATATTTGTCTGCTGTGGTGTATTTTGAAATTTTACCTTTTTTTCAAAGGGCGACCGGAAAGAATATTCTTCCGTAATACGGATTACCGGTAAGAAAATTAGTTAGCAGGGAGAAACCTTATGTCAATATCAGCGCAGAGCAAAGCTTTTGGCGTAGCTGCGATACTGAGCCTCGTTTGTTTGAGTATTCTGTATTTTGTCAGCCGGGGAGAAGTCTCCCGGGTTGCGGATCAGGCCAGGGAACGCATTGAGGCGTCTGTCGCCACCTCATCCTTTGACGGAGTTCTGCTGGTAAACGAATACAATCTGACAGAACTCAAGGTTGAGAAGAACGGCTCCGGCATCTATAACTACTCTGCTCCGGAACTCCAGTCCGGCATTGCCAGCGTGCTTCTGCCTCTTGATAACACCATATCATCCAATGACATCAAGGTCAGCTACTCTCTGTCTCCCTCTCCGGCTCTGAAGGATCTCCTCATCCGTATTTGTTCCGCGGTAGTGGCCATTTTCCTGTCGGCTGCTTTTGCCGTGTCCTTTGTGTCCAAGAATAACGAAAAGGACATTCTCGAGATGCGAAAGGCCATTGTGGACAAGAGGTACGAGGATCTTCCCTATGAGGAACTCTCCCAGGTACTGACCCGGCAGGAAAGGGAAAACTCCACCAAGCTCAAGGATGCCCTCGAAAAGGTGGAAACTCTCGAAACCCAGGCCGCCATCGATCCGCTCACCGGACTTTTCAACCGCAACATGTTCAAGCGTGATTTCGCGAGAGAGCTTACCAAGCAGACCAACGGAACCAGCATTCTCGGCATTATCAGATCCTCCAGCGTTCAGGATATCAACCAGAGCCGCGGCTATCAGATGGGCGACAAGTACATTCATGATGTGGCCGAGCTGGTAAACAATGCCATCAAGAGCTTCAACAATGCCAAGGCCTATCGTATCTCCGGTTCTGACTTCGCAATTCTCATCCCCGGCGGCAAGGAAGAGCAGATCGGGCTCCTGAACCAGAATCTGAAGGTTCAGATCGAAAGCTTCCGCAAGGATTTTGATTTTGACAGCATCTGCTACAGCGGCTACACCCTCTTCACCAACAATGAAAGAGAAGAGGTCATCTTCTCACGTGCCGATTTTGCGCTTGCCAGAGCTCAGACCGGCCCTATCAACGGCTACTATATTCAGAAGGAAGATACCGAAGGCTATCTCCAGGGTGAAATGCACTGGCGTCAGACTGTGCTTGACATCATTAACAGAAAGGCGATTACCCTGTACTATCAGCCTATCAGAAGCATGAATATTTCCATACGTCCGTACTTCGAAATCTATGCCAGATTCTTTACCAAGGACGGCGAATCTCTTTCCACGGAATCCATTCTGGCAGCGGCTCTCAGACATGATCTTCTGGTTCGTCTGGAGGAAATGATCATCGAGTCCATCATCACCAAGTACAGAAAGTTGCAAAAGGGTTCCGATGCGCGGTTCGGCATCAATCTCTCGGCCAACGCCCTGATCAGCACTTCATTCCTGCTCTGGCTCGAAAGAACCCTGCTCAGAAACGCCGATATCGCCCCCAATCTGGTGTTTGAAATTGACGAGCAAATCCTCTCCAGCAATGTAATGGCGGCAGAAAGACTGTTCTCCATCATCGGACGGTCTCATGCCAATACCAGCATCAGCCATTTCGGACACGGCATTGAGTCCTTCACTATCTACAGAGACCTGAAGCCGAACTACATCAAGCTTGATCCGAACCTCTGCCAGAAATTCGACAACGATCTGAGCACGTTGCAGTTTATCCGCATGATCATCGAGGTCTCTCACAGACTCGGATGCGTGGTAGTTGCCGAAGGCGTGGAGAGTGTGGCTCAGAAACAGCATCTTGAAAATCTGTACATTGATGCCGTTCAGGGTTACGTGGTGGCCAAACCTGCCGAACTTACCGATGAGGTGGATCTGGAAAAGGAGAAGAACGGTCCCGCTCCGGAGCCCCGGCCGATGTACGCCTGAACCCCAGGCCTGAAATAGCCTTGTCATAAGGATAACGCGAAGGCACCGGATAAACTCCGGTGCTTTTTTTGTGCCGCGCCTTTCTGAAACATGTCATCTCCACGAGGAATTCATTTACGCTTTTTGAGAGGGGCCTGTCCCCTCCCCGGCCATCATAAAATGTGTGATTCCCGATACCGAAAGAAAGCCTGACAAGGCGGCAGATCAGGAATCATCATCTTTTGTTTGTACTCTGAAGCTCCCCTCATATACCCTTCCTTTCATTCTTTTTTTTCCTGCTGCTCTATCCATTCAGGGCCTTCAGCTCCGAAAATAAAAAACCGTTTCCTGAAATCAGAAAACGGCTGAAATAACAACACTTAATGAATCTTTCAGGGAGTAATCTGAATAGCTGCTGCAATCTCCTCGGAAATAAGCCGCAGGGCTTCCGAAGGATTTCTGCTTCTCGTTATCGGTCTCCCGATAACCAGATAGTCGGATCCCCCTTTCAAAGCATCCCCCGGGGTAACGATCCGCACCTGATCATTGGTCTCCGCCCATCCGGGCCTGATCCCGGGAGTTACGATGCAGAAATCCCCGGGAATACTGCTTCTGATAAGCCCTGCCTCACGGGCACTGGAAACAACACCATCCATGCCGGAATTCCGGGCCAGAACCGCCAGTCTGGTCACTTCGTTTTCAACGGTATCCTGGATTCCCACTCCGGACAGCTGGGAGGCATCCATACTGGTAAGGACGGTAACGGCAATGAGCTTCGGACGATCGGATCCGAATTCCCGAAGCGCCTCGGCAGCCTTTGTCATCATTTTTTCACCGCCCAGAGCGTGAACATTAACCATCCACACTCCAAGATCAGCAGCTCCGGCCACAGCTCTGGCCACAGTATTGGGAATATCATGAAACTTGAGATCCAGGAAGATCTCAAAGCCCTGATCCTGATAACGCCTTACCATTTCCGGGCCGAAGCGGGTAAACATTTCCTTTCCGATTTTCAGGCGTGCCATGGAGGGATTCAGACTGGCTACCAGTGCGTCCGATTCCTTCTCCGCGGCAAAATCAAGCGCGACTATTATCCGGGGATCATTTTTCCGGGAATCTGTATTGCGTGAGGCTGACTCGGTCATATTCAATCCTTAAAAAATCAGGCAGGAGGCAATGTCTCCTGCGAAACATCAACTGATGCGTTAGGCTGCATGGTTTCCCACTTATGACAGCTGGGACACTTCCAGAACAGCATCTGCGACTTGAAGCCGCAGTGCCTGCAGACAAAACGGCTGGAATTAATCTGATGGGCATCAATAAGACTTTTGAAAACCTGAAGCTTTTGCTGACTCTGGGAATCCAGAGATTCAAGCCTGAAATCCATCAGCAATGAAAACATTCTGATACTGGAATTTTTCTTAAGATACCGGATAATGAACTCTTCGGAATCGGAAACTCCCCGGATGTTGCAGAGAATGGTGGCAATTCGGAGAGCCACGGCCTCGGAACCGGAACACTGCAGCCATTTTTCCAGTACCAGGAGCTCCTCCTGACTTCCTGTATCCCCGGGAAAACAGCGGGAAAGAGGCTTGACACAGAGGCTGATCATTCTTGGTTCCGCTTCGGCAATGGCATTAAGAGCGGTCAGAGCCTCCTGAAACTGATTCTGTTCAATATTGATCTTGGCAATGTTAAGATAGGCCCTGACGCAGGTACCGTTCACACGAATCGCTTTTCTGAAGTATTCCAAAGCTTCCTTTTCCTGTTTTACGGAAAAGGCGTCGTTTCCGAGCTCGCAAAAAAACTCGGCTTCCTTGACAGCAATATTTGCAGAAGAACGGAAAATGCGCCGGAAGCACTTTATGGTATCCAGAGCCTTATTCCATTCTCTTTCCTGGTCATAAAGCTTTACCAAAAGCTCGCAGGCCCGGGCTTTTTCGGCATCGTAACTGATAAGTTCCTTCAGAATTTCCTCGGCCTTGTCCAAAAGCCCTGACTGAATAAAATCCCGGGCCAGCTCCAGCAGCGCGCAGGCTCTTTCATCGGAGGAAAGTCCCTCCATGATCATGATATTGTTATGAAAATTGATGGCCCGCTCCAGTTCCCCTCTTTCGCGGTAAAGATTCCCGAGAGCGAGGTTTTCCTCGAAGCTGTGATTGGACTGGCTGTCGTAAAAGCTGATAAGCTCGTCGGCAGCCTTTTTGCGATCATGATTGAAGAAGAAGTTAAGCCCGCGGGTAAGATTTCTGATTTTTCCGGAGTTTCTGTTCTCGCTGTTCCGGAGCGCGGCATGATACCCCATGTACCAGCCATAAAAAGCTGCCACTGGCAAAAGGAGGAACAGAAGCTCAATCATGATACGGCGGCATCTCCTGCAAATCAGCCGGCGGCAATGAAACTGACAGCTCCGGTGTCTTCAGAGTTTTCCGAAAGGC
>CACYPY010000130.1 GCA_902776415.1 uncultured Ruminobacter sp.
CCATAACCTCGTCATCCGTAAAACCGGCAAGCTCATTGAAACGCTGATCCGTGCTGAGATTCTGCGACACAAAACCTGATATGCCGGTGTCCATGGTTACCGGAAGAACCCCGGTAACGTATATTCTGCTAATTATTCCCTTCTGATTCCAGGACCTCAGAACCTGATAAAAAGCAGACACCGCTCCGCCCTTTCGTGCCAGATCTCCGAATGCCTTCGGATCCCTGCTCAGCACATCATTGGTGAAATTGTCATATTCATCAATAATGACCAGCAGTTTCGAATCCTCCAGCGGCAGTCCTCTCAGGAAATCTCTGATTAACTTTGACGGGGAGCTAAACACAACTCTGTTGTTGTAATAATCAAGCACTGCTTCCTTCAGCAATTTTGGAGTGCCGTCAGGTACCGAACGACGAATATTGCTCAATATCAGTTCAGGATATCTTGAAAAGAACTCATCGATACCGGAAACAATATTATCGGTAAAACCATCCAGGATTTCTTCATTGCCCTTAAACAGCCGGTCGCTTTCGGATTCCAGAGCCTTGTCATAGTAGTATCTTAAAAGCTCGGTAAACATGGTTTTCCCGAAACGCCGGGGTCGCAGAAAAAGCGAAACTTTGGTTTTGCTTTCTTCATATACCTGGAGAAACCTGGTTTTATCAATAAATACATAGTCTTCATCAATAAGGCTGGCAAAATCTGTGAAAGCATTCGGGATTGCCTTTAACATTGTGTTTCTCCTTCTGATAAAAACCGACCTGATATTTGTTCAACCTGCACACCGGGTCTCACTGTCAATCCAGTCATAACCGAAATTAAAAACCGGCCTGAAACGAAGCCATACCTGAAACGGAAATTCCCGAGGAATGAAATCATGGTCTCGCTACTCCGTTTCCCTGATATAAAACCTGCCGTAAGCATACATGATGACGTATTTGTGAAGATCCGGAATGGCCCTGATTTTATCGTCCCTGACATAGAAGTTAAGCTGCTTACCACCTTCAGCCTGGTGGTTTCACGGACTCTCCCGTTTCTCCGTACCTGAATTCAAAAATACAGCCGGAGCCCTTCCCGGTGTTTCATGACGGAAGGTCCGCCCGGCCCCGGGTTCCTCTGCCGGACACTACTGTTCAGCAAGGGGGGTGAATGGGGTAATAATTTCAGGATCCCAGGCATCGTCAGCGGATTCCCCTGGCAATTCTCATCATGACCGTTCCCGAATGAAAAACTGCCCCGGAATATCCGGCCATGCCGTCGGTATTCTTCGTGATCAGCAATCCCCTGCCGCATCACTTCAGGAATCGGTTTCATGAGGCTCCGATACCGGGAACTACAATTGTTTCAGGCATTATCGGAGTTTACTCAGTATAAAACGAAACTTCCGTGCCGTACATCCGGAAGCCCCGGGCGCTGACACATTTATGATCTGCTTCGGATTACACATTGAGGCATGAACCCGGAAAAAACGCAGATCTCTTCCCCGATCGGCTGGTACCCGAAAGGGAGTTTTACCGGCCTTCTCCATGCAGTCCCAGCCCCGGGCAGGCTTCCGGACGGTATGCGGAATGAGGTCTGACAGCATTTTTACCCTCCTTCCGCTCCGGTTTGCACTCCCCGGTTTTCTGCCCCTGTAATCCTGGCATTATCCCCGCATAACCACATTCCTGAAAAAATAACAGCAGCGGTGTCCAATCTTGTGATCAATTCCTTTAATTTGGCAATTAATCCCCACAGCGGTCTCACATTTATATATATTGTGAGCTAACTGTGGAATGGTGTGCATACCGGAAGCCATGTTTCTGTACCCGAACAGCAACAAACCTTACGGTATCAGACCTGTTGCCTTTTTTTCTGATTTTTAATGGAGAAAAATAATGGGATTAATCAAAGCCGCTCTTGGAGCCATGGGAGGAACCCTTGCCGATCAGTGGAAGGAATTCTTCACCTGCGATTCCCTGGATAACGATACCCTGATGGTTAAGGGACAGAAGGTTGTTAACGGAAGATCCTCTAACACCGGTGGCAGTGACAATGTTATTTCCAACGGCTCCGGCATCGTTGTTGCCGACGGCCAGTGCGCCATTGTGGTGGACAACGGCATCGTCATGGAAGTTGCCGCGGAACCGGGCAAGTTCACCTATGACAAAGGTGGCGAGCCTTCGATTTTCAGCGGCAAGCTTAACGTTGACAAAATCAAGAACGTCATGGGCACTGCCTGGGAGCGTTTCAAGCAGGGCGGCGTTCAGGGTTCCGATCAGAGAGTTTACTACTTCAATATCAAGGAAATCATCGACAATAAGTTCGGTACCGCCACTCCGATCCCGTTCCGCATTGTTGATCAGAGAATGAACATTGATATGGACGTGTCAGTGCGCTGCAACGGCATGTTCACCTTCAAGATTACCGATCCGGTTTCCTTCTACAAGCAGCTGGGCGGCAACGTACCTGACTGCTACGAGCGCGATACCATTGTTCCGACTCTCAAGCAGGAATTCGTGGGCGGCCTTAACCAGGCTCTGGGCGCTCTTTCCGACCTCAGCATCAGACCCTATGCCCTGCCGCAGCACGTGGATGAACTCTGCGACAGCATGAACAAGGTGCTGAACGACAAGTGGTCCAGACGCGGCATCGCCGTATTCTCAATTGCTCTCAATTCCGTAAGCATGCCTGAAGAAGATCAGAAGATGCTGAAGGAGATCCAGAGAGCCTCCGCCTTCGCCACTCCGGGCATGGCAGCAGCTCAGATGGCTGCAGCCCAGGCCGATGCCATGCGCACTGCTGCCGGCAATGCCAACGGCGCCATGAACGGCTTTATGGGCATGGGACTGGCTCAGGGTGCCGGCGGCGTCGGTGCCTCCAATCTGTTTGCCATGGCACAGCAGCAGCCTCAGCAGCCGCCGATGCAGCAGCCTCAGGCTCCGGCTGCCGGTGGCTGGACCTGTTCCTGCGGTGCTCAGAATACCGGCAAGTTCTGCATGAACTGCGGTCAGCAGAAGCCGGCTCCTGCCGGATCCTGGACCTGCGCCTGCGGTACCGAAAACACCGGCAAGTTCTGCATGAACTGCGGCCAGCAGAAGCCCCAGGCCGGCGGTGCCTGCCCGGAATGCGGCAACAAGTATGAGGGCCCCACTCCGAAGTTCTGCCCGCAGTGCGGTCACAAGTTTTAAGGACTGAAAATGACCAGCAATTCAGAACGCTACAAGTGTCCGTGCGGAGGCACCTACGAGTTTGATATCAAGACTCAGATGCTGAAGTGCCCCTTCTGCGATTCCGTCATCTCCCAGGAGGAGTATGATGCCATGGCCGCCAAAAAGCTGGCCGAGGACAATATCGACGTGAAGGACGGCGGCAGCAGGCTTGATATCGATCCGGAAACCGGAGAGGCCTTTCAGGAGGGGCAGCAGGAGACCTATATCTGCAAGTCCTGCGGCGGCGCCATTACCCCGGCGCTTACCTCCATTTCAGAAAAGTGCCCTTTCTGCGACAGTCCTATTGTGCTTTCGGGCAAGATTTCCGGCGAAGCCCAGCCTGATGTCATCATTCCGTTCAAGTTTGACAACAGGCAGGTGCAGGAAGCGTACACCAAACACGTGACCTCCAAGCATTTCGTGCCGAAGAGCTTCAATGCCGAAGCCCGCAAGAAGGAGATTCAGGGTATTTACGTTCCCTTCTGGCTCCTGAGCTGCAAGGCTGACGGCGAGGTAAATCTCGACTGCCAGAAGATCACCACCACGAGACAGGCCAATCAGGAAATCACCACCCATGAGCACTACGATGTATATCGCAAGAGCCACATGGAGTTTACCGACCTTCCTGCCGACGCCTCCAAGGATATGGATGACGATCTGATGGATTCCATCGAGCCGTTCAATACCGCAGAGGCCCTGGCCTTCAAGACCGCGTATGTTTCCGGCTTTGCCGCCACCAAGTACGACGTGGGCGTGGAGGAGAGCTATCCGCGTTTTGAGAAGCGCATGAAGGAATCCTTCGTCAAGGCCGTTATTGACAAGTCCGTTAAGGGTTATGACAAGGTTGACGTGGTGGACTCCCAGATCGATTTCTCGGATCGTTCCATCAAGTACGCCATGTTCCCGGTATGGATCATCAGAAACAAGTGGAACGGCAAGGACTTTGTCTTTGCGGTTAACGGACAGACCGGAAAGCTGGTGGGCAACCTCCCTACCGACTGGAGCAGAATGTTCACCTCCGCCGGTATCTGGTCAGTCCCCGCAGCTGCCGTCTGCATTCCGCTGGCCAAGTTCCTGATGGAAAACGCCGAATGGTCCGGAGCGTCGATTATCGGCTTCCTGGTGGCTCTGGTGCTCTCTCTTATCGTGCACTTCGCCATGGTCGCCGGAAACACCTCTGTTGCCGATGCCACCCAGGCTGACGGCTATCTGGATCAGGAAAGCTTCTCCAATGCGGTGGAAAGAGACAAGTACAGCCGTACCGAAAGGCAGGTCAGAACCATCAGCACCTCCGTCAAGTAGTACGGGCACTGCGGCTCTGAGCTGTTAGCAGAAACTGAATATGAAAAGGAGTCTTCGGGCTCCTTTTTTATTGGTCAGAACTCGGATTCAGTGATCGCCATGCCCGGGACTGAAGACCGGGCAGAGAGCGGTTAAGATAAGAGCGAACCGTCCCGGGAGAGACTCCGGTAACAGCCCCGGCACCGCCTCGTAATAATCAAATGTAAAACTTCAATCCGCTCGGATCATAAAATTCATCATTTTTGCTTATTATTGATGCAGGGATTCGGGCATTCCCGGGGCTTGTATGTTAGACTGAAACAAGACGGGACGAAAGAACAGATAATATAGATTCCGGCAAAATGAATCCACATGTTATGGCATCCTGATTCATCTGACAGAATTTAGCAGGATGCCGATACTTTGGCATTGATGATGTTTGTATTTTAAGGAGCGGTGCATGGATAAGAAGCTGACAGCCAGAAATTTTCAGTCCGGGATCGAAGATTTTGAAGAACTGATAACCAAGGATCTGGCATACATAGACAAAACCGCGCAGCTTGATGACCTGGTACACAGAGCCAAGGTAATGTTGCTCCTCCGGCCCCGGAGATTCGGGAAAACTCTCACCATGAGCATGCTCTCCTGCTTCCTGGAAATGAACTACCAGAATCCGGAGGACAGAAGCCGGCCAAAGCGGCTTTTTAAGGGGCTTAAGGTTTCGGAGAATCGCGCCTTCTGTGAAAAGCACATGGGGCGTTACCCGGTTATCAGCATTTCATTCAAAGATGTTGCCGGGAGCACTCTTGAGGATGCAGTCAGGAGCATTATCACTGTTTTTGCGGAACAGTCTGACAGGTTTTCGTTTCTGATCGGGAGGGAAGGTCTCAGTACCAGATTCCTGGAAAGGATATCAGACTGGGATGAAAGCGAAAAATCTCTGATGACGCGGGATGGCAATATCAGATCATCAGTAAAAAACCTGATTGTGTTCTTCATAAGGAAGCTGTCGGCATTGCTGAAAAAAGCATTTAATAAAAAAGCAATCATCCTGATAGACGAATACGATGTTCCCCTGCAGAAGGCGAAGTCCGGGGGGTATTATGACAAAATGCTCGAAATTATACGCGGCATTATGGGAGCAGCCCTTAAAACCAACAGCAGCCTGGAAAAGGGCTTTGTTACCGGCTGCCTTCGCATTGCTCACCAGAGTATCTTCACCGGAATTAACAATTTTAAGACCTGTGGCATACAGGATGAATTTTTATCCGATTTTATCGGACTTACCCGGGAAGAAACGGCAAGGCTCCTTGAAGAGTGCAAACTCAAAAGCCGGCTTTCTGATGTTACAAAATGGTATGACGGCTATAACTTTGCGGAAAACGACATGCTGTGCCCGTGGAGCGTACTGAACTTTACCGGAGATGCTCTGGACAGCAAAAATCCTGAAGCTTTCAAGCCGCAGAACTACTGGGCAAATTCCAGCGGTAACGACATTATCGGGCTCGTTATGAGACATCCTGGAGGAAGGGATTTGGAGCGTCTTCAGAATCTTATGGAAGGCAAAACAGAGGAAATTGCTCTTCGGGAGTTTACCACCTATCCGGAAATTACCTCGGATACCGATTTTGACACCTTCGCCACTCTGATGCTGCATACCGGGTATCTCACAGTGGTTAAGGATGCCGTTCCCCCGGAAAGTAACAAATCAGTAGTCAGAATTCCGAATAATGAAATTCTTGAATGCTTTTCAGAAAAGGCAAAGACAATTTTCAGCAGCAGCAATCCGGAATGGGTTGAACAGGCCTTTATGATGCTGGATGCCCTCTTTGCCGGTGATGTAAAGAAGGTTCAGGATATTATTAACGACATGCTTATGAGATTTATCAGCAACCGGGATGCCATGAGCGGTGAGGGGTATTACCATGGATTCATGACCTCAGTTCTCGGCATTGCCGCAGAAAGCGCCGGAAGCGCCGGAAACCGGGTAAACAGAGTTAAGATGGAATCCGAGAAGGATGATGGCAACGGATTTTCAGATATCGTTCTCAGCAAAGTTTTTGAGGGGAAGGCTGTAATTCTGGAATTTAAAAAATGCAAGTCCGGCACTCCTAAATCTTTTAAAGACATGTGCACAAAAGCTCTCAACCAGATAGAGGATAAAAAGTACGACTACCGTTACAGAGCCAGTGGTTATCAGGAAGTCTTAAAGTACGGCATTGCCTTTTACGGCAAGGAATGCCTGGTGCTTAAAATGCCGGATGACCCCGCCGTTAAATAAGAAAACTCACTTCATTGCAGAAAAATCCCGCTATTCCCGGAACTCCCCGGAACTCCCCGGAACTCCCCGGAACTCCCCGGAACTCCCCGGAACTCCCCGGAATTCCGTCCTGCCCGAAAATTCCTGTCCCAGGCATTCCGAAAGCCCCGGGAATCCCCCTTCCGGCACAGCTCCCGGAAAATATTCCGGGAGTCCGCCCGTGCCTACAGGTATTTGACAAAGGCCTTTCTCATTCTGAGGACAACGTCAATCAGCCAGTCAAACTGCTTATGCCGATCCCTCTTGCTGGCAAGCTTGAAGCTGTGATTCTCAATGCGGATACTGCTGTTTTTTCCGCCCACGTCCCGCCATTCAAAGGAGAGTCCGGCCTCGGCTTCAATAGCCTTCTTCTGGCTGGCCAGCGTAAAGTAGAGTTTCCGATCATCCCGGATAAAAAGCTCCGCCCGGAGTTCGTTTTTACGGATATTGAAGGTCACTCCGATATGGCAGCCGGTAGCACCGATGCCGAAGGTCACCCAGCTTCCCTGAGTCGGCTTTTTCTTCCTGAAATGCTCTGCGAATTCCGGATTCTTGAAGGCATAGCTCAGGAATGATTTCCAAAAAGAATATCTGGCATCCAGTGTCGCCTGGCGTCTTTCGGAAATCTTATCCGGCTCGGCCAGTGCCCCCTCCTCCGGAACGGAATCCATGTTTTCGGAAATAAGGGCGGTTATTCTGCGAATGCGGCCTTCAAGCTGATCCGGAGCCGTAAGTGATCTGATGATTACCAGAAGCTTCGAGGCATTAAGTCCGGGCAGCTTCATGCCGAACGCATCATCATCTCTAATTCCCTAGTATGTTTATAACTTATCGATTTTTTATAAAACCGCATAGCTACAGGGCTCAGTGATGAAATTCCCTGGCGGTTTATTGACCTCAAAATAATAACCCATGTCATGGAGCTGAGCAGTTGCGAGCTATATTTTTGTTATTATTCCGGTGATTACACACCGGTTTGAGATTCAACGGGATTTGAAGGTCTTCCTAAGTCCTGACCGGTTTTCGGTTTGTTTTTAGAGCCTATCGGACGCCCGCGTCTCTTTTTCTTTGCCGGCTGGTTCGCTGTGGCCGCTTCACGTGCCAAAGTCTTCTTATTTTTTGAGCCTTTCGGACGGCCTCTTTGCCGCTTTTGGGGCTGATTTGAGATACCGGCGGCAGCGTTAGCCGCTTCTCTCATAAGCGTGGCTTTGTTTTTGGATCCCTTCGGTCTGCCTCTGGATTTCGGCTTCGATGAATCGCCGGTCTGTTTATCTCCTTGATCGTTGCCGTTTTCGGCCGTTTCCGGCACATGGGGCGGGGTGCTTTTCTTTTTTCTGCGAGCCTCGATGGTTTTATCATCTATTACCGGTTTCCTGGCAAACGCCAGATTTCTTGTCAGCCCGTTCTGAGCGCCGTTATCAAACTCATAAACCAATCCGTTTTCCGTTCTTTGAACTGCATCCGGGCTGTGCAGCCTGAAAGCGTCATAAAAGTCCTTCGCCTGCCTCGTGGGTACCTCAGGAATAATCACAGATGTAAACACATCGGCTTTCTGACAGCGAAGTTCAAAGAACAGTGTCGCAGGGGATTCCCTGAACACGGAAGAAATCGGATCCTGTTTTATGAAGTATTTCCTGCCGTCAGGATCTTCAACGCAGGCTAAATCTGCGTCCCCGTCTTCGGGCAGTGTTTCGGTCAGAACCGCCGGTATCTGAGTATACCTTGTATCCAGCACGTTCAGGCGGTTTTTTATCATGATCACGACAAAAGTTGCGATGAAAGCCAGCAGCATATGCCCGCCCAGCGTTTCTTCCTGATGCTGTCTGACAGGCAGGAATTTCGCATAGTTCTTGCCGTAATCAAAGTACTGCTCCACATCCTGTCTGATGTAGTATTCCGGAAGAACCTGATCGGTGGACAAATCCCTGGTTGTCACTATGGCAAAGATGCCGAATCTTTCACACAGGGCGAGGATCTCCTGAGTTGTAAGCTTGCGCGCCTGTTTGGAAGTCATGAGATGGTCTTTTTTGCTGGCGGCGCTTTGCAGATCCCGACACAGGTAAACAAGGCCGGATACCTCAGTTCCGCTGGCGGTGTCCCGGGCTATGACCATACTGATTTTTACCACGCTGACAAAGCGGTTTCTGAACCTGACAATATTTGCCGAATCGTCAAGTTCTTTTCCATGGCTGGCAAGGATATCTTTGAAGTTGTCATATGCCGGATTGAGACGTGTCATAAAGTCCATGCCGGAGAGAATCAGCCTTTCCATGGTGGCGGGACAGGCGTAACCGGCATCGCCGATGGCATACGATACCTTGCAGCTGTGCTGCTCTGCCATCCTGGCAATTCTGGATGTAGTGGAAACATCTACAACATTACCGGGGATGATTTCGTAGAACAGCGGGAGTCCGGTGGAACGCTGCACGAGAGCAATCATTCTGAACTCTATATTTACGTCGCCGTCATGATTGCTGTACCTGGTTATCGGCAGATTGCTCTTGTTGGGCAGTCCTGTGCTGTCTATAAGAACCGAAACCTCCTTGTCAGTCGATGCCAGGACATACCCGATATGGGCGATGAGAAAATTTCTTTTCTGCTCCGGCGTTCCGATGCCGGCTAAGAGTTCGCTCACGCGCTGGCTGTAAATGTTTGCCCTGGGATAGAGGTAAGCGGCGTAGTTGTGCGCATACCATGTTTCGGCATGACAATTTGCTCGATCCTCAAGTATGTAATAGTGGATCAGAGCGTACAGGGTATCCCTGTTTTGAACGTCGATGGTGTCTATGACTTTGTCATATCCGGTGTCTTTCAGGAAGCGATCGATAAAGTAGGAGTCGCCGAAATCAACAAGCACCGGACGCTGCCTTTTAGCTCCGTCAGGCTCTGAAGCAATATACGGGACTTCAGCGGCTGCAAGAGTTCTCTTGGAAACAGTGTCAGGGCAGAAAGCGAAGTAACCATCGTTGCGGTTCCAGAAAATAAGTTTCTCTTTGCTGATAACTTTGCCCAGATATATTTGCCCTGTTTTTCTGGGCTTCCCGTCTTTGTACTCAGTGATGCCGGGCCACGTTCCCACAAGGGTGCCCGCCTTATTCTTATGGTAAGAAATATTGATCACGATAATACCCAATAAGTTATCTTATGATAACTTATTGTAACATAAAAAACGAGAATATTTCAAGGGAATATTTGCTGAAAGTGCTGTTAAAATCAAGAAAAGATGAGAAAGGGGGACGCAGGGGAAGAGGACAAGTTATAATCGTGGTAGGGAATTAGAGAT
>CACYPY010000131.1 GCA_902776415.1 uncultured Ruminobacter sp.
AGAACGGGAATACCCCGTTCCTGCCGCGAGAGAGTTCCCCCGGAACAATCCTCACGAATCATGACCGAACATCGCGGTCTTTGCTGTGACCTGTCGCGCTGCGCATTCCTGTTCAAAAAAGTGATTTACAAATTCCTGTCAAAGCAAAATAATGATATATGTCACATTATTCGTCAGGGAGAGGATATTATGGAATTCTCGCAGCACTTCCGGAGATACCACGATAACTATCTTTTTATGCTGGGACATCTGGCCACCGATATCTGCCAGGGATCCGTGGGAGCCTCGCTGGCAGTGCTTCTGGCCGCCGGGTATCTCCACACCAATACCGAAATCTCCATGCTGGTTCTGGCATCCACCCTGCTGTCATCCATCGTGCAGCCCCTGGTGGGGATCATCTCGGACCTGAAGCCCCGCCCCTGGATAATGACTGCCGGAATGGTGACTGCGGCTCTGGGCATGGGCTTTATCGGCTTTACCCATAATTTTATTCTGATGTTCGTCCTTATCAGCATCAGCGGCGTGGGCATCGCCATGTTCCACCCCCAGGGGAGCCGCCTCTGTCACGCCTGCTCCCGGGAGCACATGGGCCGGGGCATGAGCATATTCTCCGTAGGCGGCAATATCGGATTTGCCGTGGGCCCTCTGGTAATCTCCCTGGCCACCTTTCTGTTCGGGCCTCCGGGCATTGCCGTCATCATGTTCCCGGCCCTCATCATGACCTTCGTTTTTCTGAGAAGAAATCAGCACTATCTGGATCTTACCAATAACGAAAATCGCGAACTCAAATCACAGCCAAAGGAAAGGGAAAGCTATTCCGGATTTGGTATCCTGACCATGATGATTTTCTTCCGCTCCTGCGTCTACTTCGGGCTCACCACCTTTATCCCGCTTTACTTCATGTCCCGGTTCCGGTGGGAAGTAGGCATGGCAAACGCAAATCTCACGGTAATTGCCGTCTGTTCCGCCCTGGCCACCCTGGCCGGAGGAGTGCTGGCGGATCGCATCGGGTTTAAAAAAGTACTGGCACTGTCGGCAACCCTGGCTATTCCGTTCCTGGCTGCATTCGTCATGTCCGACTCCGCCGGACTTGCCGTGGCATTCCTGATTCCGGCCGCCCTGTTTCTGTACGGCAGTCTCTCTGTATCCATGGTGATGGGACAGAAGCTGCTCTGCAATCACATCGGCTTCGCTTCGGGAATCACCATCGGTCTCGGCATCTCCTTCGGAGGCATCACCTCCCCGGTGCTGGGCTATATCGGAGACCATTACGGACTGGAATACACCATGTGGGCCATTACAGTTTCGGCAGTAATTTCGGCTCTCATATCCTGGTTTATTCCGGATATTGACGCCATAAGAAAACAAAAGAGAGAAGCCGCTTCCGGAAACTGATAAAATCAGAGCTGCAATAAAACGCCGTTTCCGGACTCATTCCGGCTGAATTCAGCAGAAACGTCCGGCACTGAGGAGCATCTCATGACCACTGAACACCATTCTCCATTAAACAATCCCCCGGAAAAGCCGTCGGCAAAGCCCGTGGCCCGGGTTCCGGAAGACTCCGGAAAATCCCGGACCCCGCTTCCGCTGTCCCTGGAAAAAATCCCGGCCGGCTTTCCTGCTCCGAACGGCGGCTACATCGACGGCAGTCTGGATCTGAACGAATTCTGTATCAGTCATCCGGCCTCCTCCTATATTTTTCAGGTAATCGGGGATTCCATGATCGAGGCAGGAATTCTTCCGGACGACTATCTCGTGGTGGATCGGGCCCGGGAGCCCCGGCATGGCGACATTGTCATTGCCGAAGTCGGACAGGAATTTACCGTAAAATATCTGGAGCTTACCCCGGTTCCCAGACTGGTTCCTGCAAATTCCGCCTACCAGCCGGTAGTCATCACTCCGGATCTGGAATGTGAAATTATCGGCGTGGTGGTGACATCGCTCCGAAAATACTGATGCCCTGGCACAGAATAATGCGGCTCCGGACTGTTCCGTAGCTTCCTGAAAACATTCCATACATGTCCCGACCGGGAGAAAAACTGACCGCAGTAACTGATTTCATCGCATATTCGAAAAAAATTTCGGAGAGACCTCATATTTTATCGGGACTGTTTGAAATCATCCGGCCTCCTCCTGTACCATTACCCGGAAAATGCGGCTCTCCTGTCTCCGGGAAAGGCTATCCGCCCTTCAATTACAGGCATCTGCAGTAACAGGGACCTCACCGACCGTCTCAGCCTGACAGCTTCCGCATCCCAATACAAAACATACATGGAGTTTAGTATGAAAAAATCAAAACTGGCCATTGCCGCAACGGAAGTCATCCTGTCAATGCTCCTGCTTTCCGGGTGTCACGGTCATGCAAACAACCATAACGATGAAGAGCATCATAATCCCTCTTTCGGAATTGCAAATGATGGCAATGTTCTGACCGGAGCCCCCTTTTCCATTTACGGCTTCTACACCTCAGACATCACAGCAAAATACGGCCGCATCTACCGGGACGCCGCAGCGCAGTCATCTGGCGGAGCTGTTCAGTCAGGAGATGCCGTCCCGGCTCCGGAAGAATGGCATTACGTGATTTCCGCCGACCTCTTCAAGGACAGAACCCTGACCCTCCCCATCGAGGAAGAATTCACCCTGACCGGCTTAAATGGCGAGACTGTTGTCGAAAAGGTTGTTATCGGAGCTGAAGACAGCAATGTAGGCCCCGTTGATCCGCTGTTCAAGTATCAGTGGCATATCTATAACAACGGTACAGAAAACTTCGGAGTGGAACATGCTCCGGTTGCCGGCATGGACCTTAATGTTATTGAAGCCTGGAATAATCTGACCGCCATGGGAAAAACCCCGGGAGACGGCGTTCATGTTGCCGTTCTTGACACCCCCGCCGATTTCGCACATGAGGATCTGGAATCCCGGAAATTCGAGGACTCGGATGTTCCTGACACCGCCCGAATCCGCAACATAAAAGGACTTACCCCGGAAGATCTCGCCGAGGATGCCGATGATCTTCATGGTACCGGCGTTTCCGGACTCATCGCTGCTGACGGCACTAACGGAAAAGGAGGAGCCGGCATTGCCTTCAATGCAACTCTCACCTCCTATGCCTTTGACAATTATGAAGACGATGACGATGACGGCGATGATGAGGATGAGGCCGACTACTCCTTTGTTAAGAGCAGTCCTGAAAAAATTCTGGAAATTAAAAAAGAAATTGACCGTCGGATTACCGAAACCTTCAAAATGTCTTCAAAGAAGAATACCGATCTCTTCAACATGAGCCTCGGCTTTGACTATTTAACATACAATTCTCCCGCCGTATGGCAGTACCTGAACAATCTCAGAGACAGCAATATCGCCCTTTTCAAGGCTGCCGGCAATGAATTCGAAGATATTGATGACAGTATTATCGAAGAAGAAAGATACGACAAATATGCCAATCTGGATCGTGAATTCAAAATGACTTCCTCGGTAGAAAGGCATCCCTACACCATTAACGTCGGTGCAGTTAACGCTCAGGGAATCAAATCCAGCTACAGCAGCTCCAGTGCAGATCTCTGGGTGTCCGGTCTGGGCGGAGAAATGGGATATTCCGGCGGTGATGACGATGCCGCGGCACTGGTAACCACCATTTCAAGCTATGCGGCATCCGAATACTCAGATACTGACTGGGATGCCGGCTCTCCTTTCAGAATGCTTCCCAATACCGCTTTTTATACCGCCAAAATGAACGGCACCTCCGCAGCAACCCCTACTATTTCCGGAGTAGGCGCGCTGATATATTCGGCAAAGCCGGACATCACCGTTCCGCAGCTCCGGTACATTCTGGCAGCAACCTCCCGCAACGACGAGGCACTCCCTTCTCTGGCCGTGGATGATTCTGTAACCATCTCGGAAATCGAGGGCGTCAGGGTCAATACCGGATGGCAAACCAACAAGGCTGGCATGCGGCATTCCTCATTCTACGGCTTCGGTCTTGCCGATGCCGGAAAGGCGGTGGAAAAGGCCGGAAGCTGCGACAGCGACAAAAATTGCAAAAAACGCGCCGCACTCCCCGAGGAATTCGTAACGGCGGTTAACAGCTGCAGCTATGCGGATCCCGACAGCAAAACCAAGATTGTCTGCACCTTCAGAGGGCTCAGCGACCAGGACGGAACTCCCGCCAAAGCAGTGGAGATCGACGCCCTCACCGTTGACATTGCCGGATACAGCTTCATTACCGCGGGGCAGACCAACCCGTCATGCAAGGGGCTCAACAAGGATCCCGCTTCCCAGAAATTCCGGGCCGGCGTTGTCAATGCCAACAACGTTACGCAGATCAACTTTACGCACTCCGATACCGATGTTGATGCGGTGCTGAAGCCCTACTATACCGGCTGGGACTACTACGGATCCAATGTCTGGTCGGCTGACGCTCCGGCCGGCGACAATCCTCTGGAAATGCCCGCAGCCGGTTTTTATATGGAAGAGGTTTCCGGTGATACCTCCTTCACCATGACCATCAGATCGCAGTGCCAGCTGGACGTGGCCGAACTGAACCGCACGGCAAAGGTTACAGTTTACGGCTATACCGATTAGCCATGACCGTAACTGCTCCCGGGGTCTTCAAAATTCCGGGAGACAGAACCCCGCTCTCACCCTCGGTAACAGCCGGCGCCATGCCGGCTTTTTTACCGCCTCCGCATCTTACTGCCGCTTCCGAATCAGATCCTCCGGTTCCGCCCCTTCCTTTATGTTTTGCATGATGTGATCCGTTGCTCGTTTTTAACCATTTTTTGAAATTTTTATTCCGTGCTATATCAGGAATATTTTGAAACAACAAAGGGCATTTTGTTACATTAACACAACACCATTCCTTGTAAAACAAGGTTTTTCATCATTTTTTGCAATTTTTGATGAAAATGATTTCAGAGTCATGAAAGTATTTTCATTAAAAAATTCTGTAGTATTTTTACAAATTGCTATTGCGTTTTGTGCAGTGTATCACTATCATAAAAATGTGCTCAGCGAGATGAATTAAATGAATTTCGGAGGAAAACGAAATGAAAAGACTTTTTAACAGATATGCCGAAACCGACAGCCGCCTGGCTCCCGTTACCCGCGCCTACTTCTTCAGCTACGTTAAGTAGCGGATTCCGGAGCCCGGAAAACCGATAAACCGCCGGAGCTCCTGTTGCCGAAACAAGTTTCACTGTTACGAATGAGGTGAACAAAATGAAAAGACTTTTTAACAGATACGCCGAAACCGACAGCCGCTTGGCTCCCGTTACCCGCGCCTACTTCTTCAGCTACGTTAAGTAGCAGATTCCGGAGCCCGGGAAACCGATAAACCGCCGGAGCTCCTGTTACCGAAACAAGTTTCACTGTTACGAATGAGGTGAATAAAATGAAAAGACTTTTTAACAGATACGCCGAAACCGACAGCCGCCTGGCTCCCGTTACCCGCGCCTACTTCTTCAGCTACGTTAAGTAACGGATTCTCAGGTCCTGAAAACCAATAAAAAGCCGGGGCTCCCATGAAATGTCAGGGGAGCCCCGGTTATTTCCGGAACACCGGGATTTTCGTTTCTACCACAAGCCGGTGCTTCTTTCCATGGTCATGTCCGCCTTGACACCGGTACATCCGGTAAGCGTCTCTTCAGACCACTTCATGGTTACCGCGCCGCACTTTTTTGTCCTTATCTTTTATCCATTTTCTCTGTGCCGGAAACAACCTGTCCTTCTCTGCCTTGCTCAGTGTTAAGGTCACCACCATCGGCTTCAAGGAAAGCAAGTCTGGCACTGACATACATACTGTGTGCCGGTATTCCTCTGCGGATTCATAGTCAAATGAGAGGCCTGCAAATTCAGGTTGTTATGCTGTGATGTAGCTTTGTCGGCACAAAATCAGGGTTCTATCCCGATCAAGGTGTTGCAAAATGTGGTGGCAGTATTGACGAGATGTGAATATTCACGGGCCGGAGGATACCGGTCCCCGTAAGTCTTGCCAAAAGCCTCCTGTCCGGGTATCCTGAAAACAGTAAACGAGGAAATCTTTACGGTTCAGCCATTCGGAAACGAACCACCTGTGCGGAAAAATTGCGGGGAGCGCTATTATGGATGATTTCGGAAAGCTTTTGTACGACAATACGGGTGAGATTTCCTATACCCGCAGGGGAATCACCTACCGGCTCTCATCTCATCCTTATGAACCATGTCTCTGCCTGTACAGGGACAATGCCTGCGTTCTGGTGCTTCATAACGCCTTCACCACCGAACATCTCATAAAAACCTTCTCCGCCGGAGAAACCGTGAACGACATGGGACGGAGGTATGATGAAAAGGCCTTCACCAAAGTACTGGCGACATCCCTTGACAGTAACCGCCACGAAATGGATTTCTTTTTTGCTGCCCGGCTTGCGGAAAATTCCAAATAATCCATATTAAGCGGCAATCCCCGGGTGATCGCATTTCACCCTGCAAACACTGTTTAACGGGGTTTTGATCAAATAAAAGTTTCACAAATCCTGGGACTATAGTATTGAGCTATATTTCATAAGGCTTGTAGCTTCTTTTTCTTCAAATCCCCCTGTTTTCGCCAACAAAATTGCACGAATCCCCTGTAAATTGGGGATTTTTTTG
>CACYPY010000132.1 GCA_902776415.1 uncultured Ruminobacter sp.
TCCAGCTTTGATATCTTCGGAACCCTGATGCTTTATACCGGATACTTTACCGTTGTCAGGGGAGCGGTTCCGGAAGCTCCGAACCGGGCGGTTATAAAACCTGAAAGTAGGTGTATGTATACCTGCTAACCATTAAATTCTGGCATGATTATTGCTTGTGGTATTGATATCCAGCAAGCATTTATTGCACAGACAGTCTCTAATTTTGTGTACCTGTTCTCATCTCGTTTTCAATTGTACTGATGCTGTCGATGCCTTTGGTAGTCGACAACCCGTCAGAATCAGTCCTTTTACTTCAATAGTTTTCTCCCCTGATTCATTCATTTGGCCAATGAGAAGCTGATGACATTTTAGCACGATTGATGCCTTTCCACTTTACTGACCTGCCAATGGTTCTGATCACGTATTTGCGTTTCTGAATAGTCTTACCGGTATGCCGGTTTTGTGATTCAAATCACTGTATTAACGAGTATACATATTGTATAATTATCGCGTGATGTATACCTGTTAACGGAGTACTTATGGCAAGGCCAATTGTCGGTGGAACAAGAGAGAATATTGTCAAGCAGAAACGTGCTAATGGTATTGTGTATGTAATCAAACGCACTGTTAATTACGATCCTGAAACAAGAAGAAATAAGGTGCTAAAAACTGAAATAATAGGAAAACTAGATGCTGATGGCAATGTGGTTCCCACAAGATTTAAAGCTCCTTCTGTAAAACCGGGGCTGGCATCAAAAGAAAAAACTTCCTGCGGACAGAATGCTTCCGGAAGTAATTCCGTGGCTGCAGACAGCGGCAGCAATATTCCAGAAGGAAGAACAAGACGATTTCATTACGGGATGATGTCTCTTCTGGAATGGGCGGGAAAAGCTTCCGGAATAGATGATGATTTAAAGAAAGCAATGCCGGAACATGAATCAGGTTCTCTGGCTGAGAGAATCATAGCCATTGCCCGATTTTGGATTGCCACCGGCGGAGATACGCTTCCTAACATGTATGCGTGGCAGATAAAGCATGGCATAGAAGAAGAAAACATGATCAGCGAAGATCTCTGCCGAAAGGTTTTTGATCTGCTGGGCATCCATGAAGATTACCTGCAAACATTCTTTCAAATAAGAGCGGCACGTGTCGGCGACGATGATGAGGGCATAGCTTACGACAGTTCAACCGTTTCAACATACTCCGGTCAGCTCAGACAAGCCAGATACGGGTTCAACAAGGACGGGGATAAATTACCAACCATAAAGCTCATTACGTTCTACTCTCTGAATAATGATCAGCCTATAGCATTTCACACCCAGCCAGGCAATTTGCCCGATGTGACCTGTGTGGAAAACGCTATTAAGCATCTGAATTTTTTGAATATGAAAGGACCTCTGTTCGTTACGGACAACGGTTTTTATTCACAGGAAAATATAGTGAGATACACAAAGGCCAGCATAAAATATCAAACCAGAGTAACTGTCAGAGGGGGACAGTGGATTAAAAATGCCGTTGATCAGAATATTGATAAAATCGGCGCAAATAATATCATCAGTTTTGATCGTGATGTTTCTGGCCTAACTGTTGTTGTAAAACCGGAGCTGTCCTATCAGGCAAAATATGATACCCCTTCTCAGAAAAAAGGCGATATCATCAAACTCAAGCCGAGAATATATCTTAGTATTTTACGCAGCGATACCAAATATAGAGAGGATAAGAGGCTGCTTATTGAGAAAATTTGCTCTCTCAAACAAGTCATTGAGGATGGACGGGAGAATGAGTTCAGCGAAACGGAATTAAAAACCGCTGAACACTTTTTAACCTGGTCACGCAAACGCAACGGGAAGATTACTGCCTCCATTAAGGATGATGTGTTCAAGCAGCACGAGAAGTATTTCGGAGTGTTTTGCTATGCCTCCAACAAGGTTAAGGATCCGGCGTCTGCATTAAAATTCGGACGCAAAAGAGAACATATCGAGGATATGTTTGAGCTTTTTAAACAAAAGGCAGAAGGCTCCAAACCGCGTGTTCATGATGATGACCGTTTTCGGGGGCGGCTGTTTGTCCAGTTTATTGCTCTGTGTTACCTGGATTTCTTCTACAAGAGAATCGGAGACATGAAGAAAACTCTTGGGAAGCCTAACGGCGATGCAAGGCATGACCTGAAGGAAAATCTTGATGATGAAAGAACCCTGCTGAACTGGCTAATAAACGTCTCTCTGCATGATATATTGCAATGGTTTGATGCTGTCGATCTGATCACATTTGTCGGAAAGAGACATAACAGAATATCAGCGGTTACAGAAACCACCAAAAGAGACAGGTTATTCCTCCAAAAACTTGGTTATTATGGTGGCATGATGCCAAATTAGAAGCAATAATCATGCCAGGTTTTAATGGCTAGCAGGTATACATTTGTCTACTTTCAGGCTGAAGGAGGCGGAGCTTCCGGCCCCGGACGGGGTCTCCGGCTGAAGGGCACTTTTTTGCAGTTCGGGCGGTTTCAGGTTCCTTCCGGCAGGAATCTGCAGAGTACGGAACCGGTGATTCTGAGAAGGAAGCTCGGTTTTCGCAGCTTTCCGGAGAAGAACTGCGGGGTATGCTCCGCTTTTAATTTGTCACTTCACTCACTCACCTTACCTTACCTTACCTTACCTTACCTGCCTGCCCGCTCAGGCACTTCTTACTGTCTTAATCATTTCTGGCCTTTTGCGCATGGCAGTATAAGGGGTGAAGGGGAGAATCCCCTTCAGTCATTAAAGGAAGGCGCCTGAGGCGCCTTCCCTCCTCCTCAGTCAATAACTTTCAATTCTTTAAAATTCTCCGAAACCGTATTTCTGATTTTCTGAAACGGAGCTGTGGAAACCGGTATTTTGAGATCCCCGCGGCGTTTTCGGAAAAAGGAATAATATCTGACAGTTGAAATATGACAGTAACGGTGTTAGATTTTTAACTATGAAAGAAGAAAAGCATTTTACACTTGAAGAACTGAGTACCCTTACCGGTTTTCCCAGACGGACGATTCGCTATTACATGCAGAGCGGCCTTCTGCCGGGCCCGGAAGGAGCCAATCGGGGAGCCTATTATCTTCCCGATCATCTTGACCGTCTTCTGGAGATCCGGAAATGGCAGCAGGCCGGAATTGGTCTCAGGCGCATCCGGGAGCTTCTTACCGGAACGGATTCCCTGTCAGCTGTTCCGGACAAGACTCCGGTGCCCGGGGAGTTTGCGGTCAGGAGTCATGTGTTTCTGCGTCCCGGAGCGGAGCTGGTTATCGACCCCGCAGAATCCGGCATGAGTCCCGAGGAGGTTCGGGATATGGTGCAGCGGATTCTGCGGGCCATGAATGAAACTGAAGGAGAACAAAAATGACAATGAGCAAATCCACCGGCGAGTATGCCGTCCTGAAGTCCAAAAACGGTCATCCGGTGCCTCTTGCCGGCATTGATGTCAGAGGCAGTATCGGCGATGTGTTTTCCCGGGTTACCGTAACCCAGACCTATGAGAACCGGGAGAAGAAGAACATCGAGGCGATCTATTCCTTCCCGCTGCCGCACCGGGCCGTGCTTCTTGATTTCACCGTCACCATCGACGGAGAGACCCGCCGCGGCACGGTTATGAAGAAAAGCAAGGCCCGTGAGGTTTACGAGAACGCCGTGGAGCAGGGGGACTCCGCCTGCATGCTGGAAAAGCTCGGTGAAGGGCTTTACAGCATGAGTGTGGGAAATCTTCTGGCGGGGCAGAAGGTGGCCATCTCCTTCAGTTATGCGATGATCAATATCTGGAACGGCAGTCTGCTCCGGTTTTTCCTGCCCTCGGTGGTGGCTCCGAAGTACGGCGACCCCGGAAAGGCCGGCATTGAGGACTATCAGGCTCCGGTTACCTCCCTGACGGCGAAGAACGCCTGGAAGTGCGTGATCGCGGTTACCGGAGTTCTCCGGAACTGCCGGATTTCCTGTCCGACTCATGAGACGGAGCGCCGGAATACCGAAGAAGCCGTCGAGTTTCTGGTAAATGCCTTTGCCGATCGGGATTTTGTGCTGGAGATCCGTACTGACGAAGCTCCGGTGCCCTACGGGGCTCTGGGCCGGGACGGTGACGGTTATGTCGCTGCCGTGGCCATGACTCCCGATTTCGGCACGGAGCTTAAAAGCGCCCCCCGGGCTTTGGACATTATCATTGACTGTTCCGGTTCCATGACCGGAGTCTCCATAGAACAGGCCCGGGAAGCGCTTATGGAGATTCTGAACCGGCTCTCCGATACGGACAGCTTTAACGTCATCCGGTTTGGCAGCAGCGTGGAGGCGATTTTCGAGGGACACCGGCCCCGCACCGATGAATCCGTTAAGTATGCCTCGCAGCTTTTGGAGGAGATGAAGGCGGACATGGGAGGCACCAATCTGGAGGATGCACTTCGGGCGGCCTACAATTTCAAAACAGAGGAATCTCTCCATGACATCCTGCTCATCACCGACGGTGAGGTTTATGAGAACAACAGCTTCTATGACGAGGCCATCCAATCCGGCTGCCGGATTTTCACGGTGGGGGTAGGCACCGCGGTTTCCGAAGGGCTTTTAAGAAAGCTGTCCGAGGTTACCGCCGGCATGCCGGAGTTTGTCACTCCGAACGAGGACATGTCCGAAAAGATTGTCCGTCATTTCCAGAGAATGTGTCTTCCCGTCATGGATTCGGAAATTGTCTGGCCGGCAAAACCTGACTGGGTGTGGCCGGAAAAGAATCTCCATCTTTTCCACGGAGATACCGCCGTGTTCTTTGCCCGCTTCCCGGAAAAGCCGTCCGGAAAGACAGAGCTTCGGGCGCATTCCGGGGAAAAGATCTGGTCATGGAGCGCAAGTATCCCGGAATCCGGAGACGAGACCCCGTGCTCAGATCTGGCCCGTATGGCGGTGAGACGGAAGATTTCCGGCCGGAATGATGACGAGGCACAGGATCTGGCCGTGAGCTACAGGCTGGTTACCAGTCAGACCAACTACATTCTGGTCAAGGAAAATGAGGATCGGGAGAACATCGATCTGCCCGAAATGCGGGTGGTGCCCCAGATGACTCCCCGGGGCTTTATGGGTGGCATGATGGCTGCTGCAGCCTGTTGCATGTCATCAGCTCCTTCGTCTGGCTTCATGGGAGCTGCATCCGGCGGAATGATGAACTTTATGGGAATGGCCATGTCCCGGGCTGCCGGTTCAATGGCAGGAATGATGAATGGCAAAACCAGCGTTCCTCCTGCCGCTGATGCCTGCGAATCTCCCTGTGATGAAGGTGCGGATGGAACCGGACCTCTGCATGATTTTGCGGACATCCTTGCAGGGATGGAGCTTGCGGCGGTGAAGAAGCTTTTCGGGGAAAAGACCGTGGCGGCTCTTAAGGATGCGGGACTTCCGGAGGACATTGCGGACACCCTTGAGGATCTTACAGCCCGGGGTATAGCCGAAAGAATTCTGTTCGTGCTGTTTCTGAGACGGCTCTGGGCAGAATGTCAGAATGTCCTTGGCAACACTCCGGCCGCGGAATTCATTTCCCGGAGCTACAGCAGGTTGACCGCCGCCGAAAAAGGGCTCCTGCCGCCGGATCTTCAGACGGAACTGGACAATCTTTTTTCAGAGTTCTGAAATGACTCCGTGTCTTAAGCTTCCGGAATGACATAAAGTGCCCCGGCCGTGCGGTTCGGGGCCGTTAACGGAAGTTCCGATTATTCCCGATACAAAAACATACAGGTTCCGGCCAGTCCCCGGAACCCTGAAGCTTTTTGTCCAAAATTTGAAAAGGATTTTCAATGCTGTTAAATCTAAGATCCGAATATGCTTCGGGATACAACCTGTTCAGAGCCATCAGAAGATATTCTGAAAGCGAGGTGTTAAGGGCTTTTTCATATGAAGGCGCATACCGGTCTGCCGTGAAAAAATTTGCCGCGGAAAATAATTTCAGAGAACTTCTGGTTCTCAAAAATGAAATCGACCAGACATGCGATCTCATCACCGCTGAAACTTCCCGGAATCTGAAATCGCTTCGGGAAAATCTGGAGAATTACAAAAGAAGTCATGGCATCATGGAGGGGCGCATTTTTTGTAAAATTTACCCGTTGGAGAGACTTATTGCCTATAACTCGTTTCATCAGGCGGTTCTGATGCGGGAGTCTTTGAGACTGCAGAAAATGATTGACCGTATCCGTACCTGCTGCAATCAGCAGGAATACAAAAGGCTTTCCTCAGAAATTGATTTGCTGGAATCCGAAGCCACGTCGTATGAGCTTCTGGGAACTCTGAATGAGCTTCGGTATCATACAGGATGCTTCCAGATATAATCCTCCGGGAACTGTCCTTCCGTCATGCTGCGGGATGGGATTTCTGTGATGAATTGCATCCTGCGGTTCTGAGATTTCACGGAATACTGAGTCTTTACAGGTGTTCCCCGGCACATGTAATAAATTCCCCTTCAAAAATCGTCGGTAAAAGCTTTCGTGTGCTATAGTGAAACTCGCAGATAATGAAACTGGGCCGGGGCCGGGGCCGGAAGAACATAATCAAATGGAGATTGTGCAATGCCAAAAATTACCAGCGACAAAATTCCTGTAGGAATTACGGATTTTGAAAAGCTCA
>CACYPY010000133.1 GCA_902776415.1 uncultured Ruminobacter sp.
AAGTCGCCACGGGCTGGACTGCATGCCTTATCATCGTGTGTGGGATGATTACACTGGGAGAATTGCGATCTCAGAAAATGGCTGAACAGTGATTTTCTGAAGGAGGCCTTCTCTGAGGAGGATATTGACAGGATTAAGATTTCGGAACTCCGAAACGGTGGACACTTTTTATCCGTTGCCGGAACCGGCACCAGGGTTCGGGTATTCTGTCTCAGCATTGCGGAGGCGGAGCAATATTTCGGGGATGATGACGAAGAAAGACAGTGTCGCCCCACGAAATATGCTGAAAATCGGGGTACATTCGCAGATGACAGTAGCGGATGCTGTTATTGGTGGCTGCGCTCGCCTGGTTTCTATCCGGGCGACGTTTCGCACGTTCTTATAGATGGTATGGTCTCCCTGGATGGCTGCTACGTCGCCGATTGTGAGGTTGCTGTACGCCCGGCCTTACGGATCATCTGTGAGAAGCAATCTGCGGATCTGACGGCGGATTAGCCGCGCTGTTCCGATTAGGTGCTGTTTTTGAGGAATATAAGCAAGGATGACCTGAGAGAACTGCGACCTCAGAAAATGGGTGAATGACGATTTTCTGAAGACGGGTTTTCGGAAGAGGAGATCGGCCGGATTAAGGAGTCGGAGATCAGAAACGCTCCCAATCCCGAGTACGGAACTCCCGGCGGAAACAGCACCGGAGACCGGGTATTCTGCCTCAGCATTGCCGGGACCCAAAATTACAGTGATAACTCCGAGAGACAGTGCCTGCCTTCAGCCTATGCCGTAACAGAAGTTTTTTTTGCCGATGATGATGACGATTCCTCCGGCTGCTGTTTCTGGTGGCTGCGCTCCCCCGGCAGGAACAGCCGCTTTGTTGCCGGTGTTCACTTCGGGGGCTTTATTGTACGCAGAAACAAGGAACTCTGGCCTGATGCAGGTGCCATTGACCTGCCTGGGAAAGTGCGGATTCCGAAGACGCCGCAGTAAGACCTGCTCTCCGGTTCAGAGTGCCTTCTCTCAGGTTTTCGCATAAATGTTTCCCCGGGCCATGCCGGAAATCCGGCAGGCGTTCCTGAAGAAGTCAGTTCTGAAAGGGAGATATCCGCCGGGTTTTCAGATAATTTATCTGTCCGAAAGCCGCGGCAGGGCAACTGCCTTCCTTATCCGTTGAGTTTCATGGCTTCCGAACTGGTATCCAGCACGCCACCCTGAGTGATAACGGCACCGGCGTTATTATCAAGAGCGCTGGATTCGGTACTGACCGCTTTTCCGTCCAGTGTGCTGGCATCAAGCGAACCGTCATTGCCGTTCACTTCATCCTTTGCAAGAGTTCCGTTGTTGTCAGTGCCGGAAACGGAGTTCTTGTCCATTGAAGTGTCGTTGTCCGTAACTTTTAAGGATTCATTGCCTTCCACATTCTGGATTTCAATGTTTGATGATGTGCTGACTTCGGCAATTTTCTGAGCAAGGCTTCCTGCTATGCCTGCGATCCCCATCAGGGCAATTTCTCCCATTGCGGTAACAGCAGGCATAACAGTCTTGAGAATTGAATCGGTGTCCTGCTGAGTTTGCTCTTCCTGTGTACCCATATTAATGATCCTTTATGGTGATTTTACTGATTGAGATTGTTGTTATATTTGGTTGTTATTTCCTCTTTGAGTATCTATTGCGGCTAAACCGCTGGCTTTAACTTTATTCTCCATGGCTATTTGGGTAACCTCGTTTCCGGACAGGGTTATTCCATCTGAGGTGAGTTCAGCTGCTGAAACCTTTTCTGATTTCAGGTTGCCAATCATAAGAGCTATGCCGTTTGCAATAAGAGTGGCTATCCTGATACTGCTGGTTACCATAAGA
The DNA here is from genome assembly GCA_902776415.1 of uncultured Ruminobacter sp. Lineage (GTDB taxonomy): Bacteria > Pseudomonadota > Gammaproteobacteria > Enterobacterales > Succinivibrionaceae > Succinimonas. The sequence continues at coordinate 1,849 of CACYPY010000133.1, forward strand.
TAGATATCCCTGCCGCTGATGTAGTTATTTTCCTTGGTGCGCTTTACAAAAACATTGTCTTTTTCCTTGCTTTCGAGCATGGAATTGGCAATGATGCTTTGTAACCCGTCGATCAAATCCATTGCCACCATGATTGCGGATACAGCCATTGTTCCCCAGGTTTTCAGATTACTGGTCTCGGCTTTCAGATTATTTTGTACGGTCTTCACTGTTGACCAGATGTCGCCGGCGGCGGTAATAAGTGTATTAACATACCCGCTAACGTCATTGATTATTTTCGAAGCCAGCTCCGAGTTATCAGTGTTCGCCAGCACGGAAATGGCATCGGCAGTTCCGATAACTGCCTTGTTTGCCAGCTTCCCGATGGTTTTCAGATAAGCAGGTCCGCCCATGTTGGTCAGTTTGATTTTCGGGGCTGTCATGGTCATTATGCCGCCTCTGGTTCCCAAAGACCCTCCGAAAGAGTCTCCTACATTGGCTGAGGTGAGTCCGCTGGCACTGAACTGGTATCCCGAAATGCTGACACCGGTAATGGGGCTCATGGTGATTTTGCCGTCCCACGGTGATACCAGGGCGTTGAAGTAGGCCACCGCCATGGCAATGGTATTGCCATTAATGCTGATGGAGTTGTTCCCTACCTGAAGGTTGATGGCAGTATCGGCTGTAATGTAGACATTCTTGTCGGCATGGAGATTAATGCTGCCTCCGGCGATACTGGTGATGTCGTCCGTGGCCATGCTTTCCAGGTTGCTCCCGAATATGCGGTGCGTGCCGTCATGGAACAGGTCGCAGCAGACAACTCCCAGCAGGTCTCCCAGAATCTGACTCTTTTTTTCATCATCACTGCCGCTGTATCTGCTGTTTTTCTTGTCTTTTTCTGATGCCAGGATGCTGCTGATCCGGTCGCTGACATCGGCTACATCCTGAATACCGGTCACGATGGTGCCGGCAATATCCGAGAGATCGGTGTATGCAGTGGCAAGTTCTGACTGCGCCGTGCTCACGCTGGTCCCTGTGGCAGTATCCAGTGCCTGACGTTTGGTCTTGACAGCCTCAAAGTAGGTGTTGGCATCAGCCTTGTGTTTGTCGTAAACTTCAATGATTTTGTTGGTATTGAATTTCAGGGCCAGACACCTCATAAACGGTTCCAGTCGTTCCTGCATGATGATGTATTCCACCAGAACCTGGGCGCTTTTGAATCTGCTGAAGGAGAAATACTGATTCCGGATGTCCCTGTTTTGGTTGTCAGGTACCTTGTCAGTGTTCGAAGCAGCTGTATTGTCAGGGTCATACCCGGAATTAAGAAACGAGCTGTGCAGGAGATCGTTTCTGAGTTCCGTGGAATAGGTGCTGAGGGCATTTCTGTCCGGGAGATAGCCCATGAAATAGTAGCTGCTTCCGGTATAAAGAAGGAGTACCTTCTGTCCAACTTTGGGGAAATTTCCCAGAGGGGCCGAACCTCCGGACATGCTTACATAGTTGACCTCAATTGCACTGGTACTGCCTCCGTTTTCCGGCAGGGCGTAAAACATGGCCGGAAAGGCGGTGTTGTCGTTTTCCGAGGTAACAATCATGCCCGGTTCCAGTGAATTGGTAACGCTTGTCTTGCCGTCCTTGTTGCAGACAGTGGCCCGGACAATCATGGCGTTACCGGCACTCTCTTCTTTAAGCACGGCATTGCTCCGGAGATTCGAAACCGCGGTCGTGCGACTGCTGCGTCCGGGCCGGGGGATTTCCGTTAAGGAAAATGCCGTGGCGGCAGTGGGATTCTCCGGAATGGGGCCGAAACAGCATAAGGGCCCCAGGGTGTTATCGGTCTTCTCCGGCACGGGAACTGCCACGGCGGTCAGACTCAGTTCATCCTCCCGTTCCGGATTGTCCCGGACGGATCGGAAGCCTTCGGGGCAGTTCAGGTTAAAGCTGAATCTGGTTCGTACCGTGAGATAGCGGGCAGTCCCGGTGTCAAGAACGATTCCGGGGGCCACCGCAAAATCCCGGGCGGAAATCAGCGTGCGGTTTCGGAACACCCGGTCCACGGAGGCTGAAGTTTCCTTCCAGAAGGACTGAATGCTTTCTCCGGGATTGCTTCCTTCGCCCCGCACCGGTTCAAAGCTGTTTGACAGAATCGGAGCTTCGCTGAGGTGAGAACGGGATTTGTCGTGAATGCTGCGGCTGCCGGCAATTCCGGTGCGTACGAGACGATCCAGGGTAATGGTGCCGTCTCCGAAGGATCTGGTTCCGGACTTGCCGGTAACACATGGAATTCTGGAGAGATCGGCAAGTGTGTTTCCGGTTATGGCATGGCTGTTTCCGGTGGCATAGCCCCGGGAGAATATCACGGAGGCCGCGGAGAAATCCCTGTCAGGGGATTCCAGTTCAAAAACATAATTGAAGCCGTAATTAAAGCAGATGCGGTTTATGAAATTAAGGTCGGTTTCGTTGTTCTGCTGAGCAATCTGGCCGCTGCCGGGCATCCTGTCAAAGAGATCCTGGTCAATGCGGCACTGCAGATGATATTCCTCAAAAATCCCGGTGATAATATCGGTAGGAGTTTTGCCGGAATCAAATCTTCTGGTGCGGGGGGTGATTCCCATAAGAACCATCTCCGGCTCAATGGTAATCTCATAACCGTAGCAGTCGGACTGGGGTTCGAACCCTTCAAGATCCGAGATCAGCCCCAGATCGTTATAGGAGGTGATCACTCCCTGAAATTTCCGGCCGCGCGAGAGATTTCCCGTGGTATCGTACTGCATGAGGGTTATCTCGGTTTTGGTGAGGAGACAGGCATCCAGCTTCTCCGGATCCAGCGGGGTTCCCGAAAAAACCGTCACCTCGGCCCGGAAGGGAAGACTCACGCCTTCGCTGACCAGACACCTGAAGGGCAGTGCTCCGGAGAGGGGACAGTTTTCATTATCGATATATGCCAGTTTGATTTCTTTTTTTAACATGACTGCGCTCCTTTTCGGGAAAATGCCGTTTGCCGTCGCTGTCTCGCGGGGCCCGCTGTTCGGGGGCTTCTCCGGGGATTCGGATGCGGGAAAAGGTCCCCTGGTATCCGGTACTGCAAAATTGTTTCAATATGTTTCCTCCGGCGATGACACGAATGCGCAACATCAGCTGTTCAGAGATGTTCGTTCCGGATTCACGGGCGGAACCGGAAGCTCCTCCAGTGTTCAGCGGAGAATCAGTTATCAATGATCTGATAAAATAACGTACAGCGGGCACTTCATCGTTCAGATCCATGCGCGGGATCACGTCTCATGGCTGTTTTTCTGAAAAAATCCCGGGGATTTCACGTATTGTTTCTCAGGGATTTCCGGAGTATTGAGGTGATTCAGCTTTTTATCCGGACGTCTTTTCCGAACGGATTTTTGCGGGCGGGGTTTGGGACAAGTGCCGATTTTCTGGCGGATTCAGAACAGCACTGCCAGCTGTTCGTATCTGAAATCCGGTTCCCTGACGAACATGTTACGGTCGGGCCTGACAGCGCTGACAAAATATATCCGGTATTCCTCGTACCACTGTCCGTGCCAGGATGAGAACCGGTTGTTACAGCATACTGTTCCGCTTTGGCCGGGTTTAAGAATAAACGCCGTTTCGTTGAGCCGGTTTGGTTCTCCGGAAAACCTGGCCCCGCGTTTCAGGAAATCCTCGTTTCCGCCCCGGCGTCTTATGCTCCCCCGGCCGCTGTCAAACCATCTGATGCGATACCGGTTTTCTTCCGGGCTTTTCGGCATTGTTTTGTTTTCGCAGTCAGCGTAATAATGCCTGTTCAGGTAACCCAGAAATACCTTATGCTTGATTTTATATATTATACTGCCCGGCTTTGATTCAGGCTTCATGAAAGAGAATATGCCCGCCAGGAAAGCAACGGCTGTACACTTAAGTCCATATTCCCTGAAATACATGAACCTTGCTTTTATCCTGTTCATTGTTTGCAATGCTCCAGCCCTTTCAGCAGCAGTTCCCTGTGTGCTTCGCATTCAATATAGTTTCTGTATCCCAGCCCGCGTTTCCTGATGATGCCTTTTGTGATGAATCCGCGCAATCTCTGTCCCGATAATTTGTTTATGGCCCGATAGAAAAAATGATCCTGAATCCCGGAAAAATAGAATAAATACCCGGCTATCGCGTCGCCGGCATACTTTTCATAGTTGCTTTCCACAAAATCCGGCTGCCGGATCTCATTGCTGCGGTTTCTGAAAGCCGATAAAATTACCTCCGCGTCATGTCCTGCTGCCAGAGCAACTCCGTTCCCATGCTTTCTTACCGGTATATAATTTATGGATCCGGATTCCTCCAGCTGAATTAATATTCCGGTATCCCAGAGTTCATGATGATAATTGCCGAACAGGAAATTGCCCTGTCCGTAAACAATGGTCCCGCCTGAATAATCCTCTTTGCACCCGACGCAATGGCTGTGCTGGCATACGACAAGATCAGCCCCCCTGTCGATCAGCTTCCGGCATGTTTTCTGAAGGCCGGGGGAGGGATACTGATAGTGTTCTTTTCCGCCGTGATATAAAACAATAATATAATC
>CACYPY010000134.1 GCA_902776415.1 uncultured Ruminobacter sp.
CTGGTTAGAATGCCTGCCTGTCACGCAGGAGGTCACGGGTTCGAGCCCCGTCCGTTCCGCCACTCATGCAGCGGGGTACCTTACGGTATCCCGTTTTTCTTTTTACATTCCCATACTGATATGAGCCGTGAGTTTTACAGGTATCCGGAGAGCAGAATAAATGTGCTGAAGTATTCGGAATTTTTGAGCTCTCCGTGTTTCGCAGCACTGTAACGAGACATCCGCCGGTTTACAGAAATGATCGGGGCCATCTCTGACGCAAATCTGATGAAAATGAAAAGAAGTGCCGATTTCCGATCCTCTAACAGGAACACATCTCTCCACTCCTGATAAGGTGTCAGAACATTAAATAAATAAGATGGCGGACTGCTTGGATACTGGCGCAGAATGGTTTTTATTCTGAGCTCTGTGTCTGAGCTGGAATATTGTTAAATAACGGGATGCGGCGAGATTCGCCCGTATCGAAACTCATTGCGGGCGAGGCGGGGGAGACAGAGCGTTGGGTACAGCGCGAAAAGCATCCGCCCCTGAAATGAAACCGGTTGCATCTTCGGTCTGACCGGAGAGATTACTTCAGGCGACAGTCTTCTTTACTGAGCCGGGTTTCCCTGATCGTGATTTTTTCGGGGGTAACGTAATCCTGTTCCATGTAATCAATAAGCTTTAACAGTTCCCGATCTCCGGGATTCAGGAGTGAACACATAAATGACGGTGAGTCAGGCAGAGCTTTTATTTGTTCCTGGGTGTTCTTGTTTCTTACCTGCCAGATCATCACAATAGAGGCTCCGTTTCCCCGGCGCATTTCCACAAGGGAAAAATCATCAGTTCCCCGGGATGCTTCCTTTATGCTGTCTTTCATCATGGGAATAAGCACATCGTTCAGGTAGCGGATCTGAACCTTGCCGTCCTTGCCGATGACGGACGGGGGAACGATGGCGTAGTCCGCATTAGCGGTTTCCGGGAACAGGATGCCCCCGAAAAGAAGTGATATCATGCCGATGCCGGGAAGAATACTGTGGTTAATCCTGTGAAAATTGATCATGTACTGTGCTCCTGCGGTGTTTGCGTTGTTCCTGATAAATCCGAAAACCAAGTTATGACCCAAAAATTTGTCATGTCCCGGAACACGGTGTAAAAAATGCTGCTTCACCCCTGGTTTAGACCATGAACAAAGCCGCTCCGGGGTTAATATTATTGGGGAATGAGACACTTCCGGACTCCCGAAAACTCAATTCCAGTAAAATTAACCTTTTTTGGGACATGCCAAAAATTTTATCAAAAACTCGGATGTTCGGGCACTCTTCGTGTTACGAGTCTGCATCAAACCTGTTTTGTGTCCCGGTAACTCGGTATTGCCTGGTCCTTGCCCGTTTTCCTGTTTTTCATTTAATAATGCGCTTTTTAAGCATCCCTGCTTGCTGATAATAATATGCATTACTGAAAAAAATCTCTGAAAAAACGTGACTTATACTGAATATTACGCTAAAATTACCATCAAATCCTGAAGGGCTGCTTACAGATCTTCGGGGATTAACTTAAAAATGACAGTTTGATGGAGAAATTCATGAATAAGTTACAGGTTGTTTTAGGCACTGCTGTACTGGGTGCTTCTCTTGTTGGTTGCGCTAACACCGATGCTCTTTCTCAGAAGGTTGACGCTCTTTCCCAGAAGGTTGACGCTCTTTCTGCTGACGTTGCTGCAGTTAAGTCCAACCAGAATCAGCTGAGCAATGAAGTTGCCGCTGCAAGAGCTGACGCTGCTCGTGCCAATGAGCGTCTTGACAACATGGCTAACCGTTACAAGAAGTAATATTCGATAACGATTTTGCGGGGGAGTGCTGAACTCCCCTTTTTTATATCCCCGGCGAACAGCAGATCCCACTACTTCAGTCATGTGGGGTGTTGGTCTTAAAGCGATCTCTGAATTCCTGAAGCTTCCTGGTGATAGTGTTTCTGCCTATTCCCAGAATTCTGGCAGCTTCGATTTTTTTGCCGTGAGTATATTTCAGAGCCTCTTTCAGCATTACAAATTCAAAGGTGGCCATGGCGTTCTTCTGGATTTCGGTATTGCCTTCTGACATCTGTTTGGCAACCCAGTTGCCGAGTATGGGTTCCCAGTCAGTGCGGGATACGGCGTGTGCTGTTGTTTTGAGCTGACGCAGTTCTGATGTTCCCGGGCTCGCTGTATCGTTGCCGGTGGTTTTCGGAAATGCGGAGTCAGTAACGGCAGTGCCGGCATCTGCGATGGTTCCGGAGCTGTCATCACTGCCGTTGCTGTTACATGATTCCGGTGATAATGTCCGGCCCGAAACCGGTATTTCCGGCATTCTGTTCTGCAGTGAGGCGTCATCCCGGGAGCTCTTAACCTCGTCCGGCAGATCCTCGGGAGTTATAATCTGCCCCGGTGCCATCACGGTAAGCCAGCGGCAGACATTCTGAAGCTGTCTGATGTTTCCGGGCCAGCTGTAGTGTCTGAGAATTTCCAGGGAATCATGTCTCAGAATTTTTGAAGGCACGTTCATTTCCTTTCCTGCGTTCCCGAGAAAATGTCCGGTCAGCTTCTCAATATCATCAGCCCTGTCTCTGAGGGGAGGTATGTGAATGCTTATAACGTTAAGACGGAAGTACAGATCCTCCCGGAACAGCCCCTTTCTGACATATTCGGGAAGATTCTTGTTGGTGGCTGCCAGGATCCTGACGTCAACTGAAATGGGGGACTGACCGCCGACCCGGTAAAATTCGCGATTTTCCAGAACTCTGAGGAGCCTTGTCTGGGCTTCCATGGGCATGTCGCCGATTTCGTCAAGAAACAGAGTTCCGGTATTAGCTTCCTCAAAACGTCCGATTCTCTGACTGTTGGCTCCGGTAAAGGAGCCTTTTTCATGGCCAAACAGCTCGGATTCAATCAGTTCCTGAGGAATGGCGGCCATGTTGAGAGCCACAAACGGTTTTTTGTTTCGGGTGCTGTGTCTGTAAATGGCCCGTGCCACCAGTTCCTTTCCGGTTCCCGATTCGCCCATTATGAGAACGCTGACATTGGAGTGCGATATTCTGCCGATCACCCGGTATACATCCTGCATGGCCTGGGACTCGCCGATGAGTTCGGTAAAGCCGTGATTTTCGGAAGTCTGGGCGGGGGAGGGGGAGGGGGGGAGTAATGAGATATCGGGGGAGGCCGGTGACAATTTTCGGTACTGCGAAACTGCCTTTTTCACAATAGAGACACAGTCATCAAGGTCGAAGGGTTTCGGGAGATACTCAAATGAGCCGTTTTCGTAGGAACGTACCGCATTTATCAGGTCGCTGTGGGCAGTGGTGATAATTACCGGAATGTTGGCATACTTCCGGTGGATTTCCCTGAGCATGGAAATCCCGTCAATACCAGGCATTTTTATATCGGAGATAATGCACTCGGGAGGATTTGCCGCCAGTTTTTTCAGAGCCGATTCCCCGTCCGGAAAAACCTCGCAGTTAAATCCTTCCTTTGTCAGGGCTCTGTCAACTACAAAGCGAATGGCGCCATCGTCATCCACAATCCAGACTTTTCCGTTAATGTAATTATCTGACATGAAATAAAATCTCCCTACCTGCCATTTTCTGCTATTTTCTTCTATTAATTTCGTCTGAGACCAGAGGAAGGTAAATAATAAACTGGGTCTGACCGGAAAAGCTCTGACATTCTATTTTGCCGTGATGCTGGGCAATTATGTTCTGAGCGATGGGAAGACCCAGACCGGTTCCTCCGGTACGTCGTGAAACCATGGGATAAAAAATGGTATCGGCGATTTCCGGAGGAATTCCAGGCCCGTTGTCGGTAATTGTTATTTTTATTGCAGTATGACAGAGTTTTCCTCTGATGCTGATACAGTAGTCTGCACGGGTTTGAATGGTTATCAGACCGGGATTTACCTTGTTTTCTTTCAGAATGGCCACGGCATTTCCGATAATGTTCAGAAAGGCCTGCTCCATCTTTTCTGAATCCATTTTTATTTCTGGCAGTGAGGGGTCATAGTCTCGTTCAATGGAAATACCACTGGTGATTTCCAGCTCCAGGAGCTTTCTGACCTTTTCTATTATGGAGTGAATGTTATCATATTTTGCCGGTATGGCCTTCTGCGGTCCCAGAAGTCTGTCAACCAGGTTTTTAAGACGATCGGCCTGTTCAATAATGATTTTGCAGTATTCAAAGAGACTTGAATCACGGCCGCAGTCTTTTTGAATAAGCTGAGCGGCACCGCGGAGACCTCCGAGAGGATTTTTAATCTCATGAGCCAGGCTCCTGACCAGTTCTCTGGCAGCATCCTGCTGACTTTCCTGCTGCCGTTCATGCTCCATTACCCGCTCCCGGGATACCTTTTTAAATTCCATAAGAAGCATCGGGGCAGGTTTGTTATCTGCTACTGTGCTGCCGGAAGCAGCTGCAGTATCCTGTTCGAGGCAGGTGATGGTGATGTCCACGAATATTTTGCGATGAGTGGTAACAAGGACAGTATTGGTACTGGAAAAAACGTCCTTTTCGGTGACGGCAGGGAGACATTTTTTAAAATCTATGCCGGAGTAGCTGAACAGGTCCGGAAAAAATCTGTTATGCATTTTGGAGGTGCTTATCCCAAGAATCTGTTCGCATGCCGGATTCGAGCTGATAACGTAAAGTCTGCTGTCAAGAACCATAACACCGGTGCTGAGTATGGAAAGCACTGTATTCGGGTAATCCTGGTAATCCATGTTATCACCAATTTTGTGCATTTGTAAGAAAATGAGTAATTATGGTGCAAAAGCCCCATAATGGGGCTTTGGTGTACAGCATCACTATGAGAAGAGTTCAGTGCAGTGAACACAAAGCCCCATGACCATGATTAAACTGCGGGGCCGTCTGACGGCGGTAAATGTTTGGCATGAGTGATCTTTTGCAGGGGTGTTTATGCAAAATATCTACCAGTCAGAGGTGTTTGAAAATTCGGTTGGGTGAAGTCAGCAACCGAGAGAGCACAGACTGGAATGGTAAAAACAGAGACCCGGCAGAAATTAATTAAAAAGCTTCGGGATGTAACACGGAATGATTTTGTGAGAAAAACCGAGAAAATGCTGACTTTGATATTATGCTGCATTTTTGGCAGAGGAATTGATGGTAGTATTATGCTTGTCGTATTGTATTTGTCAAATCAGAGGTATGTCGGTATGAAAACCGTAAAAATGCTTAATATCGCATTCTGTGTTCTGTTGGCCTGGGCGGGGCTGTCAGCAGTCAGTGCAAACGCCGAAGAGGTTTATAAGTGGGTGGACAGCAATGGTGTAACCCATTACGGCGACGAACAACGGGTTGCCAGTCAGAACGGAGCATCAAAGATTGAGGTGAAGGCTCCAAAGGTGGGGACTGTTGAAACAAATTATGTCCCGAAAGGTGAGAGCATCAGACCTGTAAACGGAACCTCCAACAGCAATATCAGGGTTTCCATCGTGTCCCCGTCGAACGGACAGGAAATTCGGGCAAATGACGGTGTTATCACGGTTTCCTCCAGTATAAATCCGATGCCGTCAGGAAATTACTCTACCAAGGTCTATATAGACGGTTCGCTGTTCGGATCCGCAAACAACTCCTCTTCTGTGCGTGTTGAAGGAGTGCCACGCGGTGAACATCAGATTACCACAAAGGTTCAGGTACAGGACGGCAAGATTTTTACATCCAACAGTGTAAAGGTGACTGTTCTCAGAGTAAGTGTCGGGGGTAAATAACAGAATCCGAACCGCTGAAAATGCTTATAAGGCTGCTATTTTTGGTGACTTTGGTTAAAAAGTATCCAAAATGGCAGCCTTTTTGATTATTTTTTGAGAATTTTCAAAAAAGTGTTGACGGGTTGCAAAAAATCTCTAAAATACGCACTCGCTGACAGGGTAAAGCTCAGCGAAGTTCTTTAACAAACAGTTTAGACAATCT
>CACYPY010000135.1 GCA_902776415.1 uncultured Ruminobacter sp.
CCGGTTAACGCGGTAGATACCGGAAGAAAGGCCCTTGAATTCCAGAAATCTGGTGGTCCACTTCGGGGTGATGGAACCAAACTGCGGGCGGGTCTTGGCGACGTCGGCCAGGTTATAGGCAGCCTTTTTGCCCAATGCGTTGACAGATATATTCTCTGACATAAAAAAATACCTCGGTAATAATAGTACTGAAAAGCGATTGACCGGCACCGGCCAACCTGGTATAAGCCCCGATCCGGAATTGCCGGGTCCGGACTTAAATAATCAAAAAGCTACAGCCACCCTGCCTCATTGGAGAACACCATATCCTTTGCGGCATCCAGCCCGCCCTTCAGGTTGTACATCGGGCCGGTGTAGGAAGCTTCCCGGAGAGTATTTATGGCCAGGATGCTGCGTTTTCCTTCCTTGCAGAGGAATATCGTATCCACTGCGGGATTCAGCTCCCCTTTCCGGCGTGCCAGCTGCCCGATGGGAATGGGAATGGCCTGCCGGAACCGGTGCACCGCTCTCTCATGCGGCTCCCGGACATCCACCAGAGTAAGGGGCTCGTGGTTTTCAATACGGCGCAGAAGCTCCTCCACGGTAATGCTCTCCACGGGAGGAGTATTGTCGGGCTCCCTGAGATTGCAGAAGTCGTCGTAATCCACCGCCTGAACACTTCTGACTGTCGGGGTCTCGCCGCAGAGCGCACAGCTGCAGTTGCGATCCACATGGAATATATGCGAAGTCAGGTTCAGGGCATCCACGGAAAGCAGTTTTCCATCCAGGGTTCTCCCGGCCCCGGTGATGAGCTTAAGCGCTTCACAGGCGGCATAGCCTCCGATAATCGAGGGAACCCCGCTGAATATCCCGGTCTGGGAACAGGTAGGCACCAGATTTCTCTCGGGCGGAGCCGGAAACAGACAGCGCAGGCAGGGAGTCTGGGTTGATCTGTCATTTTTAAACACCGTAACCCGGCCCTCGGTCTGATAAAGCGAGGCAAACACGTACGGAACTCCGGCAAAAAAGCATGCGTCGTTCACCAGGTAACGGCTCTTGAAATTGTCGGTGCAGTCGATGACGAGGTCGTAACCGGTGACCGTTTCCTGGACATTGTCGGAAGTGACCTCATAGTCAAAAACGCTGACAGCAGTTTCGCGGCAGATATTCCTGATGCGATCCTTTATCACAGCCGTCCGCGGACGCTTCAAATCCCGTTCCGTAAAGGCAATAAGGTTCTTGAGGTCCGGAAGCTCGGTCTTCCTGTGATCCCAAAGTCCCAGGGTGCCGATTCCGGCGGATGCCAGGACTGTGGCCGTCTCGACGCCCAGAGGCCCCAGACCGGCAATCAGCACCCGGGCTGCCCGGATGCGCTTCTGCCCCTTTACTCCGGCCTCCTTCAGCAGGAAGTGTCCGGAATAGCGCTCCAGATCCCGGTCTGTGAACTCCACAGCCCCCGACCTTTCGGCAGGAATAAGAGGAGTGTTCTTTGCGGGAGCACCGCCGGCCACTGCGGGAATCAGATAAACGGTATCGCCGGGGGCTACCGGAGTCTCCGTCCCGTGAAGACCGCGAATTTCCGTATCGTTAACAAACACCCGGACAAAATCCCGAAGAACTCCCTCATCGGTGAACAGTATTCTCCGGATATCCTCATGCTCTCCGGCCACGCTTTTAAGAACCTCGCCCACCGAAGCCCCTTCGGCCTGCAGTAAAGGCTCATGGCCGGCGAACATTCTGAGCGTCGCCGACACATAAACATCAGTTGCCATGTTTTACGTCCATCTCCAATCATTATTATGTTATTCGGAAGAGGCCCCTCATTCCGGGATTGCGCCCTGCATCCGTCCCCGCTTCGGATTCCGGGAACAGAGTCCCGGCAACAGAAAAAGGTTAATTAATATCCTATTACCTAGTGGGTTGATTCCATATTAAACAATAATCGGAGAGCTTGCAAGAAAAAATATGATCAAACGCAAATTTCAGTCAGTACGGTCATTATTCCGGGCCGGGCGGCAGGAGATAAGCCTTCACAGAGGCGCAGCCTGAACCGGCACGGGAGTTCCGGGAAGCCTCTGAGGGAAAACGGCCGGGCTCCCGGAAAAATGCCGCCGCACCTGTTACGGTATCCGTGCCGGCAGTATTCGGGACAGGGGAAAGAATTCCTGAAAAATCCCGGGACAGCCGGGAGCCCGGAACTGTTTCCCGGTACGGAAAAGCTCCTCATGAAAAAAATTCCCGCCTTAAAAGGGAGTTCAGGGGATTAAAAAGAATGTCCTGAATGACAGGAAGGGAACAAACGAGGACGGGGAAAATCAGCTTTCCGGGGAATCCGGGATCCTGAAAATATCCCGGCAGACAGGGAGGAGCCTCCCGGCTCTTTCTGAAAACCCGCCCCGGCCTGTGAAGTTCCCGGGCAGAATGCCCCCGGCACGGCATAAAAAGTCCCGGCATGACACCGGCGGCAGGGTACTGGCCCGGAGTTTCCCGAATGAGCGCTTACGGATCTGTATGGCTGCCCTTATCGTCAGAAACGGAGCTGTCCGGCACTCCGGAACTGTCCGGATTCTCTTCCCGGGGAATTTTCGGACGGGCGTCCGCCGGGAGAGCCCGGATGGTTACCCTGAGTGCTTCATCAACCGTAATTCTGTAGAAATGTTCGGTGTGTCTCGTGGCGGGATTTCCGTGCGACATCTCCTCCGTAACCCGCAGCACTGTCTCGCCGGGCCTTTTGCCGGCAAAAATGAATATTCTGTCATAACCGGCTCCCCTCATTCTCTTATGATCGGCATTCCAGTAGTGTCTGTCGCTGCTTATGGTGACGATGTCGGAATCAACCTCCGCGTGATATGAGGGGCCGCCGCCGTCAAAGGAATGAAAAGACAGTGTGGCTGCCGGTTCATCATGCGCCCGGACCTCGGAATGACGAAGAAACAACGCCATGACCGCAGTGCCGGCAAGCACCAGGGCCATAATTACCGCAATAATAATTTTCATGAGACCTCCCGCAGCATCCGGAGCATCTGAACCGGAGCCTGCCGAGATCATATCAGAAAAATGCGGGATTGTTCCCGGTGCTTTTTTCCCCGAATCCCGCCACCGGAATCAGTCTTTGAGCATGATGCAGGCGTCGTTTTTCCGGAGAAGGATTTCGGCGGCTTTGTCGGCAAGCTCCCGGGTCAGGCCGGCCCGTGTTCTGAAAGGTATTTGTCTTCTCTTTTCAAGTTCGGCAATTTCCTCCTCCGTGCGTCTGGTCATGGTGGTTACCACATTCTGTCTGAGGTACCCCCACCTCCATACGGGGTCATCATCCAGAATCACAAAGGATTCAATTTCCGGATACCAGCTTAGCCAGGTTCTGATCTCCTGAGGCCTGGTAAGCCCGCCATGCATTCCCCATTCAGGAGTCATGCCCTCAATAATGATATGCTCCCTTTTGAGGAGTTCCATAAAGCTTTCCAGCATCTTCTCGTAACCGTCCGGGCGTCCGTGGATATAGTTCATGAAAACTCCGCGCCAGGAGCTGCTGAGAACAATTCTGGAATTGGTCATGCGGACAAGGCGGGACAGCTCTTTCACCATGCCTTCATTGAAGTACTCATAATTGCCGTTTTCATCATCGCCGTTGCGGTTAAGAACGCCATCAATATCCAAAAAGATGATCCGGGCATTGTAAAATCTGGGATTGGGGTCCCAGTAATCTTTTTTGTATACATGCCCGAAATCCCCGTCGCACCCAAAAAGAAGGTAGCAGGCCCGCTGGCAATTCAGGCTCGCAATCACGCCTTCCTCCACCGGAATCATGGTATGCCGCGGGAAGACATCCGCATAGTCATTGCCGCTGATAACGAGGTATGACGGAGTTTCTTCGTAACCGTATCCGGTGCAGCTGTACCTGTCCCGGTATCTCTCATCCTCCTCATCATCATCCCGCTTATCATCCTCGTCGTCCGCACCGAAACCGCGGGGCTGATTTCTGAGAACGGCTTTGATATCGCCGATCAGCCTGTCCCTGGAGGTAAATTCCAGAAATCCCTTCACCGCGGTAAACATTCCCTTTCCCTCTTTCCACAGATCAACATGCGAGGAACAAATCTCGCATTTTTGGAGACATTGCAGAATTTCGGTCTTCTCCTCTTCTGAAAATTCGGTATTCATAATGAGCCAGACCTCCAGTTCCTCATCACGGAGATAAAGCATGAACCGCAGAAACATATAGTCGTCAATGAAGGTTTTCACAAAATGCTGTACCAGCGGAGGATAGAATTCCAGCCAGATTTCCGGATTATAACGTTTGAGAATATCCTGCCTCTCTTCGGAATAATGAGCATAGTCCGCAAGATGTTCCTGAAAACCGGCCCGGAAATCGACGTCAGAAAGCGAGCTGAAATCGTAAAAGAGCACATACCTTTTCTTGCCATCGCCACGTTTTTGAAGGCTCTGCGAGCGTGTGTAAAAAGCGGGATCCCTTTCCAGCAATTTCTGATATTCGAATGTCATCTCATTCACCTCATAAGCAAAATATACAAAAGTATCCTGGTGAAAATACCTCACATGCCATATCGGTGCATTATAAACATTTGCCCGTTACATTCAATTGATTTTTGTTAAAACATGTAGTTTTGTGCAAAATATACTATTGATATGCACAAACACAACAAACAAACAGACAATACGCAAAATTCAGGATAAGCTTATTATAGAAATGCATGATGCCAAATATTTATGGACAGAAGCAGTCCTTCCGGGACAAGAAAGATTCCGGTCTTTTAATCAGCCGTTGTCCCACACACAAAAAAAAGCTTTTCCCCGGGAGAGTTTGCGACAGGAATCCCCGGATTTCCGAAAACGCCTGTTACAGAATCGGGGCTGCCTCTGATAACAGCCCTTTTTGATGCCGGTTATATTTATTGCCGGAGAGCAGGAAACGCCGGGATTTTCCGGGGTTGCACGATGCCACCATCGCTCCGCGACGGCAAAAGGACCGGTGAGACATGACAGAAAGCTTCCGAAGCGGGTGAAAATTCCACAATGATAAACGTCAACTAAATGCCACCCCGCGACAAGCCTGTGCCACAGACGACAATACTTGTGCCACCGTATATTTTCAATAGCTTTCCCGACTCCTATATTAAGGCGTGATGCGTGCGTTTTTGTGCGCCTTTTGGCGTTTTGCCACCTCCCTGAGTGCGCTCAGGGAGGTGGCAGATCAGGAATTTAATGAACAGACTGCCAAGATTGTCCGGAGATGGGTGGCATGAATTTGCGGTGGTCACCTGGGGGGGGTAATTTCCACTATTATTTATTCCTGTTTGTCCTAGTGATAAAAAAACTGTCATCATTCCACGAAGGTCCCAACCCCGGAACAACGAACAAATGCTTTTCCAAACAAACAAGCCGGCTCCGATTTCGCGAGCTTCCCGGTCCGAAGCGCATAATTGTTACGGTGAATTCTGATTTTTGGCGGACTTTGTGAGAAAATCACTCCTGTAATCTGAAAAAACAGGAGCTACCGATGCTGAAAGCACTTCCCACATCCCAGACAATGCTGCCGGATATTATCAATGAAGACTATGTCTTTATTGACAAAACGCAGTTTATAGAAAAGTACGAAGCAAGCAAAAAAAAGGTTTCCCTGTTTTTAAGACCCCGGCGTTTCGGGAAAACCATGTTTACCGAGATCCTGAAATATTACTATGACGCGGCACTGGAAAAGGAAAGCTCCGTAATCTTCAGCAGCACCTATATTGCCACTCATCCCACTCCGCTGAAAAGCAGGTTCTACGTTGTAAAATTCGATTTCTCCGGAATTGCAACAAACAGAGGCATCGATTACACCATAAATTCCTTTATTTCAAAAATTGTTAACGGAATATGCGATTTTTATCAGAGATATCCCGAACTGATA
>CACYPY010000136.1 GCA_902776415.1 uncultured Ruminobacter sp.
AGGATCGGGAAACCTGGAAGATCAGCTCCTCGGAAATTGAAATGGACAAGAACGAGGTATTCGGGGAAGCCTACAACACGGTATTCTGGTTTCACGATATCCCGGTTCTGTATCTTCCCTACCTGAATTTTCCTGTAAAGAACCAAAGAAAGTCCGGTCTCCTGTACCCGGTTATCGGCTGGTCATCCTCCGATGAAATTCTCCTGAAAACCCCGGTTTACTGGAATATCGCCCCCAACTACGACATGACCATCACCCCTACCCTTATCGGAAGACGGGGTCTCCTTATGGAAAGCGAATTCCGGTACCTTCCTTTCGAGGGAACACAGGGATCCATGATGGGACAGTACATCCACCATGACAGAAAGAGACTTGATGAAAAGGAACCTGACAAATTCCATGAACGCTGGCTCTATACTCTGGAACACAGAAGCTATTGGGATAACCGGAATTACGGTATCGAAGCTGACTACACCAGAATAAGAAGCGGGGATTTCAATTATATTGACGACTTTGATCCCACTTCGGTAAATACCATCGATAACCAGCTTTTGCAGGAAGCCCGGGCCTTTGTGAATCTTCATAATTTTGACGCTTCGGTGAGAATGCTCCGGTACCAGCTGCTTATTCCGGATTCCCTCCTGTTATACCAGCCCTTCCGGATCGAGCCGGAACTCAAAATGGGATATCACAACACCATGGATTCCTGGTTCAGCTATAATCTGGGAATGACCTATTCCAATTTCAGAGTTGACGGCCACTCCAGAGATACCGGCTATGACGCCCAGAGAATCCATTTCGAACCTGAAATCACAGTTCCTCTAGTCGACTACCGGGGAATTAATCTCACTTTCCGGGAAAAGCTCTTCTATACTCATTACGACCAGAACATTCCCCATTCCAGACCACTGAAATATCCGGTGCAGATCCTTACCGCAGATGAAATGAAGCCATCAACTGACAGATTTCTTAATCTCTCCGAGATCCGAGGCAAGGTAACCTTCACCAACACTCTTGACAGCGGACACACCCTGACTCTGGAGCCGGAAGTGCAGTACATTTACATCCCTTACAAAAACCAAGATGCCATCGGTCTTTATGACACCCTGGATCGGGTGTACGATTTTGATTCTCTTTTCAGCTATCGGAAATATTCCGGGCTTGACAGAATTTCCGACGCCAACCGCCTTAGCTACGGCCTGACTCACCGGGTTTACGACCAGGAATTCCGGGAAGTTCTGCGTTTTCAGATCGGGCAGGGCTATGATTTCACTGCCCAGCGGGTAAAGCTCTTCAAATACGATGATACAAACTATTATCGGAGAACCCCAATATCCACAGCCCTGAATGTTAGTCCCTTCAAGGGAATCTCGGCACACGGGGATCTCGTTTACGACACCGAATATTCCCAGCTCTCCAGCTGGAGCGGTCTTGTCAACGGTGAGTACGAAGAATTCAAAGGCCAGCTTAACTACCGCTATAAGAAAGACGGGAACCGAACCATGAAAAACGATGTCATTGACCTCCGACAGCTGGGAGGATCCTTGCAGGTTCCGCTGAGCCGGGACTGGCATGCCATCGGGGTTATGTACTACGATCTCTTCCAGAAGAAAAACATCGATCAGAAGCTGGCCGTCAAGTATGATTCCTGCTGCTACTCCCTGGGCGTTCAGGTCGAAAGATACAACAGACCTGATAACTATACCATGACGGCAGACAACGAAACCAAGTTCGGGGTATTCTTTGAACTCAAGGGTCTGGCCAACGTCGGTGCCGATACCTCTTTCACCACAGAAACAAAATTACTGCCGTATAACGATACGGTCAATCTTAGCAAATAGGTATAACATGCTGAAGAAAATTCTAGCCGCAGCCGTTGTCCTGGGTACCATAGCCGGAACGCCTGCTTATGCCGCCACCGCAGTTCCCGTGGACAGAACCGTGGCCGTGGCCAATAACGACATTATTCTCGAAAGCGAGCTTGCCAAGGCTTCTTCAAACCTGAAACGGAATCTCCTTCGTATGGGACAGGAGCTTCCTCCTGACGACATTATCAGAAAGAACGCCCTGGAAAGGCTCATTGTAAACAGTCTGATAATGCAGCTTGCCGAGAAGAACGGCATCACCATGACCGATTCCGACCTGGACAGAGCCATCAGTCATATGGCAGCCATGAACCATACCACCGTTTCCGCCATGCTGGCTCAGGCCGCCAAAGAAGGCTTCAGCGAAGCGGACTACCGCAATGAGGTGAGGAACAACGTCATTATCGGAGAAGTTACCAGATCCCAGGTAAGAAGCCGGATAAACATTTCAGATCAGGAGGTGGAGCAGCTGGCTCTTATGCTCAAGGACAACGCCTCCGCCATGAGTTCCTACCATCTCGGACTGATTTTTGTAAAACTGGATCCGGATGCATCCCCTGCCGTAACCGATGCCGCCAACCGCAAAATGAAGCAGATAAAGGACGAGCTGTCCAAAGGCAAGGTCTTTGCCAATGTGGCAGCACGGTTTTCCGAAGCTCCCACCGCGGTAAACGGCGGTGATTTGGGAACCATTCCGGAAAGCCAGCTTCCTCCCTATATTGCCGATGCCGTCAGGGATCGCAAAAAGGGAGATCTGGTGGGGCCCTTTCGTACCGAGGAAGGCCTTAATCTGGTAAAGATATACGATGTGGGGAGTATGACTCCCGAACCGGTGGAGCAGGTCAAGGTAAAGCACATTCTTCTCAAGACCAGCATTATTTTTGATGACAAGGCTGCCGAAGCCCGTCTTGCCGGGTTCAGGTCTGAAATCGAAAACGGGGATAAGACCTTTGACGAGCTCGCCCGCAGCTACTCGGAGGATTATTCCAACTCCTTCGACGGCGGACTGATGGACTGGATGAACCCGGAAGTATTCGATCCTGCTTTCCGTGACGCCATCGCTCTCCTGAAGCCGGGGGAAATCAGCAGGCCCTTCAAGAGCAGCTTCGGCTGGCACCTGGCAGAGCTTGTGGGAAGAAAGGTTGACCGGGATTCCCTGGAAGCCTACAAGGTCAAGGCCCGGGAGATTCTTTTCAATCGCTCAATTAATGAGGAAAGCGAACGGTGGCAACGGGAAATCCGCGATTCCTCGTACGTTAAAATATACGAATAGCTTTCTGATATGCGGCATGCCGTTTCCGAATCGGAAAACCATTTCATTCCGGGACGCAGTCATTGTCGTGCTCGTAATGAAAAAGTGAGCGGTAAGAGCGGACTCTGATATCAGATGATCCGCTTATACGCCGGGAATAGAATGAGGTCGTACCGGCTTGGTTACAGGTTTTGTAGAATTCTCTTTGGAGATCAGACAGTGGTTCAACCTTGTCAATAAACGCTCTGATACGGGAAAGATCGATTCTGAGGAATATGCGCTTTAATGCCGATGCGCATTCAGGGTCATCCCCCTTGCTGATGAAATCGAAGTAGTTGATTTTCCGATCATTCTGCCTCAGAGCTGAGTTCGGGAATTGAAAAACTCTGGCATGAAGATCGGGTTCAGACAAAAGCACCTTACGCATGACAGATTCATCAGCTTGCGGAAGAAGACAGCTTCCACTGTCAAAACCGGGGCAATAGAGGCAGATTCGGTTCTGCCGTCACAGAGCACCCAGTTCCCGTTATGGCGGTCAAAGTTCCCAAGCAGAGCGTCTGCAATAAAAACATTCCAGAAATGATCCCGCAAGATCGAAGGGTTAATGTACCGTTGCTTATCTATGGCGTCCAGGACATCTGAAAGCTCTGTACCCGTTCCATTGCTGTCCGAATCGAGAACAATGTTCTTGATGGAGCAGAAGTCAAAAAAACGCATGACTCCGGATGTGAAGTCCCTGCAGGCGCAAACAAGCTTCACCTTGTCACGGACGGTGTAGGTCCCGAGTAATGTCTTCTGAGCCGTAATACCAATCAGGTTGAAGATGCTGCAGACAAGATGCTCGCTGATACTGCCGTTTGTGTAAGACAATTTCGTGGGCTTCCCGGCCGCTGACAGAGGGAACTTCAGCATGTATACTGAAGTGGTTAACCCGGTTCCAACTCACCATAGACAGCATAAAAAGAAATAAACACACCCACACCCGGTTTTGGGGAGTTATTGTGAGAAAATCAATTTCAGGAGAATTAACCTTTTTTGGGACATGCCCCATCCCCTGAACATCTGCTCGCCTTATGAGCTCATGACATGTCCGTCAAAACAGATAGTAGAATACATATCCGCAATAAATTCAGCAGAGACGGAAGAAAGTCTATATCATGTTATTTATAAGATCGCAGTATGCGGGTTGCGATCTTATGAAATTACGATGCTTAAAGAAATCACGTATTCTGAGTTTTGATTCTTTCCAGATAGCCTGGCCATGCAGCATTATGGAAAACACCTGATAATTTTATTATTTGCTTGGAGGAGTCGTTGTTTATGACCGACAGCAAAGTAACTTTATTGAATAATCCCTATGGCAAAGCTGCTTTCGGAATTATTCGTAACAAGAATAGCGCATATGCTGACAAAACCGGTTTTATCAAATTACTGGACGATGACAACATGACTCCGTATCCGGTGTTACTCAGACCGCGCCGCTTCGGCAAAAGCACCTTTGTCCAGATGCTGATCTGCTTTTATGACATTGCATTCAGAGATCAGTATGAAAAATTATTTTCAAACACAGCCATCTACGATATCAATCTCCCCAGTCACAATACCTACCATGTAATAAAATTTGATTTTTCCGGTATCTTCGGCACCGATATGGCAACACTGGTAGGTGATTTCAAGGATGCCATCCTTAAAGGAATTGAAAATTTTAAGGAAAGATACCCGGATTTCGTCTTCTTTCCTGACGAAAGCAAAACCCCTTCAGGCATTATCAAATCTTTTTTTACCGCGTACGGAAAATACCCCCAAAAGAAATCGTTATATTTAATGATCGACGAATATGACAATTTTGCCAATGAAATTCTGTCCCGGGGTCCTGAGATGTTTAAAGCCATCACCTCAGCCGGCGGTTTCCTGAAATCATTCTATGCCGCCATAAAGGAAGCCACCGCAGATACCGATGCCAGTGCCAAAACAACCTGTGTCGCAAAAACCTTCATTACCGGAGTATCTTCAGTTTCACTGAATTCTCTGACTTCCGGATTTAACATTTCACGCAATATTACCTCCTATGCAATCTTTAATGATTATGCCGGATTTACCGAGGATGAACTCCGGGATCTGATACCGAAACTCGTGGACATTAACGAACTGGGAGTCAGCACTGATGAAATCATCGCCGGCATGAAACCGGTCTATGACGGCTACTGCTTTAACAGAAATGCCGGAAATACTGTTTATAACTCGTCCATGTGCCTTTATTATCTTGATGAAATGCGGCAGCAGGGGTGTATTCTGGACCCCGGTAATTATCCGGATCCGGCCTCCGATCAGGACGGCACGAAGCTTCTCCAGCTTTTTGACATTGCCGAAAAAGGACTGACGGATAATATCATCAGCAGCTATCTGAAAAATGAAAGCTTTTTTCTGACCAAACTTGCGGAAAGCATCAATCTGAACAAGACTGAAAAGTACAGCCGGGATCAGCTCCTGTCCATGATGTACTATCTGGGA
>CACYPY010000137.1 GCA_902776415.1 uncultured Ruminobacter sp.
ACTTTCCCGTTTCGTCTTTGTAGATGACGCCGTCCTTGATGAAAATCCTGCGGTCGGTCTGGTTGGCGATGTCCTGCTCGTGGGTCACGATGACGATGGTCTGCCCTTGCTCGCGGTTGAGCTGGAGGAGCAGGTTCATCACTTCCTGGGTGGTCTTGGAATCGAGAGCGCCGGTAGGCTCGTCGGCCAGGATGATCTTGGGATGGGCGATGAGTGCCCGGGCAATCGCAACCCGCTGGCACTGACCGCCGGACATCTGGTTGGGAAGGTGATTCCAGTGCTCCCGGAGCCCGACCTTCTCAAGGTACTGCATCGCAATCTCATTGCGCTCTTCGCGTTTGACTCCTCTGTAGTAGAGCGGAAGGGCCACATTCTCCATGGCGTTCTTGAATCCGATGAGGTTGAACGACTGGAAGACGAAACCGATCAGTTCGTTCCGCAGCTTGCAGGCATCGTCTTCGGAGATGTTTTTGATGAGCCTTCCGGCCAGCCGGTACTCGCCTTCGTCATAATTGTCCAGGATGCCGATGATGTTCAGCAAGGTGCTTTTCCCCGATCCGGACGCCCCCATGATACTGACCAGCTCCCCCTCGCTCACGGTCAGGTCAATCCCTTTGAGAACCTGTAATGGGGATGCGCCGTAATAGGTCTTGTAGATGCCTCTGAGCTCGATCATGGAGGGTTTTGCGGGTCTTTCTCTAAAGACCGCAAAATTACACATTATTAATGACAAATCCCAAAACACGCAAGGACCGTGAATTTCGATCTATGCTGGAAGATAAGCCTCTGATTTGCAGCGGGTTGCTAAAATTCGCCCACCCTGTTCCGGACTGGGCGAAATAGTGGGGGCGGGCCCCGGGGAAAAACGGAATTCCGTGAGGAATTATTCCGGAAAGCCCGGGATAAACGTAAACGCGTATTCTCCCGGAGCGCGGCGGCAAATTCCTTCCGGAACGTCTTTCCGAAACAGCTTTATTTTGCTTCGGCAATTGGATACCATGGAGGACGAAATATCTTCCGGCCGCCGGCCGGACAACGGGGGACAGCATGGCCTTTGACAGCGCAGCATTTCTGGAACAGGTGCCGCACCGGAGCGGCGTGTACCGGATGTTTAACAGTGAGAATGTTATTATCTACATCGGAAAGGCCCGGGATCTGAAGAAGCGCCTTTCCTCCTATTTCCGGAAGGATGTGGACAGCCTGAAGACCAGAAAACTGGTGGCCTCCATTGATCATATCGAATACACCGTTACCTTTTCCGAAACCGAAGCTCTGATCCTGGAATGCAACCTTATCAAGGAATATCAGCCCCGTTACAACATTCTGCTTCGGGATGACAAGTCCTATCCCTACATTCTGGTGTCCGGCGGCCGGCATCCCAGAATTGCCAGCGTCCGGGGGCAGAAATCCGAAAAGGGGCATTACTACGGCCCGTTTCCGAGCCCCGGTGCCGTGCGGGAGGCCCTGCACCTCATGGAGACGATTTTTCCGGTAAGGCAGTGCGAGGACAGTGTCTACCGCAGCCGTTCCCGTCCCTGTCTCAGCTGGCAGATAAAGCGGTGTCTGGCTCCCTGCGTCCCCGGACACTGTACCGACGAGGAGTATCAGGAGCAGGTTCGGCTGGCCCGGATGTTCCTGGAAGGAAAGTGCCCTGACATCATAAACAGCCTGGCTGCAAAAATGCAGGCTTTCAGCGACAGCCTGGAATTTGAAAAGGCGGCCCGGGTCCGGGATCAGATGCTGGCCTTAAGGCGGGTGCAGGAGCAGCAGAGTGTCAGCGGCGACATTAACCGGAACATGGACGTGATAGGATCCGCCTCCGGGGACGGCATCTCCTGCATTCACGTGTTTTTTATCAGAGGCGGCCGGATACTCGGCACCAGAAATTACTTTCCCGGAAATGCCGGAGAAACGGAACGGGCGGAAATTGTCCGGGCCTTCATGCTGCAGTTTTATCTCGGTTCCAAAAACGCGCGGACGCTGCCCGAGGAAATCGTGACCGAGTTTTCCGGTGAGGAGAATCAGGATTTTGAAAAGGCCATTTCCGGGGTGGCAGGGTTTCCCGTGCGGATTACGGTGTCACCCGGCGGCGAAAGAGGACGTTATCTTAAGCTGGCGGTGTCCAACGCCGAGTCCGCCCTGAAGGCCAGATCCGGACACGAGGGAACTCTCAGAAAGCGGACAGAGTCACTGGAGGAGCTTCTGGGAGTATCCGGGGTAAGCCGCATGGAGTGCTATGACATTTCCCACACCATGGGTGAGGCGGAGGTGGCCTCCTGCGTGGTTTTCGGAAGAGAGGGCCCGGATAATTCAGAATACCGCCGCTACAACATTTCCGGGATCACTCCCGGTGATGACTTTGCGGCCATGCATCAGGTTCTTTCAAGACGTTTCAGCCGTCTCGAGCCCGGCAAAATCCCGGATATTGTTTTTATCGACGGCGGCGCGGGACAGCTTTCGCAGGCAGAGGAGGTAATTTCGGCAGCCTTCGCCGGCAATGCCGGTTTCCGGGTGCCTCTGATAATCGGCGTTGCCAAGGGCGAGGGCAGAAAGCCCGGACTGGAAACCCTGATCCGCGGCTTTTCCCGGGAGGAGTATCATCTGACGCTGGACAATCCGGCACTGCAGCTGGTGCTCCATATCCGCGATGAATCACACCGTTTTGCCATTACCGGGCACCGCCGTAAACGGGAAAAGGCCCGCGGCGTTTCCCGTCTGGAGGAGATCCCCGGAATCGGTGAAAAGCGCCGCCGGAGCCTCCTGACTCATCTGGGTGGCATGCGGGAGGTTTTTCGGGCCAGCGCCGAGGAAATCAGCAAGGTTCCGGGCATTTCCCTGAAAATGGCCCGGGAGATCTACAGCTTTCTCCATGATTAGCAGGAATATGTCCCCTGATCTGATCCGGAAACCGGCGAAATTCGGAGCCCTCCGGCTTTCGGGAAGCTCTTTTTCGTCTTTTTGCCAAAATTTTAGAAAAGCCCCGGCATTTGTCTTAAAATAGCACCTGATTTATTTATTACCGCAGGGTATACAGGAATTTTTGCCCGCGGTGATCATCAAAACGAATGCTCTCGCAGCAATGCGGCTGACGCTCGGGCAGGGAATCCCGCAACTTTATTTGTGCGGAGTGTCGGCAGGGGCGGAATCCGGGAGGTCCTTCGCGGAAGCGGAATTTCGGAAGGAGTCCTTCCCGGAAGCGATAATACGGGAACCGGAGATGAAAAATGCTGAAAGACAAGTATGAGTTTTTGTCCGAAAATGATACTGGCGATGAGGATGACGGGGAAATCCGGAAATACGATCCCCGGGATCCGGATCGGGATCTTTACGACGAGAACGGCAACATCAGTCAGGAAACCTTCTATTCCAGTGACGAAAACGGATCCTGGGAAGGCAATGTGGTATTTAACGGCGACGGAAGACCGGTGGATGCCGACGGCCGGGTAATCGGAAACGACGATGACTTTGCGATGTTTCTGTCCCGGGAGGACGATTACGAGGACGACGATGAGGATGACGACCTCTATGACGTGCTGGCAGGCGGTCTTGATGATGACGAAGACGACGAGAACGATGAATTTGAACGCTGATGTTTCCGGCAGTTTTCGGCATTCGGAAAGCGCCGGCAGTGCGGTGAAGTTTTGCCCGGGGCAGAATTCAGGAAAGAAATAATGAGAGAACTATCCGGCGGCAGAGGGTGTTTTCAGGATAATATTCTGAAACTTATTGCCGAAAGCAGAATCATTCCCATCGTGGATGCCGTAAAGCCGGATCAGCCGGAACGGCTGGTGGAGCTTTATTACGGGGCCGGATTCCGGACTCTGGAAATGAAAATGAATTCCGGGTACATGGAGGCCTTTGTAAATATCATCCGCAGGGATCATCCCGATGTCCGTCTTCTGGCCGGAACCTGCCGTTCCCCGATGGATATCCGCCGGGCTTCATATCTGGGGATGGATATCATGATTTCCCCGGTGTTTGATCCCGGACTTATTGAGTATGCCTGCCTTCATAACATCCCCTACATCCCCGCGGTGCGCAATGCCGGCATGCTGGGACAGGTGATGACGCTGGGGTATTCGGTAATCAAGTTTTATCCCGCGGAGCAGGAGGGCGGAGCCCCGCTCATCGGCGGCTTCTATCCTGAATACGATGTCAGGTTCATGGCTTCCGGTGGGATAACCCTGGACAGGATTCCCGGCTATCTGGCTCTTGATAACGTGGCAGCAGTCTGCACATCACATATTGTAAGTCCCAGACTGATGCTTGATGATAACTGGACTGAAATTGAAGAAAGAGTAAAACAGGCTGAAAAGCTGTTGAAGGAATGTAAAAATGTCTGAAAAGAAACTGATTCCGCTGCAGATCCTGACCGGGTTTCTGGGCAGCGGCAAGACTTCTCTTTTAAACGAGGTAGTGGCCAGTCCCGATATGAAGGGGACTGTTCTTATTATTAACGAGGTGGGCGAGGTCGGCATCGATGACAAGCTGATTGAAAACGATCGGCCGGCCATTCTCCTGCAGAACGGCTGTATCTGCTGTTCCCTCCAGGACGGTCTTGTAAATGTGCTTCACTATCTTATTGAGGTACGGGACAGCGGCGAGCTGGAGGTGAACCGGGTGATTATCGAAACCACCGGCATCGCGGATCCGGCTCCGATTATCAATCTGCTCTTCAACTACATCGACATCGAATACAACTATGCCTTCGCCGGAACCATTACCATTCTGGACGGCGTGAACGGCAAGAACGAGCTGGCCAAAAACTACGAATCCGTAAAGCAGATTGCGCTGGCTGACAAGATCATTATCAGCAAGTGCGACAGAATATCTCCCGAGGATATCGAGGCTCTCCGGGTAACCGCTCATGACCTTAATCCTGATGCCCTGGTATTCGAATCCTCCCCGGGCAAGGCCCCTATGGATGCCTTTGTGGCCTTTGAGATTTTTGATACCCCGAAGGATCTGGGAACCATTATGAAGTGGGTCAATTCCCGGAGAAAGGACTACAAGCTGGCCGCCGGCATGACCCCGGTAAAGCAGACAGGTGTTATGACAAAGGCTCTGCCCACCCATTCCAGCTATGAGACGGTAACTCTCGAATACGATCGTCCCCTGAACCGCATCAGCGTGATGAACACCTTTTCCATGCTGTGCCGGCAGTTTGGCGAGGCAGTCCTGCGTCTTAAGGGAATTTTTGATTTCGGGGACGGTTATCCCTTTGTGATTCACGGGGTTCAGGGAGAATGCTACCCGGTGACCAACAAGGCCTCCTGGGAAGGCAAGGATCCGTTTTCGATCATTGTGGTGATTGTGTCACCCCGCATTGCCGGCGAGGTGGAGGAAATGCTGAAGCACTTTATCACCTTCGCCGAACCTGAAGATATGTAGCGGATGCGCTGTTCGGGAGTGTGCCTGAACGGTTTCCGGGAAAGCCGCGGAAAACTTCGGATGACAGTCCGGGTCTTCCGCGGCTTTTGATTTCAGGGGCGGGAAAAAACTGCCATCGGGGAAATGGCTGTTTCTGTTCGGATCATCCCGTTATGTCCGGATTCTCCTCCAGCACCTTGAAATCGGCCAGATTCCGGTCTTCCGGGGATATCACCA
>CACYPY010000138.1 GCA_902776415.1 uncultured Ruminobacter sp.
TTTTTATTTTTTTTAAGATTGCATCACCACATCAATTATAGATTCATGCGTAGGCCCTGCATTGCCGGTAAGATTGAAGCTGTTTACAGCCTGAATGAGGTCGGTAATGGCGGTAATGTGCAGGAGACTCCTGATCTTCTGGTCGCCGAAGTTGGAGTACACGATTTCCTTAAGTCCGATGCCGTAAAAATTAAGGAACTGGATTACCGAGGTCATAAGGAAGCTGGTGTCCCGGAGTCCGGAGGTGAAATCGATATATGCCGTTTTTCCGCTTTCCGGCTCCCCGGCGATAATGATCTCATAGATGCAGTTGATGATGCCTTTGGTTTGTTCGTGACTTCCTTTGATCATTATGTCGTTTGCCGTTCCGGTATCCCCGGCTTCACTTTTGCGGAAGTCGTAAAAAATCGGATACAGACCGCCCTTCCGGTACTTTTCGGTTATTTCCAGCCTTTCGGCAAAGGTGATAAGATTCCTCCGGAACAGTTCATAGTGGGTAAGACTGCTGTTTTTGGCATTTTCGCGGTACACTTTCCGGCTTACGATGGCGATTACCGTGATCCGGTCAGCTTCCTCGGCCTGCTTCATGAGGTACTGCATTGGTGCGTCACCGGTGCCAATCCCCCTGTAGCATTCGTCTTCGTTGCCGTTAACCCTGTAAATCTGCTTTTTATCGGTATCCGCAGTAATAATGCCGTCATTTTCGCATTGCGTGTCGCTTACAAAGGTAATTATGTATGCTCTGGTTCCCATGGCTTTTGTTCCTGTATTTCCCGAAGCTACTCCGAAACGTTCCAAATCTTTCGAAAATTCCCGGAATGCCGGAATTCTGACTGATACCGATTATATGGCGTTGTATCGTCTGTTCCGTTGTTACGGATCACAATTTTTTCATGCGTCCCGGTGTGCGGGACATCCTGAATTCCTGTGAAGCAACAGGATTAAAATCAGACAGAAGAATTTCCGGCATTGTTCTGAAATCGCTACCTTGTTCAAGTTCGGAGAATGGATCTTTCACTATAATTTCAATTCTGAGAAGCAAGATTTTTAAAATTCCAGACTTTATGAATAATCCGAAATCCAGATTCGCGGCAGGAAT
This sequence comes from uncultured Ruminobacter sp., assembly GCA_902776415.1. GTDB lineage: Bacteria > Pseudomonadota > Gammaproteobacteria > Enterobacterales > Succinivibrionaceae > Succinimonas. The sequence goes on from CACYPY010000138.1 coordinate 1,100, forward strand.
TGTGGTGGTAATTTCCGGTGTTATTGTAGTTGCCAACATTACCCTGGGAGCCGTGCTGTATGTTAATTCGCGGGCAGTCATGAAGACGCTTGTGGACGGTCGCATGCTGGATATCTCGAATACGGCGGCCTCCATGCTGGACGGGGATGATCTCGAAAAGCTGCAAAGCGGTGATGTGGATTCACCGGAATACCGCAGAATATTCCATACTCTGGGCCATTTCCGGGACAGTATTGAGCTCAATTACATTTACTGCATCCGCGATACCGGAGTTTCCGGCCCGGGGCGTTTTGTCTTTACGGTGGATCCCACTGTTGCAGACCCGGCACCCTTCGGAGCCCCGGTAGTGTTCACCAAAGCTCTGGAGGCTGCCAGTCAGGGAACCCCCGCGGTGGATGATGTGCCCTACAAGGATGACTGGGGGCAGTTCTACAGCGCCTACAGCCCGGTTTTTAATTCCCGGGGACAGGTGGCGGGCATTGTGGCAGTGGATTTTGCATCGGAATTGCACGATAAGTGGATTGCTTCCCAGACGGCACTTATCGTGGTCAGCAGCGTATCTTCGCTGATGGTTGCCCTGCTTCTCATCCTGATTGCCACAATCCTGTTCAGAAAACGGGTTCATGCCGTTACCGCAGAGCTTTCGGAGATCGCCGGGGATGTGGATGAGATTACCGAGGAAATTTCCGCGGATCCTGCGGTTACCGTCGCGGACAGCCCGCGGAATCCCGGGGAGGGACAGCATCTTGTGGCACGGATTCACAATGTTCTGGAACAGGTCCGGGATTTCAGATCGAGTGTTCATAACCGAACCAGCACCGTAATCAGCGCCCTTTCCGCAGTGTACCGGGGAGTTTATATGGTGGATTTGGATACTAACAGCGGCATCTGCTACCAGGCTTATACCCTTGCAGAGGACCCCATAATCAAGCCCGGTGCCCGTTTTGTATACGACGAATGCATTGTGAAATATTCCGATTGCGTATCCGAAAGATACCGATCCCGTTTTCTGCAGTTTATGACCATTGGCAAAATCCGGGAGGCCCTTAAAACCGAAAAGCTGATCGACTTCAGGTATCTGGTCAGCCGAAATAACCGGGAGCTTTATGAAATGGTGCGCGTCGCCCGGGTAACGGATGACTCCGGAGTCTGGAAGAATCTGGTGAGTGTCGGTTTCAGCGATGTGGATTCCGAAACCCGCAGAACCATGAGTCAGAATGAAACCATCAGAACGGCCCTGGAAAATGCCGAGGTGGCCAATCGGGCCAAGACTGTCTTTCTTTCAAATATGAGTCATGAAATCCGCACCCCCATGAACGTGATTATCGGACTCAACCGGCTTTTGCAGAACGAACCCGGACTCTCACCCGCAGTGCAGGACTATCTTGGAAAGACGGCCATGGCTGCCTCGCATCTTCAGGATATTATCAACGACATCCTTGATATGTCGCGCATCGAATCCGGAAAAATGGTTATCCGGCGGGAACTGTATTCTCTCAGGGATGTTCTCGCTCGCGTTAACGATATGTTCGGCGGAGAGTGTCGCCAGCACGGTCTTTTTTGGGATTACAGCCTGAAATGCGTTCCCGGGGAATTTTATCTGGGGGACAATGTGCGGCTTAACCAGGTTCTCATCAACATTCTGGGAAATTCCGTCAAATTCACCCCCCGGGGCGGCAAAGTATCCCTGACCGTGGACGAAGTGGCCAGGTTCGAGAACAAGACCACTTTCCGTTTTGTGATAGCGGATACCGGCATTGGCATGAGCCCCGAATTTCTCCCCCGAATCTTCGAGCCGTTCAGTCAGGAATACACCGCCGAGAGAAGCAAGGCCGGCAGCACCGGTCTCGGCATGGCCATTACCAAGCGGATTCTGGAGCTGATGGGAGGAACTGTGGAGGTTCAAAGCACCCAGGGATCCGGAACTGTCTTTACGGTGTCCCTTACCCTGGAGGAGGTGGCTGCGGAGTCACGAAGTTCCGGAAAGATCAGCCCCAGGGAGGTTTCGGCGCTGATCGTGGACGGCGACTCTGTATTCTGCGAATACACCCGTGACGCCTTTGAGAAGATCGGCATGGGGGCGGATTCCGCCTTTTCACTTGAGGATGCTCTCCGGTTTCTGGCCCTGAAGAAGGCCCGAAACGAACCCTACAATCTCATCCTGCTGTCAGCGGATCTTCCGGAATCGGAACCTGTCGATGCTGCCCGTCAAATCCGGGAGATCGCCGGATCGGAAAACGTGATATTTTTCATATGTGACCAGGAAAGCGCTGCCAGGAATTCCGGGAACGGGGACTGCTCTTTTATGGCTCGTCCCCTGAACGCGGATCTGGTGTTCAGCAGATACTGTCAGATCCGTCTCGGCATGACGGATTCCCGAAAGGCGAATCTTTCAGGCAGAAGAATCCTGCTGGCAGAGGACATGCCGGTTAATGCCGAAATCATCGTCAGACTGCTGCAAACTCGAAGTGTATCCGCCGAATTGGCCGGGAACGGCCGGATCGCGGCGGAGATGTTTCGGAACAGCCCTGTCGGCTACTACGATGCCGTTCTTATGGACATGAGAATGCCGGAAATGAACGGACTTGAGTCAGCCCGGGCCATAAGAGGCCTGGACAGGGACGATGCCAGGAAGGTACCGATTATCGCCCTCACTGCCAATGCCTTTGACGAGGATGTCCATAAAAGCCTCCAGTCCGGACTTAATGCGCATCTGTCCAAACCGGTGGATCCTGACCTTATGTTCGCAACTCTGGAGCGGCTTCTCCCGGAGCGGGGGTCCGAAGAAGGCTCCAGTGCTCCGGAATCCCGGATTGAAAGCGGCGGCGGAACTCCGGAATAGAATAATATCCGCTCTTCCGGAGACAAAAAAAACAGGCCCCGTTATTGAAGCCTGTTCCTGAATCGCCTTCCTTTAATCAGACGGATGGAGTGTCTGGCGTTTCATCTCCGGTTTGTGTGCCGGCGGAGGGAGTTTCGGGAGCGGTTTCCTTATCCCCGGCCGGAGTGTCGGAATTGTCCTTCGGGGTATCGCCCTCTTCGGTTCTGGCGTTCTTTTTCAGGACCTCGTCAATAGTGTCCAGAAGATCATTTCCGGAGTATTTGGGGTTGTCCTTCATATCCTCAAGAGCATAATCCGTGATTTCTCCCGTGAGCTCGCGGCACTTTTCGATTTCGGCGGAATCCGTGCTTCCTGCCTTAATCATCTTTTCAAGGTCCTCCGGGGTTTCCGGGAGGAGACCTCTCCTGGTAAGCACCTCACCTGCCACTACGGTTCTTAAGTCGTTTTCGTCACGGATGTTCAGGTTGTAATCCTTGTTGTCAAAAATCACCTTCTCGCTGGCGCCGGCAGTACCGGCCAGATCCGCCAGCTTTCCCTGATAGGAGTCGTAGTCATAGTATTCCCGGGTGCCATAGATGCTGATGTCGTTCAGGACGGAGAACGGGGAAATCACGTACCAGACACCGTCATGCATGTCGCGGTTTACAAAAATGTTGCGGGACATGGTGACCTGGGAATTCAGGGTGTCCTTTACACCGTAAACATAGTCAGAGGTTCCCTTTGATGCGGTGACAATGACCTGAAGCGGGGTATCGCCGTGCTTGTCAAGCTCCTCCTTTCTCACATCAAGGTGCGCAATCCCTTCGTAATCCGTGTATCCTCTGGGTTCCTGAGGATCCCATTCGAAATTGCGGTTGAGATCTATAAAAACCCGGGCATCTTTCAGATATCCGTCGATTACCTGAATATCGACGTAGACGGAATCCTCCTCCGGGTCATCATGATGGTGCCCGTGATGACCGCCGCCCCCGCATCCTGCAAGAGAGAGGGAAACGGCTGCAATGACAGCTGCTGCGGTGCTGCCGAGTTTGAATTTCATGGCATGTTCTCCCGTAAACGGTGTTGTTAAGGCGTGCTCCGAAGCCGGAAACAATTCCCGACGGGAAAGCCGCCCGTGATGTAAAAAATGTTACTGAGGGGGTAATTCTTTCCGGGATAACTGAATTATTCCCGAAAAGGTCTGATCCCGCTTTTCTTATGA
>CACYPY010000139.1 GCA_902776415.1 uncultured Ruminobacter sp.
CCGTTCTCCCGTCCGGCAGATCCCGAAACCCGGTGTAAAAGGACATCTCGGAAAACCGGGGCTGTCCACGAGTCGGGCTGCCCTGAGGTGAATATTCTGCTGGCCGGATATCCCGGATTATCTCTCCGGTTCCGCTGTCTTCACCGGATTCCCCCTCCGGGGCTTCGTACCCGGAGATCGGCTTCTGTGGTATCATAATCGGGAACTTAACAGGATTTCCGGGATCAGCGGCCGGGTTACCATACGCAGTCACGCCGTATTCCGAAGCGCCGCCGGAAAACAGCCCCCGGAGACAGAAACAGAATAGAAGGCATCCCATGCAGACACCTGCCACCAGATTTCTCGACAGCAAGAAAATTCCCTACAAAACCTACGAATACGAATGCAACGGAGCAAAGCACGACTTCGGCCATATCGCCGCAAACGAGCTTAAAAGAGATCCGAACGAGGTTTTTAAAACTCTCCTCATTCATCATGAAAAGACCTACATCACTGCGGTTATCCCGGTGAACTGCAATCTGAACCTGAAAAACGCCGCCAGAATCGCCGGCGTGAAAAATGCCGAAATGGTGAAACCCGAAGACGCCGAAAGACTCACCGGCTATGTCTGCGGCGGCATCAGCCCCTTCGGTCAGAAGCGTCGCACCGTTACCATTCTGGCAGCCTCGGCGGTAAACCTTCCGGAGATTCTGGTAAGCGGCGGGAGACGGGGGTTTTCAGTAGGTCTCAGGCCCGGGGATCTGATTTCCGCCCTGGGAGCCCTTACCGGGGATATCACGGAACCCCAGTAACGAAAAACCGCCCCCGGATACCGAAAGCGGCAATCACGAAAGAGGCGGCTTATGATAAAAAACGGGGACGCCTTTTACTGTCCTTTGCTGATTTCCTTTGCCGTGGCGAGACTGATCCCCGTGGTGTAGACAACCATGCGCATGTTCTTTCCGTCGATGGTCGCATAGAGATTCACCTTCTGATTGCCGTTATCCCCTTTCTGAACGCATTCGGTGCCGGTCAGCGTTTTGCGATCCGCGCTTACCTCATGACTCCCGCAGGTGATCTGTGCCATCAGGTTTTTTACCGCTGCCTCATCAAAGGAATCCTGCATAGCCGGGCCGGTCATGTACATGGCAACCCCTTTGTTGCCGTCAGTAAGGATTGTTAAATTAGGTCCCCCCACTCCTGGAAGTTCGGTAAAACCTGCCGGCCAGGCCAGTGCTTCGGAGGCTGCCGCCAGCAGAAACACGGGAAGCACCCGGGACAGTCCGCTATGCTTTAACATCATTTTCGCTCCTGTTTTCAAAAAAAGACAATCAGTATCCGGGAATGACATAACCCAGCTTTCGGAAACCGATGCTAATTATATCCCCGGCAGCAATCTGTATAAAGCAAATCTCTTTTCCCCTGCCCCGGAAAATACATCCTCCCGCCTCATGCCCCGTTTTGCAGGATCCGCAGATTCCGGCATTTCCGGTACGGTTTTCCTGTTCTCATGGCTTCCGAACCCCGGCATCGGGAGTCTTTCTCATGCTCCGGGATTCGGAGATATAGGTTCCGGCCTCACTGATTGTCCGCTCCCGGAGAATGCTCCTTTCCGGAACGGCATAGGCATCGGCATCCCGGGCCCGAACGGACAGACTGTCTCCCGTTTCATCGGAAAGCCGGGATTTCAGGGAGGCCCAGAGCAGAAAAAACCCCACGGCCAGCAGAAAGCCGATCATAAGCGCCGTGGTGCCATCGCTCCCCGCGGCAAGGAGCCTGACAAGCTCGGCCGCAATGATGAGCAAAGCCAGAAGACCGCCTCCGAGAGCCGCTCCGTCATACTCGAACACGAAGGGGATACGGGTGCGGTACAGAATGTACCAGACTCCTCCCGCCAGAAGCACCATGGGAACCGGAACCAGAAGCTGCAGAAATCCGGGAAAGCCGTCAGCCAGGAATCCCAGTTCGACAATCCCGGCAACAGTCAGCACTGTCATGAGAAACACCCCGAGCCCGGCATTGCGGAACGCCATCGGAAAATCTCCGGTAAGCCGCCCGGTCTGACCGTTCATGACATAGGGATAGCTTCTGCCCCGGTAACTCATCTCCAGCCGCCATACGGGAAGCAAGGCATACTTTATGGCCAGAGGCCTGATTTTGTAGTGTCTTTCGGCAAAGCTTACGGCATCATATTCCTCTTCCGGACGGAGCAGACTGTCCAGGGAGGCGGTTACCCGCTTTTCCACGGCCTGAAAGCTTCTTTTGGCATTACGATTCGCAATCCTGACATCCAGCCCCGAAAGATACCCTGCACTGAACGGCACCGCACCGGTCACGTCATAGGGTTCGATGCTCTGGGATTCCCGGTCGTCAAGCTCCGTGGTGCCGTCCTGGGGAATTCCCCGAAATTCCCGGCTCCCGTCACCGAAGCATTCAAAGGCCGTATGCTCATAATGGCGATCGCTCTTTTTGACAATCTTTTCGGCCAGAATCCGGGCACTTCCCGAAGCCGCCACATCATATATCCAGAAGGGAATATAGCGGGCTCCGATTCCGCTTTCCCGGGCTTCGGCTCTGAAGCTCTTCGGTATAAAGTGTCTCCGGTTCAGAAGCTTCCGGTACTCTTCCAGAAAATAATCCCGATCCTTCTGAAACGGGATAATGAAATCCGGTTCCTCCGCAGCACTGATCCTGTCCGTAAAAACAATGACCCGGCCGCAGAACGGACACTGCTCGGAAGCACTCAGGATCCCCGGATAAATTTCACCGCCGCAGGATGCACAGGTATAACCCCTCCGGAGTCCCGAACGTCTCCCCGGCTTCTCCCCTCCGCCGTTTTCACCGCCGGACTCTTTCGCGGCAGCGCTTTCTCCGGATTCCCGCCGCCTCCGATCATATTCCGGGACGGCAAGATGCGTGCCGCAGTGGCCGCACTTAAGTTCCTGGGAAGCAATGTCAAAAACCATAATGCCGTTGCATGAAAAACAGCGGCAGCTTTCAGGAGTATTCATAAAAACCTCGGAGTATTATCTTGCGGAACAGTTTCCGGATGCAATGAAACACTGACAGTCATCCCGGATTCCTCCAATATCGGTCATAATTATCATCTGTTTTAACTGAATCAGGTGCGGCAGAGGCATCTTTTCAGGAGATCAGCCCCGCCGGCCGGAATTCACCCGGTCCCCAGTATCCCCTGCCGCTCTGCCGCAAAGCCGGAGCAATTTTCAGAAAAAAAACTCATCATCATCTTTCCCGCGCCCCCGGAACATCTCCGAAAACCGGTGCCTCGGAGGCGGCCAGATCATTTTCTTTCCGGGCGTCATATAGGTGCGGGCATATTTCTCAGCCCGGGCCAGAAGCCGGTTTTTATCCTTCAGGAGATAATCGTCGGCATTCTCCCGGAGAGCGATGCTTCTTTTCCTGCGCTCCTGCCGGACATAATACAGCATGCTCCCGTACATCAGAAATCCCCCCAGAAGAGGCCCGGTCAGAAACGCCGCCCAGGCTCCGAAAAGTACCAGAAGATTATGCCGGATAATACAGACCATGCCCATGAATGCCACCATGCCGGCACAGCCCCACCCGACCTTTTTCAGCATCTGAAAGCTCTTTTCATTACTGGCCCAGCGACAAAAGCGGCCAGCCAGCAACGCTCCTGAAATGCACACTGCGGGGAACGTTGCAAAGAATATTTCCATTGCCTTCGAACCATTAGTCAGAATTGCGCTCTCATCCTCCCCCGTCAGCAGAAAAAAGGTGTTCACGACAGCATAGGGAACCGCAAATACAAGCCCTGATATCACGGCGGCGTGCACAATGCGTCTCTGATCCAGCGGCAGTGTGCCATTAATAAGGCCGGTAGCGCCATTCATGGCAAAAACATGGCTGGTTCCTTTCCAGGACACCCTGAGCGTCCAGATCGGGTACAGCGCATAGCTGACCTCCCGGGCACCGGTTCTTAAATCCTCATGAAGCACCCGGAAGTTCTCGTACTCGGGGCCGACGATAAACCGGTGCACGGAGGACTGAAGCCGCTTCCTCACGATCTCGAAGCTGTTTTTGGCATCCATGTCGAAAATCCTGGCATCCAGACCGGAAAGATACCCGAAGTGGAACGGCACGCCCTCCGCGGAATTATAGGGTTCCAGAGACTGCGAGATTTCATCAGGCATGGCCCGGGAGCCATCCTGGGGAACCCCCGCAAATTCCAGGCTGGCACTGCCGATGCACTCGTAAACCTTGTGATGGTAGCCGGCCTTTGTTCTGGAAAGCTTTTCGGCAGCATACGACAGGTCACAGGAAACCCGAACATCATAAATCCAGAAGGGAATGTAGCAGGCATGGATGTTCTCCGGTTTGCCGTGCCTGACAAAATCCTCGGGAACAAAAAGACTTTCCTTCACCATTTTGCGGAAGGATCCCAGAAAAAACTCCCGGTCCTTTTTGAAGGGAACTATGAAGTCCGGCTCCGACTGATCCCGGATCTTGTCGGAAAACACGATGGAATTGCCGCAGAAGGGACAGGCATCGGAAACCCCGAACACTCCGGGCCGTATGAGTCCGCCGCAGGATCGGCAGGAATAGCTGCGGTTCAGAGATTCGCGCTGTTCCCGCTCCCGCATAATCCTGTCCGCGGCCTCCGTGAAATTGATATCCCTGCGGGCCTTCTCCAGCACGATATTGTCATAATCTTCCATGCTGAACACACTGCCGCAGCTTTCGCAGACCAGGGCCTGATCCCGAATGCTGAACACCATGTTTCCCGAGCAGGAGGGACAGCGGGAATGTTCCGGAATATTCATGAAAAACTCCTCAGATCCAGCCGAATTTCGGACGGGGATTCTGCATGCCGGGTTCTCTGCTCCAGTAACGGCCGTCGGGTTCGATTTTTGAAGAATCGGCATGCATGGCAGCACTGTCACCATAGGCCGCGGCATCGGTCTTAAGATTCAGAGACAATGAGGCTGTTTCCTTCCTGATGTATTTCAGGAAAAAGTCCCGGATGATGCCTCCCAGCCCCAGGGATATCAGAAACAGTAGCCACGGCAGAATCAGCCAGGGATACTCCCCCCGAAAACATATCATGCCGGTATCCAGAAAAAGAAGCAGCACGGAAAACGCTGCCGCCCCCTTCAGAAGTGCCAGATTCCGGGGATGTCCTGCAAATCTGATGTACTTTTTCCAGAAGATTCCGGCATTAAGAGCGGTAAGAAGGAGAACCCCCGCCAGATTCGCAAACAGAAAGTTAAATGATGTGTGATCCATTCTTTCATCAACAGCGGCCATTCCCGTCATGAACATGATGGCCGGAAGAAACAAAAGGAGCCCTCCCAGATAACCCGCCGTATTGACCAGTCCTTTGTCCGTCGGAGGCACTCCGGCGCATTTTCCGGTGGCGCCGTTCATGGCAAAGGTGTAGTTCCCGCCCTCCCAGACCAGCGTCATGGTCCAGACGGGGTAAATGGCATAGCCGAGTTCCTGCCTCGTGATTCTGAAATCCCGTTCCCGGATTCTGATATTGTCATACTTCATGCCGATAAGAGCCCGGGCCGAAGAGGCAAGAATTCTGTCCTTTACCGCCTCAAAGCCGCAGACGGAATCCACGTCGCAGATTCTGACATCCAGTCCGGAAAGGTATCCGAAATTAAAAGGAACCGCTTCGGAAACCGGATAAGGCTCCAGTGTCTGAGTGATTTCATCGGGTATTTCCAGTGAAGCATCCTGAGGCACTCCCCGGAATGCGGTACTTCCGGAAACCTCGGCCCTGTAGCAGTAATGCACGAATTTGTCCTTGTCCGGATGTACCTCCTCGATATCGCAGGATATCCGATCACATAGCTCAAGATTATAAAGCCAGAATGGAATGTACACCGCCTGAATACCAGCAACCCGGGCCTCCTTCCGGAAGTTCTCCGGCACGAAAAACCCTTCTGCCACATACTTCCGGCAGATTTTTTCAAAATACTCCCGATCCTTCCGGAACGGAATAATGTAATCCGGTTCCTCCTGCTCCGTTATCTTGTCCGTGAACACAATGGCATTGCCGCAGAAGGGACAGACACCGGAGGCCCGCCGGGCTCCGGGACGCACCAGTCCGCCGCAGGAACGGCAGGCGTAAATCCGGTTCATATCCGCCTGTCCTTCGTGCTCCCGGAGAATCCGATCTGCGGCCCCGGTAAGACTGACATTGCCGCGGGCCTTTTTCAGAACCGCAGCGTCATATTCGGGAACCGAAAGCACGAGGCCGCAGCTCTCGCAGACGAGCCCCTGCTTTCCGATATCAAAAATCATGTTCCCGGAGCAGCCGGGACAGCGGGAATGTTCTGGAACGTTCATGGTTTGGAAAGCCGCCGAAAAGAAAAACAACTGGATCCCTCAGATTTTACCCCCGGCGTGCCCCGAACCCCTTATTTCTCACGCGGAAATGTTACGGAATTGCCGGCACGGTTCAAAAAGCCGGAGAAGGTAGCTCCCGGAAGGCTCCGAAAACGAATAATCCCCCGAAACGCCTCCCGGAAAACGTTTCCATAGCGGCCCGCGGCGGGAAATCCGCCGAAAAGCAAAAAACTTCTTGCATTATAAATTTCATCAGGTAGAATAAGCCTCGTTTCCGGTGCGGTGAGGTGTCCGAGTGGTTGAAGGAGCACGCCTGGAAAGCGTGTATACGGCATAAACCGTATCAAGGGTTCAAATCCCTTCCTCAACGATGATTCGAAAAGTTGCGACATGGCTTACATAAAGGCGTGATACCACATTTTTTAAAAAATTTTCATTAGAAAATGCATGGGGTTGCGTGGGGTTGTGATATAATGAGCGTCATACAGTGAAAACCTAACTGCTGGGGATGTATAACGTAGTGTATCACAACATCGGCGGAATTTAGGTATGAAATCCAAACTTCAGGATTGCTATAGCTCGTCTATCGCGTAAGCGTTTATCACGTAAAAACACTCAAATATCCTTAAAAAGCGGCTTTTTGCCGTTTTTTTGTTTTTTAGGCTTGATTTTTTGTCTGAAATGGTCAATAATTTAGGTATATGGTAGGTATACAAAAGAGCATATGCAAATGACTGGTTCCAGCGGACGATATACAGTTCCACCAGAAATTCTGAAGCACAAGCCCAGGGGGACCATGGTTAAGAAGATTCATGGCGGATTCTATGTTTATGCAA
>CACYPY010000140.1 GCA_902776415.1 uncultured Ruminobacter sp.
ATTCTTCGCATGAAAAGTTTGCATACTGCGAAAAGTCAAGCCGCACTGTCTTATAGGTTTTGTCAGTCCATTTCTCCTTTCCAGTTTCGATAGCCAAGCCTTTAAAGTCCTGAAGCCCCCTGGAGAACAGCGATTCAAAGGTGGAAACCAGAAGCGACTTTCCGAATCTGCGGGGGCGGGACAGAAATACCGGGGCGCCGTCGGTTACGGCAAGCTTCCTTATCATGGATGTTTTATCAACATAAATTTTGCTGTTTCTGATAACAGAAAACCCTGTTGTTGCCAAAGGCAGTTTAAGCAGTATTGCCTCATCAAGTATTGGCATTCCCATATCCGTATCCCCTGTTTGCTGTATTCTTTGGCACTCTTGCATTCAAGTTATATCACAAAAACCGGTAACCGCGTACCTGATACCGGTAAATGATATTCCCCCATGAAAGAGACCTTTATGAGCGGTGAATATTCTCTCGGAATGCCCTTACAGAACGACGCAGGGGCAGTGCTTCCGATGCCGATAATATTGATAATTTACCTGTTGCTGTCTGTCAGCCTGCCAGGGCTTTACTGCACCGGACACCTTTGGATCCGGCTGTTCCGAAAGCTTCTTAAACCACTGTTCTGGAAACCTGCATGAAAAAGATGACGGACATATGTCCCGGTAAACTCCCGAAATGAGGCTCCCCGATCCCTGAGTCCGGCGGGCATTTTCGGGCATGGGATTTCAGAAGACCGGCATGCGGGTACTGCCCCGTCATGCCGCATTCTGCCGGAAAGGAACTTACCGGGATCCGGACATCCCGGATCCCGCATCGGGATTGCCCGCATCATTTCCTGACTGTTCATAAACGGAACAGGCCTGGCGTATCCCCGACATACAGGACTGGCGGAACAGCTTTCGGGCCCGTCCCGCATCATCCCTTAAAAGATTCTTATGATAAAGAAGCCCCAGATAATAGCAACCCTTCACCTCGCCGGCACCGCAGGCCATCTCGTAATAGCTGCCGGCCACCGCGAAATCCCGGGGCGTTCCCAGCCCATCCTCGTATAAAGTACCAAGGCTCCCGCAGGCCACGGGATTTCCGAGCTTGCAGCCCCTTTCGTAAATACCCAGCGCTTTGACAAAATCCTGAAGGGCCGGGTTGTCATCGCTTAAAATGTTCCCGCCGTGCACGCATCCCTGGGCATTACCGAAATCACAGGCTTTTAAAGCATACTCCAGAGCCCGGGTATCATCTCTCTCAAGACTTTTTCTTCCGATGTCATAAGCAAATGCCAGCTCCTCGCAGGCTTTTCCGTTTTGCTGTTCACAGATTTCCCGGAGTCCGCGGATGAATTCAGCATCAGCGGATCTGCGTTCTGCCTCCTTTTCTTCATCGAGCTTCATGGCTATTGAAGAAACGACAAAGGCTATTGTGAAGATCGCCGCCAGACGCAAAACAATATGCATGGCGGTATTCATGAAAAACTCCCTGTTTCAGAATCAAAATATGGAAATGAGACGCCCCCGCCGGCGGCGGATTTCCCGAACCCCCGGATCCGATATCACCGCCCGGGCGGAGTCCGCTACAGAAGATCGAAGTATTTACCGAGTTCCCCGGTAACCAGGTTCTGATCGATCTTTTCCTGCTCCAGTCTGTTACAGGAGGCCCGGGGATCTCCCAGGAGCTCCAGGGCCTGCTTCTCCTCCGGGGTAAGCCACTCCCCGTCCGGTACTGCGACGGTCTTCTCCGCGGCCATTTTGGCGGCATGGGTTTTCAGGAGATCGGCGTGCATCAAAAGAGAAGGCACCATCATGCCGCAGTTCTTCCGGAACTCCGCCAGCATCTGAAAACCCCAGGAGTCCATGTCTCCCCAGTATGCCACGCGGCGGCCGTCCCGAATCCAGGAATTCCGGGCCCATTCCAGATTCTTCCCGGTACCGAAGATGGCCACGGTATCCCGAAGCGGCGGCAGCATGTAGCCGGACTGCTCGTTCTCCACCACGATAAGGGCATGTCCCGGAGGCGGGCTGTACCTGAGCTCCTCCGCAGACACCCGAAACAGCGTATAGCCGTGCATTGCGGGAGCCAGGGACGGATCCAGAAGCCGCATGAAAATGAAATTGGCAGGCTTGGGAAGCACTCCCAGGTAGGAGGAAAGGGAATCACCTTCCGGAGGCTCGTTCCGGGATGCGGCCACCGCCCGGATCACGTTCCAGATCAGGGTCTCGTGATTCTCGATATACTTGGTGTCAATGCCGCTGACATCCAGGGCCCGGATAAACACCCGCCCCTGTCCCAGATACGGCCGGAGCTGAGGATAGAGAATACAGAGATACCGGAAATCCTCCTCCGGAAGGTCCCAGAGATCCCGCCAGAGCCGGCAGAAAACGTCCGGATTAGAGCCGGAAAGCACGGAAAGCTTCTCCGTTCTTTTTTGGAAGGCCTGAATCTCCTTCCGCTGCCGGTCACCGGCCACCTTCATAAGGTCATCCCAGTCCCGGATCACCAGTTTTGCCGGAACATTCTCGCCGTTCACCGTCCGGTATTCCACGGTCCTGCGAATCAGAAGCTCCTGAAACCGGAACTCCCGCCAGAGCCGGATAAAGTCGCGGTAGGCTCCGATGTCGGCCACAATCTCCTTCTGAGTGGGCACCTGAAGACTGATTTCCAGGGGAAAGGGTCTTTCTCCGGTAAGTCTTTTAACCAGGTTTCCGCGGTTCTGGATTTCGTTTCTGGAAATGCGTTCCAGAGCCTCCCGGGGCAGAATCATCTTCCGGTATCTCCCGTGCCGGCATCAGTGCCTGCACTGTCAGTCTCCCCGGCATTCGCGGCATCTCCGGTAATCTCCGCGGCCGTAATCCCGAGAGAGGCGGCAGCGGCCTCTTCGTTCTCCTGCCGCTTTCTTTGCTGATCCTCGTACTCCTCCCAGGTCAGCTCGTGCACCGAGCTTTCGTTGGTATCCTCGTTCCGGGTCATCACCAGGAGGGAGCGGGCATAATTCCGGGCTATGTCAATATTCTTGAACGGCGTGATGAGGTTGATATGCAGGCGGAGTTCCCGGAAAATCCGGAGCACCCGTTCGCTCACCCGATCCGAGGTATTGGAGAAGGCCTCGTCCAGGAACACCGTGCAATAGGACGGTACATCCGAATTGTCCGGAGTCAGCACATAGGCCAGGGAGGCCGCCACCACCGCTCCGGCGAAGGCTTCCTTTTCGCCGCCGGACTTGCCGCTGCTGGACTTCAGCACATCCCGTACCTGACCGTTTCTCCTGTCGATTTCCTCCGCCACAAACTCCCGCCGGAGCCGGGGATCCAGAAGCTGGCGGTTTTCAAACTGCCTGTCATGGGTGACGGCATTGTTCAGGATCTCCATAAGAGATCGGAGACTTTCAAAGCGCTTTTCGTTATTCTCGTCGGTTATCAGACTGCCCACCCTGCGGAGCGCCCGGTTGAAGCGTTCCACCGCCGGAGACTCCCGGGACTTCTCGGGGATGATCTTCAGGAAGGAGTTCTGCCGGAATTCCGCCTTGGACAGCACGCGGTTGATTTTCATGATGCGGTTGTCAATATTCTGAATTTCCGAATTTATTTTGCTCTGGATGACAAAGACGCTCTGTGAAGTTTCGGTATTGAGCTTCTCCCGGAATTCCTCCACCAGGGCGGGGAGGCCCTCCTTCTCGATCTTCCTGAGGTGCCGGAGATACAGGTTAATGTTGTCCGGATCCAGATCCGTGCTCCACTCGGAGGTGATGTAGGTCCATTCCTCCTTCGTCTTGAAGGCGGTCATAATCCTGCTGACGCGGAGCGTTACCGCATTGAACCTGCGATCCAGATCTTCCTCATCATGCTTAAGGTCCTTTTCGATACTTCTTATGCTGTCCGCCTCGAACACATTGTCAGCCGTAAGCCCCAGCTTCTTCATCTTCTTTCCGAGAACTCCTAGTGCCTCGCCGCTGACCTCCTTCTTCTCCTCCCGGAAGGCTGCCAGACGTTCTTCGGAGGATTTCTTTTCCGCATTACTGTCTCTCAGTCTGTAACCGACTTCCCTGATTTCGGTATCAATGGAATCCAAAAGCTGTCTGGCATCCTCCATAAGCTTCCGGAAATGCTGCAAATCCTGATTCCCCAGAATTTCATCCCGCCGCTTCTCAAGCCCCGCAATAATATCCTCCAGGGACTTAAGATCGATGTCCGCATAGGAGTCAAAGGCCTCGAGATCGGAGATTTTTCTCAGCACCAGTCTGATGTTCTCACGTTCCGCCCTGATTCTGGCACGGGAGGCGGAAAGCCGGTTCAGCTCCTTTTCCAGGGCGGCAAGATCGCTTCGGAGCACGTCCAGGCGTTCCCGGTTGGAAAACCCGAGATACCAGTTCCGGGGATCATTGATCTCAATGCGGTCGTTTTTCTCGAAAAATCCCTCCCGGCGGTGAATGAGGCCTTCTCTGGTTATTGAAAACTCGGTATCGTTAAGCTCTTCAACACTGTCCACACAGGTCAGGTCATGCCCCTTCAGGAAGGAACGGAGCCAGTTCGTATAGGGATGATCCTTCCAGTTAAGCTTGGCCAGAAACCCGTCCGGAGCAAAATCGTCATCTGCCCGGATACCGCCGTCGGCCACCTGCAGCTTTACATGAATGTTGTTATGGCGGCCGTTCACCCAGGCGGTAATGGTGCGGTAGTTCTCCCGGCTTACCAGGAGAATCTGCCGCATGCTCCCGAGAGCCCGTTCAACAGCCCCGCGCCATTCCTTCTGGCTCTCCCGGACCTCCATGAGCTCGGCCAGGAACACCAGCCGGGAAGCCGGAATTCCCAGATCCCGCACCATTTCATCACGGAAACGGATATACCGGATATCCACGTTGGATTCCGGATGCTTCTCCAGATCCCGAAGCTCCTTTTCCGTATCGGATTTTCTGGAAGACAGGGTTTGAGTGTTTCCGGAAATCTCGCCGAGTCTGTCGGCCAGACTGTCATCCTTTTCGTCCTGGGTCTTCCGGAGCGCGGCCAGAGCCTCCTTGTTGCGGTAGAAGTCCTCGGCGCTTTCCGGCATGCCGAGAGACAGGAACTCCGCCATATCCCCGTACTTCCGGCAGTTTCCGGAGAT
>CACYPY010000141.1 GCA_902776415.1 uncultured Ruminobacter sp.
AGGGAACTTTGTACTATCAGGATAGGATACCCAAATATGAAGTTCCATCTGCGTTGGATTGTCTGTGGCAGGAATAAAATCTACCTTTGATACTGACCAGGGTTTCCCAAGATTCAACGCTACTGTAAACAAATTTGATGTATCCATGATATCCTTCTTATTTGTATATTATTTGTATATTATTTGAACAATATTTTACAATAATTAGAGATCAATATATAGTGGTATTCACGCTAAACAGCGAAAGGCCTATGGGGGTGATTATGCTCTTTTCCGCCGGAGTTGCCGTTTTTTACCCCCCTCGCGTATCAGGGGCTCAGCCCCCGGATGACTGCTCCGCCATCAGCTTTTCGAATGTGTCGCATTCCTCCTCGTACTCCTTCTCCAGCTCCGGACGATCGCAGGAACGGCCGCCGGTCAGAAGCTGGCGGTTTTCAGGAGTGAGGGAAATGATCTCAAAAAGATAAAGATCCCGGCAGGCGTGAGAGATGAGAGCCCCGTCAGGCAGCGTGGCGTGCAGGAAAAAATCAAACACGTCTTCATATGTCGTGCCGTTCAGCAACACCGTTCCTCCGGATTCCGAGGGAGTGAACGAAACCTTCTGAAGACGCCCCTTGTACACAAAGGACACCTCGGCCTTAAAATCCACAAACAGGTGCAAAAGATCAAAAAGCCCGAAGCACTCGGTATCAAAACCGGTATTCCGGTACTGCTCCAGCACTATGCTGTCCATCAGATCAATATCCTGCGGATCTATTTCTCCGGTGCTGAAATAAAGCCGCTGCGTCAGGAAATCCCGCCCCCTGAGCAGATACTCCAGAGCCTGATCCGGATCCTTTTCCGTGCCGGTAATCAGTCCCTGGCTGGCAATCTCTCCGGCGGTGAACATAATTTCCGGGAAGGGATCACTCAGAAGCAGCGCCCAGTCCTCCCAGAAAATCCGATCCGCCAGTTCCAGCATGAATCTGTTTCCCTTGTCGGCATCCTGCGGCACCCCGTCCCCGGTACGGTACATTTCGCCCAGCTGAAAGAATGACCACAGGCAGCCGGACTTCGCTCCCTGAACCAGATATTTCAGGGCCTTCCGGGAGTCCTTCTTCATTCCCTTTCCGGTCAGAGCCATGGAGCCGATGTAGTAGCAGCTCCGGTAGTCCTTCTGATCGCAGGCCTGCTGAAATATCTCCAGAGCCTTCCGGTAATCCCGGGTGTTGTAGGCCTGAATCCCTTCGTTTATAAAGTCTATCTCGTCATTGGTGCGCTTGTTTTCGGGAAAGCTGAGCCCCCTGACCAGCTCCATGATATCGGGAATGGCATCAGCGTCTTTCGCGGTTCCGCACTTGTCCTTCGCGGAATCGGTGAGACCGTATTTTTCCAGGATTTTTGCAATCTTTTCCCGGTGCCGGGCCATCTCCGGATTTTCGCCTGCCACAGGTTCCCTGGCGGCATTAACGTTTTCGGAATCCTCGTTACCGGAGGAATTATCTTTTTCGTCAGTCATAATAAACTCTTCATTCGGAGCTGCGGCACAGGCCGCAAATCAAAAATTCACACAGCAGGCGGACACGGCGTCAGAGACGGTTCAGTTCCGTATGCTTTACAAAATCATGTATCTGCGTATCGCTGGGCACCAGTCCCGTCATCCTGGCAGTGGCAATAATCTCGTTTTCCAGTTCATCCTTGACTTCACAGTAAAAACGCACATAACCGCGTTCCTGACGATCCAGATGAGCAGTTATGACCAGCGACATGCCGCGGGGAAGGTGACTGTTCCTGGTGACTATCATGCGGGAAATATCCACCAGGATGCCGAACCTGATTCTGCGATCGGAGCGTGAAGACTGGTTAAGGGTACTCCAGACACTCATGGTCTGGGCCATTACCTCCAGAAGCGCCATTACCGGAAGCTCCTTCTCCTCGGTATAGGCCACGCTGTCCCGGGAACCCACGGTCATTCTGCAGACAACCATGTCGGCAGTGACATTGTCAACGGTGTCCAAAAGCAGGTTGGGAGTCTTATTAATAATGCAGTCCTCAACGGACATCGGAAACACAAATCTTTTCATAATTCCTCCCCCGCAATTCCGAACTGAATTCAGGACACATATCCTCCCGGGAACTCCGGGACCCGGGGTCCGGATTCCTTTCGCAGTCAATATTACACGGATTTCTTCAAGTCTGCAATTTTACGCCGGGATTTTTGTATCACGCCCGGGAAATCGGCCGACCTCCGGGGTCATTCGGGAGTGCCGGCGTCCGGAGGCGGGGATCCGGCTCCGGAATCCCCCTTTCCGGAAGACGCGGATCTGAGCTTCCCTTTTCCGGAAAACAGGATGAACATGTTTAACAGCACTGCGGTTACCGCACCTGCAGTAATGCCGGCCATCATCACCGCCCCGGTCATCCGGAATACCGGCACCGCAGAGCACAGGAAAAACGCAAACATGCTCTCGCTTATCAGTACCGATACCAGGAAAGTGATCCCCGCCCGGCGATCCCGGTGTTTACCGGCTCTTCTGGAAAACACCGCAAAATCAAAGGTAATCCCGGAAACCAAAAGGATTATCAGTATGGAAAACAGGGAGAGTCCGGAACTGAAAAATGTCATGGTCAGAGCGGCGAAACCCAGTCCGGCAAAAACCGGCAGCGTAAGCCCGATAAACGAGGACAGCCCCTTGAACACATAGATGACGGCCGCCATGACAGCAAACACCAGGCTGATAAGAATGATAATGTCGGCACTCTCAGGGGCTATGCCGCGTACATAGCTGGAAACCTGATCGTCGGATTCCACCCAGGCAAATTCATTTCGAAGCGAATTGTAGAAACCCGGCTTTTCCCTGAAAACCACCAGAGAGGCCTTTCTGCCGCCGCCGGGAGTTTCCGGAAAAAACAGCCGGACTGCAGAATCGGCTGAAAAGCCGGCGATAAGCGAACCAAGCTCCTCCTCCGGAAGTTCGGGAAGCGTTCCGGCAAGACCGGCCTTTTCCCGCAGAGGATCCGTTTTTACATAAAGATCCCGGTTTTTCTCCATGTTGAGCCGGGCCACGTTTTCAGAAATCACCATATCGAAGGGCAGAATGTAATACCCGATTCTCCTGGCTGCCAGTTCCCGATCCAGCCATTCCCGGAGCCTGTTCATCCTGCTGTCCAGGATCTCGTCCGATTCGGCGGAAACCGAATAGACGGTCAGGTCCCGCCCGCTCCCGGCAATCCGGGCCATCTTGTCCGCAGCGCCTTCACTGGCATAATTGAAAATAATCCCGTCTGCCGCCTCGGTAAGACCGTACAGGGAAACTGCGGCAATGGCGGCAACCAGCAGCATGGCGAGGCCCCTGACGGACGCAAATCTCCGGATTCCCCGAATCCGGCGGTAGACGGCATAGCGGCCGCGATACGCCATCGAAGGAAGAAATGCCAGAAGCCCGTAAAGAATGCAGAACAGAGAAATGAAAAACAGTGCTATCACTGCCAGTTCGGTAAAGACCCGGAAGCCGATCTGGGCCATGGCACCGTAGATGACGGCGGTGACCAGCATGCTGACCCAGACTCCCGCGATGTGATTCCGTCTGAGACGCCCCGATTCCCGGGCATTGTTGAAGTTAAGATAGATGTCAATACCGGGGATCAGGAAGGCCAGGCTGAAAAACAGGGTCATCACATGAAGATGCCCCAAAAAGCCCCATACCGCCATAATGGCAATGCCATACGAAAATGTCAGCGAAAGCAGCATTTCGAAAAAGGGCCGGACGCTGCGGTACAGAAAAAACAGCGCCACCCCCGCAGCTGCCAGCACCGCCAGAAAGGAAAAAAACAGCGTATTCCCGGCTACCCTGAAGAAATCATGTCTCTTCTTTACCGGATTGAACACGGTAACATGACCGCCGGCCTTTTCATATTCGGATTTGATGCGCATGAGCTCCCGGGAAGCCTGTTCAATCGATTCCAGATCGGAGGCCCGGGAATAGCCGCCGTAAAAAAGGGTGCAGATCTCCGCATCGCAGAGACTGGAATGGTCCGATTTAAAAACCAGCCGCCCCTCGGGATTCATAAAAAATGAGGAAATCGGAAAGGCGTAATTCAGAAGCAGCGGATCCTCCGCGATAATCCGGTTCATTTCCTCCGTGCCGATTCCCGAAGCCTCAAGCTCCTTCAGTCTTTCAGAAAAGCCCTCCTCGGTGTTTCCGGACACGCTCCGGTAGTAGTTCAGCCTCTTCAGGGCAGCCACAAACCCCTGCTGGCGGTCGCTTCCGGTGAGCCAGATAATGCCGGGAATGCTGTGAATGTCCAAGGAAAGCTTCTGAAAGGCCTCTCCGAGATCGGGCCGCTCCTCCGCAAAAAGCCAGATCCGGAGATCGGAACCTGATGCCTCCGCCTCGCCGGTACGGGCTGAATATTTCATAAGGTCGGCGGTGGTAAAGTCGAGAGTCAGCGGCTCACTGCGTTCCGCATAGGATCTGAAGACAAGAAAACAGAGAATCAGTAAAACAATGAGGAAAAAAACCGAAAAATAATGCTGCAGCTTTTTCATAGGCTTTCAATAATCCAGGAATCAGGGGCCGCGAAAACCGGGTACGGTTCGAACTCCGGTCCGACCCGTCACACCACCCGGAGCACTCCGGAGGAATAAATCCAGATGTCCGGACTGTCGGGATCGCAGAATTTGAAATGCAGAGTCTTGTTCTCGGGGGAAAGACTGATATCCAGCTCCACCACGGTATCCGGGAAAATCGGATGCATGAATCTGACGTTGTCAACCGACTTTATGGCAGCATTAGGCGCAAAATAGATCCTGAGATACTCCTCGGTCCAGAACACCGCTACCATTCCCGGAAGAATGGCCATTTCCGGAAAATGACCCTCAAACCAGGCAAGATCCTTTCCAATATTTAAAATCAGCTTTAATTCCCGGGAGCTTTTTACCGTTTTAAGAATATCTGGAAATTTCTTCATATTAATTTTTGCTTTGCTTATCGGGTCCGAACAGGCTGAATACCTGTTTCAGCCTCTCGTAATCAGGTCTTCCGAATTCATTATAACTTATTTTTCTGACAAATCTG
>CACYPY010000142.1 GCA_902776415.1 uncultured Ruminobacter sp.
CCCATTAAAAAGGAGAATATTACCTGGGTCGCCGATCTTGATCACAAAAAACGAGTTTGCGCTGCATCCTTAAAACTCTTTTTACCCATTTTTGCATCAGTAATTTGTATACGGACACTATACGGATCGAATTGGCTAAAATTTGGGCAGTTACGTCAGTTAAGTTATTTTAAGACTGACGTTTTTTGATGAATACTTTGAAGTATGTAACAATTACATATGCTTGTGATTGCGAAATTTAGGTTGTTATAGTACTCAAAAGAATAATCTATATCCCCCTGTTTAATGCCTGTCATATAAGCCTTCCCCGTTCTTTTTCGGAAAAATCTGACAGTTTGGATTCCGGAGCATGAAAACACTGAATTGCCGGTGTTATTCGGGATATCCGGGGAAGGAGTTTCCAAGGTATCGAATGACCGCCACCAACCGCAAAACATTGATAATTGTAGGCGATGATTTTCCCTTGTCTCCAGAACTGTTCTTAACAGTCATTCGAAAGTTTGTAACTGATCACTGATTCCAGCCCCGGAAGCTTTCAAAAATTGAGCGGAAATGATCCCGCCGAACCTGAACGACAAGGGCTGACTGTACATGACTAACCACGCAGACACTCTTAATGCTCATAAATGAAGCTTCCGCAAAAACTCCCGAACGGTCCGCAATTTTTTTTCCTGCACGGTTGCCGCATCCCGGAGTGTATGGCGGGTACGGAACAGAAGTGCGCAGGTTTTCATAACGAAACAATCATAACTTGCTGAAATGAATGTCAGCACTCTGCTGAAGAACAAATCGGATGAACCCGACATTATGATGCTTCTGCTGTTTCAGAACAGAATTCCTGAAAGCCGGCTCCGCGGAAGCGGAATGTAACAGAGAAGATCAGGGGGGATTTGACCCGGGCGTCAGTCCTGATCTTTAAATCAGGCAATGCTGCCCGATATCTCACAAAGGCTTATAAAATCAGGTTTTATGAAATGCCGTAACACATAATTCCGAAGGTCTCGCAGGTTTTCTCCGGCGTTTTCCGCTCCGCATTTTCAGGAAAAACTTCTGACAGGCAACGGCGCTTTCCGATTATCATTCTTCAGAAAGAGCTTCGGATAATGAAACAGTTCTTTTGCGGGAAGCCCCGGAAATTCGGAGTGTCAAAACGGGCCTTAATTTTACCCGGCATATTGAATGAAGAAGATTATGAAGCCGCTTTTTTTTCATCAGTGTTTTTTTGGGGAACCTTTCTGCTTTCAGACGGGATCCTTTCAGATCAGTCAGGTAATTCCTGCATGAAGGCTCTTTTGGCCGGAGATCTTTCCGGCGACTGTTCCGGAGCGGTGTCGTTCTGTCAGAAAGAGTTTGATGCCGGAAATGGTGTTGTCTCTGTCCGGACCGGAAGTCTGTTTCACACGGGAAAGGTCACTTCCCGGGAAAGCCGGAGATTATTGCCGGAAGTCCTGCGATTACGGGAAGGGTAACGGCTGCACGCTGCCGGGGATGTGGTATGCCGGGGAACATGCATGAAGAGTCCTGACCTTAAGAAGGCTGCAGATTTTTATAGGAAGGGTTGCGACAGCGGCAGCGACCAGGGGGCGTGTTTCTGGGAGAAATGTCCCAAAACGGGAACAGGCTCCCCCGGGATCCTTATCAGACTCAAAACTATCTGAAAAAGTTCTGTGCCATGAATAACGGCGTCGGATGTGTTTCTCCGGGATTTCTGCACTCATCCGCGGACGGCATAGACCGGGATCTGCCCCGGGCCCAGAACATTTTTCGCAAGTCCTGCGAGCTCGGGGACGGGCTGTACCGCAGCCGGACCTGTTTCCGGGAAATCCGGCAATTACAGTCAGGCTCTTCATTTTTATGAAAAGGGCTGTAATCCCGGATCCGGGGACGGTTGTGCTTTTCAGGGGGAATTTATTTTGCGGGAGGACTGTCGGCCCCGAATCCCGAAGCTGCCGATAATTTCTACTGCAGGGCATGCGATATGAAATCCGCATCCGGCTGTTTTCGTTTGTTTGCCTTTCCGGTATTCAGGGAGATAATCATGAGTGTTTCCGAATCCTGTTCCTGTCCGGGCTGCTCCGGCAATCTGGTTTTTGACATTGCGAGCCAGACTCTGGTATGTGCCCATTGCGGCGGACATTATACGGTACCGGAGTATGACCTTCTGAAGAACGGGGACTCCCGGAATGCCGTCCCGGCCTCCGAACCTGCGGCCGATGCTCCCGATGCCGTTTACAGCTGCGACTCCTGCGGCGGGGAGATCATGCCCGGATCCTGGGGGCTACCGAAACCTGTCCCTTCTGCGGAAACGCGCTGGTGTTCCCGGACAAATACAGGAAGCAGCGGGAACCGGATTTCATAATTCCGTTTGTTTTGGACAAAAATGCGCTTCTGGACAGGTACCGGGAAATTCTGGAAAAGACGGATTTTGTTCCGGACAGCTTTATATCCGGTGCCGTGCCGGAAAAAATTCAGGCCAGGTACATTCCCTTCTGGCTTTACGACGTTACTGCTTCCGGAACAGTGACATTCGAGGCCGAGAAGGAGGAACACATCAGAAAACACGGGGCCTCAAAAACCGTGGTTCATTTCTTTGCCGGAAAAAGTACCGGCAGGCAGTTCTTCCGGGGGATTCCTCAGGATGCCTCCGGCGAGATGCCCGACGAGATTTCCCAGAGTCTTGAGCCCTATGATGTCCGTAATTCGCAGGCCTTCAGCTGTTCATGGCTTTCGGGGCTGGATGCCAGGATTTACGACATGGATAACCGGGCCGGCTTTGCACCGGTAAAGGAACGGGTAAAGACTACCCTGGAGCATTATCTCCTGGATTCCGGGAATTACACCAGGTACCGGGTCACCGAAAGCAGCTATGAAATTGTTCCCGAAAAAATCTCCTGTGCGCTTTTCCCGATCTGGACCATGGATATCCGGTGGCTGGGGGCGAACTTCGTGTTTGCCATGAACGGCCAGTCCGGGAAATGCTCCGGGAATATTCCTGTTTCCCGGGTAAAACTCTGGACATGTACTCTTTCCTCCTGGTTTTTCTGTTCCGCAGCCGGGATTTTTCCGGTTCTCTGGGTGTTTCAGACTGACGAAACCTGGGCTGACAGCGATTTGGTGCTGTATGTCGCCTACGGCATTCCGCTTTTGATCTTCTGGCTTTTCCAGCAGCTTGTCTGTGCGGGGATTCTGTTCAGGACCAATGTCAGATCTGCGATTTTCGGTCCGATCCTGGTTCTTCTCGGGGGCTTCCTTATCGTAAAGGCCTGTCAGAACTTTGAGGTTTACGAATGCATTTTATCTGTTGTCATGGTGTTTTCGCTGTACTGGTGTTTCCTGGGATACCAGGGTATGAAGGACATGCTCGGTTTCGCCGGAAAGGATACTGCGCTCTGCCTTAAAACCGATGCGGATGTCTATGCCGATGCGGCCGGATCGCAGGCGGACAGGACAGTAACGGAGATCAGAAAGTCCTGACTCTCCTGTCCCGGTCCTTCGTGATATTCGTTTTTTGTCCGGGGCGCTTTTCCGGGGTGATACTGCATGTTGAAATAACTTCGGCAAGATGAGGCGGAATATTCAGGCAGGGACAAACGTCGGTCATGTCCTTCCTGACGGCAATTTTCTGTTATTTTGTTGTTATACAGCTTATATTTTATTCAAACAGCAAATAATTTGACAAAACGTATTAAAACCATATAATGCGCATAATGTTTTTTATTTCTGATTTCAATAAGATCTTGATATGAAAGTTGTAAACACGGATTTTGCAAATGACCTTGTTACCGCCGGTGACCGGGCGCGTTATGACAATGCTGCCAAAATTCTTCTGAGCAATAAGGATATTGTTGCCAATATTCTGAAGAACTGTACTGCGGAATTTCATAATTATGACAAGGATTTTATCAAAAACAAATGTATTATGGATAACAGTATAAAGGTAAAGAGCGAACCTGTTAATCAGGACGAACCGGATGACGGGTCTGAAAGAATCACGGGACTTAACAATGAGGATGTGACTCTGACTGAAGGAGCGGTGCGTTTTGATATCCTTTTCGAGGCCAGGATCCCTGACGACGGCAGGCGAAAAAGAGGCAGACGAAAGAATCCAAACACGGAAAGCACTGCAGCGGTCAGCGCCGACGGTTCCTCGTCTGACTCTCGGATTCCGAAATCAGTTGCTCTGGTCATAAATCTTGAAATTCAGCAGGATGTAACTCCGGGTTACCAGCTGGAAAAGCGGGCTGTTTATTATTGCAGCCGGCTGATTTCAAATCAGAAGAGGGGGATCAGGAAATTTAATTTCAAAAGGATTAAAAAGGTTTATTCGATCTGGATTTGTCTCAGTACTGATAATTTCACAACAAACTCACTGTCAAGATATACATTTTGTCCGACAGAGGTGTACCAGGAGAAGTTCAGTATGGAAGATAACGCATACGTGGACAAAAGCG
The DNA here is from genome assembly GCA_902776415.1 of uncultured Ruminobacter sp. Lineage (GTDB taxonomy): Bacteria > Pseudomonadota > Gammaproteobacteria > Enterobacterales > Succinivibrionaceae > Succinimonas. Next base: position 4,452 of record CACYPY010000142.1, read on the forward strand.
CTGATTGTCTTGCAAAAATAATGCAGAAAAATGCCATGGATTTGATGGAAATCATCTTTATCCACATTGCTGATGCGGAGACTGACAGCGCAGTTCCGATAATAAAAATGCTCAGCAATACATTTTCCCGCAAAAAAACAATTGATGACCGCAGGGAAATTTTGCAAAATGAATTCGGGGTGGCAATGACGAAGGAAATTGAAGAGGGGGTTCGTGAAATGTGCACTTTTGGAGAAGCATTGGAACGTGCTGAGGCGAGAGCTGAGGAAAAAGCCAGAGCTGCAAGAGCTGAAGCCAAGGCAGCCAGAGATGAAGCCAAGACCGCCAGAGATGAAGCCAAGACCGCCAGAGATGAAGCCAGGACTGCCAAAGATGAAGCCAGGACTGCCAGAGATGAAGCCAGGACTGCCAAAGATGAAGCCAAGACAGCCAGAGATGAAGCCAGGACTGCCAAAGATGAAGCCAGGACTGCCAGAGATGAAGCCAAGGCTGCCAGAGCTGAAATTGAGAGAAACCGTCTTGAAGCAATAAAATCCATCATGAGCAATTTTAAGGTAACCATTGATCGGGCAATGGC
>CACYPY010000143.1 GCA_902776415.1 uncultured Ruminobacter sp.
AAAAAAAAATGCCCTTGCAAGGGTTGTTTTTACGACAACTCGGGAAAGAGGTAGTGCCATTGTAGTTAAGACTGATTCCCTGATGCGGGAGGGCGGAACGGGGCTGCCGTTTCCGAAAAGGGAAGGCTGTAAGTCTTTTGGTGTAAAGAAATAACCTATGAGTGATTTTAGCAAGTATTTAGCGGTGTTCAGGGATAAGCTGCGCCATATTGATTATAAGGAAGTCTGCACGCTGGGACTTTGGTCCTATGTCGGGAAATCCGTTCTTCACAGCGTTTGTATAGGTTTTGGTATTTTAATCGTATTCCTCGTGGCACTGGCTCTGCTGAGTATTTCCAGCAGCCGCTCGGTGTTTTCATCGATTTCGTATATCACCGATGATGTGCAGCCGATACTTAATCAGGCAAATGAGATTGAAATCAACATGCTTCTGGCAAACCGGGATCTGGTTACCCTGCTCAATGAAAAGGACTTTTCAAGACTGGAGCAGGATATTGCCAGAGTTCAGGAGACCAGACAGCGCTTTGTGCACTCCCTGGAGCAGTTTACGGAGACAGCCCGGAATTTTGACGGAGTAATGGAACACGTTACCACCCTTTCGACACTGGCCAAGAATTATCTTGATGCCACCGACAACATGCCGGCTCAGGTGTCGGATCTCATGAAGCTCAAGAAGGCCTCCACCAAAAACAAGGGCGAGTACCGGACCTGGCTGACACTTTTTCATTCCGAGGAGCAGGCTCTCAAGGCGGCGATTTTTGATGATTATGTTGCCGAGCAGTTTATGAACATGACTTCCGCTCAGAGTCCGGTGGAAGCCAAGGCAGATGAAATTCTGTCCAAGGAAAACGTCAAGGAGATAAAGGCAGGTCTTGAATTTGTTGCCAAAAGGTATGAATTTTTTGAGGAACTGGTGAACATTCTCAAGGTGGAAATGCCCGAAGTGGACAACAACATGGGGCAGTATTTCCGCAATTTCAAGTTCAATATGACTGATCCCAAGGGACTTCTGCACGAGCATTACAAACTTATGGAGGTTCAGTCCGTGCTTGAGGATTCGGCAAGGCAGTCAGCAGATTCAATTGAACTTATCAAGTCTGAGATTCTGGCTATCCAGAACACCGCCGTGGAAATGATGACCAATTCCACCAGCCTTTCCAAGGATACCTACAATTCTTCCAAGAGCACCATGCTTTTTGCCCTCCTAGGTGCAGTCCTGCTCTCCGCTCTGATTCTGTTTACCCTGAGTCTCAGCATCAGAAGACCGATGCAGAAGATCGTTACCGGACTCAGCGATATCAGCAAGGGGCATATGGACAGGGATCTTGCAGTGGAGGAAAAAAACGAATTCGGCAAGATTGCATCATATCTCAACAAACTGACCCAGCATGTGGGAGGGGTGCTTCAGGAGATTTCCGATGCCTCCAGCAATCTTAAGAAGGCCTCTCAGGGCAATCTTAAGGCTTCGGATTCCGCTCATGCATCAATTGATGCACAGCGCAAGGAAACTCTTGCGGTATCCGGCTCCATTGATGAAATGCTCAAGGCTCTGAAAGCAGTGTCCGTTGCCACAGATCAGACTCTGAACGAAGTGCATAATGCCGAGAGGCTGACCCTGGATTCCCGCAAGATCATGTCTGAGACCATCGAGACCGCAGGGAATCTGGAGACCCGTCTTAATGAGACTGCCAAGGTAATTTCAGATATCAACAGCATGGGTGAGGAAATCAACAAGATTGTCAATATCATAAGCGGTGTTGCCGAGCAGACCAATCTTCTGGCTCTCAATGCGGCAATCGAAGCTGCCCGTGCCGGAGAATACGGCCGCGGTTTTGCGGTGGTTGCAGATGAGGTGCGGCATCTGGCTCAGGCTACAGCCAGCAGTACCAAGGATATCAGAAGCATGATCGGAAATCTGCATTCGCTGGTGTCCAAGGCGGTGGAACATGCAAATCAGTGCGTTGACGAAATGAGTCTCACCAGAGAAAATTCCGCCAGAACCAATGTGGTAATCGATGAAATCAGAAACACCATAACAAAGATTGCCAGCATGAGTGATACCATTGCCGAGGCTACTCGGGAACAGACCAAAGCTTCGAATCTGGTAGCTGACAATATCAGAAAGATTAACGAAATCTCGAACTACAACCAGGTTCAGTTTGATGCTGTGGCGGAGAGCTGCAAGGAGCTGGACAGACTTGCCGGATACCAGACTTCCCTGGTAGGCAAGTTTATACTGAGACCCCGGTCAGAGGTTTCCGTTCAGTCTGCAAGAACGGATTCTGTTCAGGCAGATGCTCCGGAAGTTGCGGCACCTCTGAAAGCTGTGTCTCCTGTTAAGACAGCAGGTTCGGGAGAGGCAAAGAAGACCGTTGCCAGGCCTTCCGCTGCCGTAAAGGCTTCTGAAGCCAGGAAGCCTGCAACCAGGACTTCCGCCGTAAAGGCCTCTGATGTAAAGAAGACTATAGCCCCCAAACCTGCGGAGGCAAAGAAGGCAGAAGCTCCGAAGCATTCCGCACCTGTAAAACCTGCGGATGCGAAGAAGGCGGAGGCTCCGAAGCCTGCTGCACCTGTAAAGCCTGCGGATGCGAAGAAGGCGGAAGCTCCGAAGCCTGCTTCCGTAAAGCCTGCGGAGGCAAAGAAGACGGAGGCTTCGAAGCCTGCCGCACCTGTAAAGCCTGCCGATGCGAAGAAGGCGGAAGCTCCGAAGTCCTCTCCCGCTGCCACCGCAAAGAACAGCGAAAACAAAAATTCCGGATCTTCCCGGGGGGATGACAAGAAGAGGATTGCTGATATCAAGCACTCCTTTACCGGAAACGGGATGGGAAGGTCTGCATTCGCTCCATAGGAGACGCGCGGAAGGAGACCGCATTCTGTAAGATGAGAACAGCCGGGGGTGAGAAAGGACTCCCGGCTTTGTTTTTTAGCTCGAAAAATTCGGCATGCCGGAACCCATAAAGCCCGGTGCCCTTTGTGCACCGAAGGAACCCGTTGGTTGCCGGGAAATGGGCAATTTTGGAGTCTCTGCTTTCCTGACTTTGATTTCATCCGGCTGATGCAGTTTCCCCGGGGATTCGGGAAATGCCGAACCATGTCTTTTCGGCTTTTTCGTAAGGTTAAAACCGGGATTCCAAAAAATGATTCGCAGGATGGCCGATTTCGGATACCGGGGCAAAAAGAAGCCGGATGAAACGGGAACCGTGTTCTGAGATCCTGCGGTTCCATTCGGCATTCGGAAGAAAGGAGTAAAGACTCTTATCGGAATTATTGCGAACCGGACCTTTTTCAGAAATCTGTACAGAGTACCGGGGTCCGGATACGGGATCTATTTCTGTTTTTTTCCGGTCTCCTTCTCCAGTTCCCTGATTTTGTCCCGGGCCTCGCCGCTGAGAATAACTCCGGTGATGGTCCAGTTAAGATACTGAACGTAGTTTTCCGGGGTGATGTCATCGGCGAATATGATGGTGCAGACTTCAGGAATATCGGTCGCTCTGATTTCATCATCCGGGAGGTCGGCAACAATGTCGCTCAGCATGGATCTGAAGTCGATTCCGTCAGTTCTGGCCTTTTCGATGATTTCCGCGGTGCTGAGTCTGCTGTACTCGTTTTCCCAGTACTCATCCGGGGTGATGTCGTTTCTGGTGTGCCGGCATTTAAGCTTGATAATGGTGGCGGCCACAATGCGGCAGAAATTCTTTTTATCCTCGGCGGATCCGATTTCAATGCATGAGGTTACCACATTTCCCTCATGATAATCTGCGGGACCGTTCGGAGAAACTGCGCTGAACACGGAGCGATGCTGATGCTTAAGATTGTCCCAGATAAACGGGGAGACGCTGCCGGATGATTCTTCATTGCCGTCATTGTCCGCGCTGTCATTTTCGGTATCGTCATCGTTTTCCTTGTTGCAGTTCAGAAACTCAAAAAGGAACTGCTTGACATTCCAGACTGCAAACGCTTCGCTCCAGGCTTTTCCCAGGGACAGCTTTTCCTTGCCGTTGGGGTTCAGGCAGCAGGCCAAATCAACCACGGAGTTAAGAGTTTTGATGAGTTTTTCCGGATCGCCGAATCCCACCAGGGTGCTCAGGGAGTCGAAGATGGGAGTCTTGTCCAGATTCTTCAGCATGGCCTCCTTCATATCCAGGATTCTGCTCGCCCGGCTGATGCAGTCCCCCATGAAGTCGGAAATATTTTTCCGGTCATAGACAATGAGAGTCTGACCGTCCAGGGCCTTGTGGATGAACGGAACAATTTCCGAAAACGTAGGATACCCGTCCACCATTTTCGGGGTGATTACGGCGGAGGGAGGATAGTCCTGCCAGGAGTCATGATGCTCCGGCTTTACCAGGGATTCGAATTTAACGTGAGCGCTTTCGTCAAAAATACATACTTCCAGTACTTCGTCTTTTGCGGGATCCGAACCGGTGGTCTTTATGGCAAGATAGTTTGGCATAGGCATGCTCCTGATTATGGTACGCTGTTCAGTCTGCGGAACCGCATTTTCCGTCTTTAGGTTCCGGGTGCGATTTTCGGACTTCCGCGGGGGTTCTGCCGTTCCAGCTGACGTTCAGAATGCTTCCGCGCAGTATTTTTTTGCAAATTAGGTAAAAACCGCCGAGGCTGGCGGGATTAATGCCGTTTTCCCGGGGAGAGAAATCGGTCCATTCGCCGACTATGGCGTTGAATTCGGCATGAAACATATCGTCCCATTCCCAGGTGTTTGCCATTTTGCTGATGGCGTCGTAGGCAACGGTAATCCTGCGGCCGTGGAATCTGGCGGTAATGACCACTCCTGTGGCGGGAGGTTCCCTGCGTTTGTGCGGATGTCTCATTTTTGATGCTGAAAGGCCCCGGAAAGGGCGGAAACAGTGGATTGACTAAACTACTACTCTTCTTATAGAAATCCCGGGGTATTAAGTCAAGATATTTTTGCCCGAGCCGCGAAAAATCTTCGGAAACCCGGACGTTTTTCCGTTCCCGGCATCCGGAGTCCGGAGTCCGGATGCTGGAGTCAG
>CACYPY010000144.1 GCA_902776415.1 uncultured Ruminobacter sp.
TTATACGTATTTACCGTGACTACCGTCCGATTTCAGGCCGATCCCTTTCTTTCATGCGGTATGTCGGGAATAAAACGGCCATTCCACGGGTGGATTGAAAAGTGGAAACAGGCATTAATTCCGGTTCCGGAGTTCAGCCGTCACCGGAAGTCCGGGACGAAGTTCCGGCTCCGGACATTACGGGGGCGGAACTTCCTTCCGGATTCAGGGTAAGGGAAAGACTGAATCGGATCACCGGAGAGACTGACGTTTATTCCTGTGCCAAAGGTTTTGGCATGGCGGAATACACTCTGAGATACTATCACCGCAGGAACGCCGTGGATGAACGCGCTCTTTCCAGGCTTGCGGAGAACAGGCATCCCGGAATTGTTCCCGTTCCGGATTTCGGTGTTTTCCGGGAACATCAGTATGTCATCCTGCCCAATTATCGTAAAAAGAGCCTGGCGGATGCGCTCCGGGAAGGGCGGCGCTTTACCCTGCAGGACCTTAAAAGGCGGATTATTCCGGCGGTAAACGAGGCGCTTTCCCATATTCACGCTCTCGGCATGGTTCACGGGGCTCTTTCGCCTGCCGTTTTCATGACCGAAAATGTCGGGGATCGGATCGTGCTGGCCTGCTTTGGCACCTCTCCGGAAGCTTCCGGAACCGCCCCGGAGGATAACCGCAATGCAGGAGATTACCGTTCTCTGGGGCTTACGGTTTACGAGCTTTATACCGGGAAGCTTCCTTTTCAGGAAGGGGATTCCTCTTCCGGGATTTCCTTCCCGGAAGGATTCCCGGAGGATCTCCGGGAACTGGTGAGCGGCCTGACCTCCGGGGATCCTTCCGGAAGAAGATGGGGCTTTCAGGAAGTCAGAAACTGGCTCAACGGAATCCCGAACCATCCGGACGGAGAGCCGGGCAGGGTTTCCGGAACGGCAGTGCCGGCAACAGTGCCGTCAGCGTCCGCAGCCCCGGAATTTTCCCCGTACACCTTCAGCGGCAAAAGCTGCACGGACGTTTCCTCACTGACGGAGGCCATGCTGCTGGAACCGGAGGCGGGAATGCCGGATTTGCGCCGGGGAGCTCTTTCCGATCATTTCGGGCTTTATGACGAGAAACTTGCCGAAATGGTTCGCAAGGCCGAGACGGATCTTAGGGAGAATCCGGAGCACGGCCTCGCGATTTTCTGTACTCTGATGTACCGGCTCAATCCCGGGAACCGCAGACTTTATGCCGGCGGCAGGATCTTTTCCGGGGTTGGCGAGCTTGCGGAGGCGGTGCTTTCCGCGGCGGCGTCCGGAAATGACAGAAGGATGGTTTTCCAGATAGCGGCGCTTCTTCGGGGCGGCTTTTTCGCCTATGTTTTCCGGAACGTGCTCAGCAACAGGAATCATGCCGGGAAGCTGGAAAAAATCGAAACCGCATTAAGGAACGAGTCTCTGACTCCGGAGCAGACCTGCTGTATTTTCGGGTACGCGTTTTCAGACAAAAGGTGTTTCCGGATTGGCGATGCGGTATTCACCGATCCTCAGAATTTTCAGACCGTCATGAAGACGCTTCAGGAAGAAAGTCCCGAAAGATACCGGATCTTTATTGATGAAAACCGTGATGACATTATTTTTCAGAGAGACCATCTGCCGGAATCCCGCAGCCGGGATATCATGAAGGCGGCGCTCCGGGATGCCGAAAAATTTCGGGAAGCGGCGGTCCGGGCTGCCCGGAAAGCCAATTCCTCCGGACGGAGAATCGGTTGTTCCTTTACCGCATTTCTTAATGCGGGGATTCTGATTTCCCTCCTGGGCTGTCTTGGATATATCTTTCTCTCGGACGAGTATTTCGGATACGGCTCCCGGATTCCGGTGCTGCCAAAACTTCCTGAGATGCCGAAACTTCCGTCCATTATCGGCACTGATACTGACGCCCCTCCGGAAAGCGGCGGAGGCGGCAGTCCGGCACGACGCAGCGGAGAACCTGTTCTTGGCGGGGGGAGTGCCGCCGGGAGCCTCTCCGCCGGCCTTGATTATGAAAGGAAGGGCGATTTCAAATCCGCTCTTCGGATTTTCGACGCGGCATGCCAGGGCGGCAACGCCAGCGGCTGCAGCCGTATGGGGTGGTACTACCAGAACGGGAAGGGGGTTCCGAAGGATTACCCGAAGGCACTTAATAACTACAAGGCCGGATGCGCCGGCGGTGACGGCCTTGGATGCTACAATCTCGGCTGGATGTACGAGAAGGGGAGCGGGGTGGCCCAGAGCTACGGCACTGCCCGCACCTGGTATGAAAAGGGATGCGACCTGGGCAACGCCCACAGCTGTACTGCTCTCGGATATATCTGGCAGCACGGCCTCGGGGTCGGCAGGAACAAGGATAATGCCATCGGCAGTTTTGAGAAGGCGTGCCGGCTCGGCCATAACAAAGCCTGCGAGATCAGAAACTCATTTGTGTTTGTGGAATAGTCTGGCAGGGATGGTCTGGCAGGAACAGTTCAGGGAGGTTTTCAGTGATTGCATTGCTGCAGCGGGTTAATCATGCCGGAGTCACCGTGTCCGGAAACGAGATTGCCCGCATAGACAGGGGGCTTCTGGTTTTTATTGCCTTCGAGCGCGGGGATACCTTAGAAAAGTCCCGTAAAATGTTCGACCGGATTATGAGATACCGGGTGTTCGGGGATGAAAACGGCCGAATGAATCTCAGTGTCCGGGATACCGGCGGCCGGGTGCTTCTGGTGTCCCAGTTTACCCTGGCGGCCGAGACATCCCGGGGCAACCGGCCGGGCTTTGATCCCGCCATGCCGCCTGAGGAGGCCCGGGAGTTCTACGAGGACCTGGTGTCTTATGCCCGAAGCACGGAACCCGATACCGCCTTCGGGGAGTTCGGGGCGGATATGAAGGTGGCGCTGGAAAACGACGGTCCGGTGACATTCCTGCTCAGACTGTAGCTTTTGAAAATGCCTTCAGTGAGACCTGTGGCACTCTCCTGATACCTGATTGCCGTACAGTGCTATAAAAACCCTGTTTTTCAGTGTATAATCACCGATTAAGTGCTTCGGAAAGGGCATGAGTCGGGAACTCCCCGGAGTTCCGGCCGGAGATCGCCGTTTCGCCCGGGGCAGAATCCGGAAGTTCAGGGCGCGCGGTTATCGCGACAGACGTGTAAATTTAGTTGTAAGGTACCGATAATGAGTTGGTTCGACAGAATTCTTGCTCCGACAAACAATAACAACGCCAGCACCCGGCACAATATTCCCGAGGGGGTCTGGACCAAATGCGAAGCCTGTGATCAGGTGCTTTACCGGGCGGAGCTGGAACGCAACCTGTTTGTCTGCCCGAAGTGCAATCATCACATGAAAATCAGCGCCCGGGAACGTCTTATCCGGTTCATTGACTCCGGCAACCAGGTTGAAATCGGCGAGGAACTGGAGCCGCAGGATATTCTGAAGTTCAAGGATACCAGGCGCTACAAGGAGCGTATTGTGGCTGCCCAGAAGTCCACCGGCGAGAAGGATGCCCTGGTGGTAATCAAGGGCGAGCTCAAGGGGATTCCGGTGGTCTGCTGCGCCTTTGAATTTGCCTTTATGGGCGGTTCCATGGGTTCGGTGGTGGGAGCCCGCTTTATCCGGGCCGTGGAAACCTGCCTGGCCGAAAAGAGAGCCCTGATCTGCTTTGCCACCTCCGGCGGCGCCCGGATGCAGGAATCCCTGTTTTCCCTGATGCAGATGGCCAAGACCAGTGCCGCTCTCAACAAGATGGCCGAGGCCGGCCTTCCCTATATCAGCGTGCTTACCAATCCTACCATGGGCGGTGTCAGTGCCAGCCTGGCCATGCTGGGTGATGTCAATGTCGCCGAGCCCAAGGCTCTTATCGGCTTTGCCGGGCCCCGGGTAATCGAGCAGACCGTGCGCGAGAAGCTGCCCGAGGGCTTCCAGCATTCCGAGTTCCTGCTGGAGAAGGGCGCCATCGACGTTATTGTTGACAGAAGGGAAATGCGGGAGCGCCTTGCCGGAATTATTTCCTGCCTGATGCACATTCCGTTCTCCCAGGGCCGGGTAACTGAAAAGGAGGCTCAGGAGAAGGAGGCAGCCGTAAAGGAAGCCGGAACCGAGCCGGAAAACAAAAAGAAGTCCCCCCGCAGTGCCTCTCAGAAGAAGTAGTGCGGTTTTCGGGAACTGAGACAGGAGAAGCCTGAGTCTGTTTGTTAACGGAGTCGGGCTTTTTGTTTTTTTGCCATTGCGTCAGATTTCTTTGTGAACGACGCCCGCTTTCAGGAGTGCACCGCCATGACCTCCCCGACAGCAAACAGCAACAGGCTGGTTCTCCTGGGTGTCGGCACCTTTTTTTTCTGCCTTCTCATGCTCCCGGTGCTGGGTGTCATGCTTATGGCCAGAGAGGCCGACGGTTCGGTGTTCCTGTTCGGTATTCCGGAATCTCCTGATTTTGCGGTTATGGACACGTCCGGCGTGCTGTCGGAGTCCTCCCGCGACTTTTTTAACAGGAATTCCCTCAGTCTGCAAAGCGCTAACGGCGGGGAGGTTTTTGTGGCCACCTTCCGGGAGCTTCCCAGGAACGACCTGCCGGATTTTCTGAGCGTCCCTCCCGATATCGACGAACTGGCCACGGCACTTTTCAACACCCTGGGACTCGGCAGCAGCGAAAAAAACAACGGGGCGCTGATTCTCTTTACCACCGGCGAACCCCATGCAGTGCTGCGTACCGGAGCCGGCCTGGAGGCCTGTATCCCGGATGCCATGGCCGGACGCATTCTGGACAGTCATGCCGTGCCCGACATGAGAAAACGTAACTGGAATCATGCCGCGGTGCGAACCTGGAAGGCCGTGGCGTCAAGAATTTACGAATGTTACGGCGGTGCGGTTCCCCCGGAAGTCCGGGATGACTCCTTCATGATATCCGAGACGCCTCCGGCCCGCGCGCAGCCAATGATTCTGAAGGGGTATTCCCTGGAAAGTCTCCGTAAAATACAGGCTGTCTATTTTTTTCTGGCGGCGGGCGGTTTTCCGGCGGTGGGCACGGAGGTCGGGGAGGCGGCGGATCCCGCGGCGGCAGTTCCGGCGGGTCTCACGGCGGCGGTCATTCCCGGGGCGGCGGAGCCAGACGCTGAGGCAGGTATCAGGGGCGCTTCAGGTGCGGGTCAGGAGAGATGTTCCAGAAAATCGTTTTTCATGATGTCCGCCACCTGCTTCCCGTCAATGACCACGGAGGCAACCGCATCTCCGAACCCCCGGCACCAGGAGAGCACCTCCGGGGTGCTCCGGGTGGCGAAGCTGAGCTCAATGCCGCCGTCCGGCAGATCCGTTATCTTCTGGTCCCGGCACCAGATCCGTTCCCGGATATAGACCACGGCACTCCCGGGGTGAAAGGTAATGACAAAGGTTCTGAGCCGATCGTGCCAGGGCAGTCCGAAATCCCCCAGATCGGCATCCGGCACCGCTATTCCCGCTGCCGGCCTCAATATTTCGGCCCCGGTGATGCGGTGCACGGCCAGAGAGCGCAGCTTTTCCACGGTGGAGAGATCACTTTTCAGGCTCCCTCCGATAACGTAAAGAGCGCTGTTCTGGCAGACGAATCTTCTGGGGATAAGTTTGATGTTCCGGATCGTGCTGCTTTTCTGGGACTTGTAGGTGATGTCCATGACGGAGTTTAAGCGGATACCTTTTTCGATCTCCGTGATGATGCCTGCAAAGGGCTCGTAGTCAATGCGTCCCTTGCTGAAGAACCGGAAATCGGGCTCGAAGATTTTCCGGTATTCGCTGTCAAAGCGTTCCTCCCCCAGCAGTGCCACCGAAATGTCCATGATAATCGCATCCAGCCGATCCCGGACGGCATCGCTGATATAGGGATCCGCCAGATCCCGGCACATGCTGAGGATCCGGACCTCTTCGATGCCAACTCCCGGAATGTTCCGGCCGGAGTTGCGGTATTCGTACCATTTCCGGTGATTCTCGATTCCGGAGGCGATCCGGTTGCCCATTACCGCTTCGATTTCGGACACCAGGCGGGCGACAGTCTGCCGGGAGCAGCTGAGCTCCTCCGCCAGATCCGAGACATAAAGCCGGCCCCGGGCGGTCATGAGCTTCTGGAGCAGTCTTAAGAGCTTGTTGCCGGTGGTGGCGTCCTCGTCAATTTTTTTCGGCATGGCATCTCCGTTTCTTTGCAGTTTTTCAGGTCATTTCCTATTCTGCCGGGGAATTAAAACCGCTTTGGTGATCCCTCCGGCATTTCGGAGAATTTTAAACTGTCAGGAGTTCATGTGACGGAATGGCAGTGGCATATACTTGAAAACGATAACGTTTTTTGCCGTCCGGGGATTGCCAAACCGGACAGCATTTCGGGAAGGGCGGAGGGAGCATGCCATGATTGCCGACAGTGAGGATACGGGTAAATTTGCAAACAGCCTTAATGAACATCTGGAAAAGTTTCTGAACGGACTGGATCGTCCCCGGATTCTCCTGGCCGGAGCGGCGGGATCCGGGAAGAGCACTCTCGCAAATCTGGTGCTTAACCGGGAAGTCTGCCGCACCGGCAGCGGGAAACCGGTAACCCGGGGCATTATTGAATATTCGTAAGTTCCCTGCGATTTTTACCCAAATGCGAACCGCCAATTGCTCGGTAAGCTCTGGGCGGTATTTTGAAATTTTTGGGGATTATGCAGGATTTGC
>CACYPY010000145.1 GCA_902776415.1 uncultured Ruminobacter sp.
AATGCCGGAAGGGGGGGATCCCCTCCGGCATTCCGGGGGCCTGCGGCGTTTCTCTCCGAAAGTTCCGAATCAGGACAGCCGGATCGGCAGTGCCGCCAGCCGGGCATCAAATTTCCGCGGCATGTTTTTAATGGATTCGGCAATGCCGTTATGCGTAAGCTCGTTATTGATGATGCCCACGCACTGACCGCCGATGCCGTCCAGAAGGAGTTTTACCGCGAGCTCGCCCAGCCGTGATCCCAGAATGCGATCCTGAGCGGAAGGCACGCCGCCCCTCTGAATGTGCCCGAGAATGGTGGCCCGGCATTCAATGCCGGTATTGCCTTCGATGTCCTTGGCCAGAAGCTCCGCATTGGCGATGTTTTCGCACAGAGCCACGATGCCGTGTCTTTTTCCGGCGGCGAAGGCCCGGCTTATGGAGCTGAACAGCGCTTCGGGATCAAAATTCTGTTCCGGAACCACTGCAAAGTCGGCGCCTCCGGCAATGGCGGCGCTGACGCAGAGATCGCCGCAGTGCCGGCCCATAACCTCCACAATATTCACTCTCTTATGGGAATTTGAGGTATCCCGAAGTCTGTCAATGCATTCTACGATGGTGTTAAGGGCGGTATCATAGCCGATGGAAAAGTCTGTTCCGTGGACATCGTTGTCAATGGTTCCGGGAACTCCGATGCAGGGAAAACCCATCTCGGTAAGACGCAGGGCTCCGGTATAGGAACCGTCCCCGCCGATAATCACCAGGGAGCTGATTTCTCTTTTTCTCAGGTTTTCGATAGCCTCAAGTCGGACTGACTCCTCCTCGAAGGCCCGGAATCTGGCGCATCCCAGAATCGAACCGCCCCGGCCGATAATGTTGGTGACATCCAGGGTGTTCATCTGAAAAATACGATCCTGGTGCAGTCCCAGATAACCGTCCCGAATTCCGAAAACCTCAACATCGGCCGCCAGGGCGGTACGTACCACCGCCCGGATTGCCGCGTTCATGCCAGGGGAGTCGCCGCCGCTGGTAAGAACCCCGATTCTTTTGATCATAAGCTTTTTCCGCAAAAAAACGGATGCCCCGGGCATCCGTCTGTGTGGTTTTAAAGTGTCAACTTAAACTTCGGCAGCCTTGATAATGGCAGCAAAGTCCAGGGGCTTGAGAGAAGCACCGCCTACGAGACCGCCGTCAATGTCCTTCTGTTTGAAGAGATCCGGAGCAGTCTTGGCATTGCAGGACCCGCCGTAGAGGATCTGCACCTTTTCGGCAGTTTCGGCATCAAAGGAAGCCAGGTATGCTCTGATGGTGGCATGCACGTCCTGAGCGATTTCAGGAGTGGCGGTCTTGCCGGTGCCGATGGCCCAGATGGGCTCGTAGGCGATAACGGCGTTTTCGAAGGACTTAATGCCGTTCATGTCGATAACGGCCTTAAGCTGGGTCTTGACAACTTCTGCGGTCTGCTGTGCTTCAAACTGTTCCAGGGACTCGCCGATGCAGAGTACCGGAATCAGACCGGACTCCTGGGCAGCCTTGTACTTGGCAGCTACCACTTCATTGGTTTCGTTGTGATAGGCGCGACGCTCGCTGTGTCCGACAATCGCGTACTTGCAGCCGAATTCCTTAATCATTTCGGGAGAGTTTTCACCGGTGAAGGCACCCTTGGTGTGAACATCCACGTCTTCGGAACCGTACTTGATTGCGGTGTCCTTGGCGAGGCTCTCAACCAGTCCGATAAAAATTGCCGGAGCGCATACGGCTACTTCCACGGAAGGTGCCTGAGCGGCAGGTTCCTTGAGTGCGTTAACGAGAGAAGTAACTGATTCCTTGGTGCCGTTGAGCTTCCAGTTGCCCATTACAAGAGGTTTTCTCATGATTTGTAACCTTAAATGATCAAATAAAATGCAGGAAAATTCCCGATTCGCAAATTTCCCGAAATTAACGGGGTGATTATAACACATGGAAGGGGTCTTTGCCTAAAAAGTGCCTCCGGGCAGGAACAAGTCCCGGCATTCCTGACAGGGAAAGGCTTTCGGAGAAGATCAGCGGAAACTGGGAAATACTCCGGGAAATGAGGGCCGGGTAAGAGGAGTGGGAAAGAAGGGTGGGAAAGAGGGGGGAAAGAGGGGGGAAAGAGGGGGAAAAGAGGGGGAAAAGAGGGGGAAAAGAGGGGGAAAACAGGGGGAAAACAGGGCGGGGAAAGAGGATAAGACAGCAGCGGAAATACTGAAGAATCCGCACTTTTTTATTCCGAACAGGATTCCGGCAGGAAATATCATGAGTTACCGCCCGCGGGAATATTCGCAAAGATAATCCGGCGGCGGTTCTCCGGGGAATTTCGGCTTCCGGGGAAGTGTTTAACGCAAATGAAGGATATTCACATGAAAACGCGCAATTCTGCTTTTCTTTCCATGACTCTGTTTTTTTCCGCAATGTGCGGGCTTGCGGGGTGTGCCACCATTTTCAGCGGTCCCAGCGAGTACATCAAGATCGGTTCCGGGGATCCGGCTCTGAACGGCGAGGTTCGGGCCGTTGCCCTTACCGACAAGGGGCGTGCCCCCAGAACGATGGTGCTGGGAGATACCATTGATGTTCAAAGAACCATGGCTCCCATAACGGTGAACATTCAGGAGAGCGACTGCATTCTGCCCAGTTCCGAGACCATCAAGTCGGGACTTAACCCGGTGTTCCTGCTGGATGTCCTGGCCACCAGTCTGCTCAGCTCCTCCATTGACAGCTCCACCGGTGCCATGTGGGACTATAACGATGTCAACCTGGTTAATCCCCGGGTTCGGGATACTCCGGAATGTCAGGAATGGCTGAAGGAGCTTCGGGCAAAGTACCAGGAGACGCACCAGGCTCCGGCCGCAGCCCCTGAAAAATCCTGATCCGGTTTCAGCCGGCCTCTGTAAACGGCGACGGGTGTCCGGCCCGGACGTTTTTCCGAAAGGAAGCCGTCCCGTCGGCCCCGTCTGTTTTCCGGGAGACTTCGGAGGTTATTTCCCGGCCCCGGTACACAGGAGACAATATGAAATCAGTGTCCGAATCCTTTCTGCTTTTATGTCGCGGTTTTCTTCTTTCCGGAGTTCTGTTTCTCCTTTCGGCACTCCCCGCTGTCGTTTATGCCGGGTTCTCCGGGGCATCGTACGGAAGACTTTCTCCGGAAAGACAGCTTTTCTGGAAAAGTCTGCTCCATTACTCCGGAGATCGGAGTCAGATAAATGCCGGAAGCGATTTTTTCCTGAGTCCGGAGGGTTACCGGGATCCCGGTGCCGAGTACGAGGCCACCGTCAGGATTATTGAGGCCGCTTCCCCGCAGGTCTGCGATTATCCGGCCCGCTATTACTTTATTACCGGCCGGGAGGTTCCGGAATCCTGTGCCGAGTATCAGAGGTACCTTGATTATGTGCCCTGGGATGAGGTATTTACGGTGTTTGCAACAGAAAACGCCGCCGCCCCGATTTCCTCCATGGGACATCTTATGCTGATGACCCGGGGCCTGAACCGCCGGGGTATTCCCCAGCATTACGGCATCGGTTTTGTGGCTCCTTCGGATCAGGGATCCTTCAGGCTGTTCCGGGATTTTCTGACGGGCAGCATTGAGGGACGCTTTATTCTTAATCCCTATGATGACGTCATTTACAACTATGTATCCCTGGAAAACCGTTCGCTCTGGGAATACCGGCTCAGGATGACTCCGGAGGAGCGGGACTGGCTCAGAAGGCATGTGTTTGAGCTTCGCACCCACACGATCCGCTATTCATTTTCCTCTCACAACTGCGCCTCCGGAGTCGGCAGTGTCCTGGCGGCCGCCGGAAGACAGTTTCAGGGGCCGGACAACATCCTGTACCTGACGCCCCTGGAATATGCGGAGCATCTCAGCCGGCACGGGCTCATTGCGGAAATCGGCATGCGCCCCTCTGCCAGCGACAGCCGGTATCTCAGAGAAGGGCGGGTATGGAATCCCCTGGATCGCAACAGTCCCTTCAGAATATCGGGAGGTTATCTTTACCGGGAAAACGGACGGGGATCCCGGAATCACGGGCTGTCCGGGGGCTTTCTCGAGCTTACTCCCGTGATTTCCGACCTTCGGGATGACAGCCGGGGGAGTCCGGGAACAGCGGAGAGCGTTTTTTTAAGAACCCGGCTGGAGTACCTGGGGCGGCACCTCTATGTCCGGAGCATTGATGTGGCCTCTTTCAGAAAAATTCCGGATCTCTTTTCGGGAGAAAAATTCGGCACGTCCTTCGGATTTTCCTTCCGGGGAGATCATGACACTCTGCACACCTCGCTTTATCCCGAAATCAGTCTGGGCGGCAGCAGCGGTTTCGAATACGGGATTTTCAGTGTCTACGGGGAACTGTCCGGCAGGGGAGCGGTTTTCGGATCTCCGGAAGCCGCGCTGGGACTGGAAGCCGGTATTTTTCTGAGGGAGCCGGCCCTCGGCAGAATACGTTTTTTCTGCAACGATTATCTGGCATCCTCCGGGGAATGGTTCGGTACCAGAAGAAGGATCGCCGTCTCCTGGTCCCGGATAATAGTCCCGGATTTCAATGCCGGCTTCGGCTTTTCCAGGGACTTTCGGAAGCGGGGGCGGCCGCTTAACGAAATCTCGGGATTCCTGACGTATTTTTTCTGACACGGAGCCCCCCGGGACTCGTGTTCACTGACAGGGCATCTCCGAAGGTGCCTTAAAAGCGTAATTACCCGGGGCGCAATACGGACAGTCTGTTCCCGAACGGCCTTTTCTGAAGTGCCCCTGAATAATTCCCCGAAAAATCTGTAACCTCCTTCCAGGTTCCTGCGTTGTCTGTACAAAGAACGAAGGTTCCGCCCGAAACGGACGGCACCCGGGATACAGAAAAGCTCTCCGGGCACAGGGTGCGCTCTCAGAGCATTCATTCAGAGGAGATACTGTTATGGCTTCCGATT
>CACYPY010000146.1 GCA_902776415.1 uncultured Ruminobacter sp.
GGTATCGATCCCGGTTTTGAATTCCTCTGATATCTGACTATCTTTTCTGATTCTCGTCCCGGCCCGAAACTGCCTCAGGCTCCCTATCCCACCATCAGCTTGCTGGTAGTCTTAAGGAATTTCGGAGGTACCGGTTCTTCGAGCTTCCAGATAACGTTCATGGGACGGCTTCCGGTATGCGAAACATAGTGAGCCCGGCCCAGAAAAGTATAGTTCTCCGTAAAGAACGAAGCTACCCTGCTGGATTTGGCATTTCTGACAAACAGGAGAACGGTATTTCCTGTTTTATCCTGATTGATGTACCTCTGTCCGGTTGATGATTCAGCCGATGTGGTGCTCTGGCTCTGCCAGTGAAAAAGATTTTCATTTATCGAATAATCCTGATACCTGGTTGACGGGGAATATTCCTTTTCAGATTTATCTAACGTTATCAGAAAAACATCAGTCTTAAACCTTTCAAAATACTTAACCCCTTCCCGCATATTACGAGGAGCCAAGTCATCCATGGCAACTAAAATCTGATCCCTGGAATAAGAACAATGCAAATCCAAAGGGATATCAGAATTATCAAGAACCGCTTTATCAACAAAATCAATGCGATTCAGGTTATATTGCAATAGTTCAATAATTTCTCTCAATTCAGAATTGTTGTTTACAAGTTCTGAAATTCTGTTAACTACAGTTCCATCAGCAAAATCATCCTGTTTAAGATCCCATAGAGTATAACAGAACATTCTGAACATTCGTTTTTCAGAAGCAGTCATGTTATCCAACGAATGCAAATCGGAACTTAAATCAGGAAGCAGCTTCAGCAAAAAATGGATCCACCTTCTGGAATTTATTCCTGCAAGTCTGTACCAGCATTTACCATCCAGTATTTCATCTGAAACATCCTGATCCCTTGATATGGCTACCAATCGCGAAAACGATGTTTTTACTTTGTACAAAAGCTTGGGGCTCATATGATAGTAGTCCAGGAAATTTGTCATGGTAAGCTTTTGACCGGAATCCTCCTCAAAACTGGCAAGTCTTGAAGAAAGACCTCTGGCACTGCTGTATGACTGCCTGATATTGTTTAGCACATACTCGGCCGCCACCTTTTCAAGTTTGATATAACACCCCTTGGGGACAGAGGAGAAACCGTTTTTGATTTCGGTTGTGATTCCCTTTCTGGTCCTGGAAAGCAACGCCAGAAACTTGTCCTCAAAGTTGTACCTCTGATTAGCTTGGCCGATAAAGTCAAGAACAGTCAGGCAATCCTTGTTGTCGGCAAGACGCAGTCCGCGGCCCATCTGCTGCAAAAACACCGTCAGGGATTCTGTCGGACGCAGAAACAGTATGGTATTAACCTCCGGGATATCAACGCCTTCGTTGTAGATATCGACAACAAAAATAAATGTTATCTCCCCGCTCTGCAATAATGCTTTGGCATTACTTCTCGTATCAGCTTCACTGTTTCCTGTCAAACATAGTGACGGGATTCCGTGCTGACTGAAAAAATCGGACATGAATTCTGCGTGCTGAACGGAAACACAAAAACCCAATCCCTTTACCCGGGACAAATCCTCTGCATAATATCTAAAACTTCTCAGAATCGCCTCGGCGCGACGATTGGCAACTTCAGTTTTTAATGAAAAAACATTTGAAAGTTCCTGTTTGTCATAACCGCCGGAGGTCCATTTTATTTTGCTCAAATCAACATCATCTGTTACCCCGAAATACTGAAAGGGACACAGCAATCCTTTGGCAATAGCTTCAGGAAGCCTGATTTCAGCGGCAATTCTGTTATTGAAATATTTCAGAATATTACCGCCATCCATTCGTTCCGGAGTGGCTGTAAGTCCAAGCAAAATTCGCGGATTAAAATAATTAAGCAGCTTTTGATATGACGGGGCCGCCGCATGATGAAATTCATCAACCACAATATAATCGTAGTAATCTGAGGTTATATACTCCGTCAGGTTTTTGGAATTCAAACTTTGAATTGAAACAAAAAGGTAGTCCAGGGAATCGGGAACACTGGTTCCTACTAAAAGCTCTCCAAAATTCGCATCCCTGAGTACCGCTCTGAAGGTACCCATGCTCTGACGAAGAATTTCCTCCCGGTGAGCCACAAAAAGAAGCTTCGGTTTGCTGCCGCCCCCCTGTTTTCGGCAGAAGTTCCGATAATCCAATGCGGATATCACTGTTTTCCCGGTACCTGTCGCTGCCACCACCAGATTCCGGAAAAAACCGCGCACTTCCCGCTCCGCTTCCAATTTGTCGAGGATTTCCTGCTGGTAGTAATAAGGCTTAACATCAAAACTATAGATGGCTTCCGAAAGCTTGTCATTCTTTGATGAACGCTCGGCTCTGAGAGCCTGAGTCAGCTTCTCAGCATCCCCGGGCGAATATGTCTCAAATATCTCGGAATTCCAGTAGATATCAAAGGTTTCCTGAATCTTGGTAAAGGTTTCCGGAAGCTCCTTCAGGGTAATCTTTAAATTCCATTCCAATCCGCTGGTAACCGCCTTTGAGGTAAGGTTTGAAGAACCGATATAGGCAGTGGAAAAGCCGGTATTCCGGTAAAAGATGTACGATTTGGCATGAAGTCCGATATTTCTGGTCTCATAACAGATTTTTATCTCGGTATTGGAAAGACCGGCAAGCTCTTCTATGGCCTTTGTTTCGGTAACTCCCATGTAGGAGGTTGTGATGATCCTGAGCTTTCCGCCCTTTTCAGTAAAAGATCTGAGCTGCTCAATTATCAAACGGATGCCGGTCCATTTGATGAAGGAGACTATCATATCAATTCTGTCCGAGGATCCGATTTCCTTCTGAAGCTCGGCAAACATCTGGGGTTCGTTGGCAGCACCGGTAAAAAGGGTTGATTCCGAGAGGGAAGTCAAAGGTCTTACTTCTTCAACATCACTGATTACCGCAATGCTGTTTGTTTTATCCCTAACTGAAAGGAGCTGCTCCACTTTGGGACTCTCCGGATTCATACCGCTGACTGTGCCAACGCAGTAGTCATCAATGAGAGCATTATCCGTCTGATTTCGGATTTTCCGAATAATGCTGTTCGTCAGCTGAATTTTGTCCGGTAATCCGCCCTTGCAGTTTCTGAGCCCCAGTTCCGCAACCTGAGCCACATACCGGGACAGAATCCTTGAGGAATCCTCGTCATCAAGCTCTTTTGTTTTAACTATCTGCCGTCCATTATCCAATTCTTTTTCGATAATGCGGTTAATAAGTTCCTCGTACAAACCATTTTCCAACATATCCAACCTCTGACATAAGAGCAAGATGAAACAAAGACACCAGGAAAACAAAGCGGCCGTGACAACTGCAGGCGAAAGGGAATACGCATCCGGAGATTAATCAAAACTGCAAAAAATACCACCCCGCCCAAACAGTCTGAAAGTAACCGGGTGACTTCCCGGCCACCGTACATCCCAGCCATCACGCTCCGATCTTTTGCGAACCCGCGAAAACAGAACTGTCGCCGGGATTTCCTGGCCCGCACCGGTCTGATTAAGACGGTGAATCAGGAACCTCCAGAATAAAGAATTTTTGGTTATTCGGGTTCTCCGGTTCCAGCATGTACACCCTGTATTCATTGCCGGTATCCTCTTCAGGATTGTTCTGTGACCATCTGCCCCGGAACTGTATCTGATTGCCGTTCGGAAGCGTGTACTGGTAATACGGAGCATATGTCTCATATCGCCGATGCCTGCTCCTGACCTGCCTGGTGTCATACCTGCCGTTTTTGTAAACCCGGAGATAAAGATTCCTGTCCAGAACCTCACGAACAAGTCGATGACTGCGGTAAATCCGAAACAGGATAAAAATCATAAAACCGCTGAAAAACAGGAACATGCCGGACACAAAAATACTGAAAGTCTGGTAGTCAGCCGCATATGCCAGATCCGGACGGTCCCTGACATATTTCACCAGGAAGGTGTCGCCTTCCCGACCGTATGATTCGGAGGATCTGAAAATAAAGAACGTTCCGTCCGGTGCCTCCGCCTCGGTGGTATACTCGGTTTCGGTAACCGTTCTCGTCCCGTTATGGCCGTGCCTTCCGTATTCGTGCTTCTGACGTCTGAATGTCCTCTTGTTTACGCTGAGCACCCTCGCTTCGGCTTCTGTATAATCCCCGGTGAGCCTGGAATACTGAACAGCATAAATTTCACGGAAAGTTACGAAATGTAACAGCAGAAAGACAAGAGCCGCCGCGATCAGAATCAGAACGGCAAGTACAGGATGTCCGCCTGAGCCTGAAGACACGATCGAGGTATATAAATCCCCCCGGGAATACAATGCAGCTGCCAGTTCTGCTTCGGTTCTGATCCTGCGATTCATAAAAAGACTCCGTAAAAACTGCGTTTTGGCTCTCCCGAAAAAAAAGCCGCCGGCTTTTAATGCAATTCCACCGGCGGAACTGAAACGCCCTCCGGGGTATCAATCCTCCTGGGATCCCCATCAAAACGGCTAATCAGGAACCTTCAGAATGAAAAACCTGCGGTTATAGGGGTTCTCCGGTTCAAGCATGTAAACTCTGTACTCAGTGCTGTCAGCGTCAGTGTCTTCATCAGGGTCATTTCGCGACCATTCTCCCCGGAACTCCAGCTGTTTCCCGTTCGGGAGCGTGTACTGGTAATACGGAGCATATTCCTCATGCCGGCCGCGACGCCTGGTACTTACCTGCCTGGTATCATACTTGCCGTTTTTGGAAACCGGAAGGTACAGACCTCTGTCAATGAGCTCATGACAGCGACGATGACACCTGTAAATGTAAAACGAGCAATACATGAAAATACCGCTGATAATCAGGAAAATTCCGGACCATATGAACTTTGAATTCTGG
>CACYPY010000147.1 GCA_902776415.1 uncultured Ruminobacter sp.
ACATCTGAACCGGTAAAAAAGATGAACGAAATTTATTCTCTATTTAAAATAAAATGTCCAACCACAATAGAGTACACTCCTAGTGAAGATGAACTGAAGTGAATGCACGCTGTACAACATGACAATCCATCTGAGCTAAAAGCTTGTGGTTAGAATTAGGTAGCGGGAATTACGGTTTAATGAAAAAGTACGGGCAAGAGCTTTACTGACAGCTGTGATATGCCGTATTTGTTAAGTATGCATATGGAGAATTAGTTTTTATGCCGCTTTTCATAGTCAAAAACGAAGGTTTTACGGGGCCGACTGATGCCGTGGCGGTTTCCGGATCTTCTGAACTGTCTGTCCGAAAAATACGGTCCGCCAAAGTCAGATATGAAATCGGGTGTCCCGATACCGGGAATTTTTCGATTTCGGAACTGGCCTCCTGCTACAGAGGCATTCTGGAGAAGGCTGCCTCACTGAAGTGTGCCGATATTGCCATTCCCATGTTCGGAGAAAATTCTGCCACCCTTTCGAAGGAGGAGGTGCTTAACGCCGCCGTTACCGAGATCGCCGCCTTTCTGAAGGGGGCCGACATGCTGGTATATCTGAAGGTGCGAAACCCTGCAGACCTGACCTTGCCGGAGACTATAGAAAAGGAGCTTTCCCATTCTATCCGGGAGCAGCAGAAAACAGCGGAGGAGAATAATCATTCAGGTGCCCTGTTTTTGCCGCGACTCGGCATTTGGGGAGGCGGGGTTTGCGCAGCCATCGGTTCTCCTTTGCTCAACAGCCTGCTTGCCAGAAAGATGAACAACGGCAGCAAGACATTTCAGGAAAGGCTTTTAGAGCTGATCAGGGAAAAAAACATGGATGAGGTGACGGTCTACAAGAACGCCAATATTGACCGCAAGCTGTTTTCCAGAATTCGCTGCAATAAGAATTACACCCCTTCAAAAAGCACAGCTCTGGCACTGGCAATTGCGCTTCAGCTTAATCTTGAAGAGACGAAGGATCTCCTGCTCAGAGCAGGTATGGCTCTGTCCCCGAGCATTACCTTTGACATAATCGTTTCGTGCTGCATCGAGAACCAGTTTTACGATATCAGCAAAATCAATGTTGTGCTGTTCCGGGAGACGGAGCAGTATCTGGGCGAAAGACCGGCCAGAAAGTCCGGGAACAAAAAAGAAAAATCAGAAAAAATTGAAAAATGAGTTCCGGACGGGAAAACGCCGGGTTCAGGTCTTAATGATTCCGTTTCTGGCAGCATGGCTTGAGACCGGCTGTTTAATAATTCTGCTGTGAGAAATCTTATAACGAGGAGTTTCTATGAGTGCGGGAAACGGTTCACCTGCAGGATGCTTCTGGACAGTGGGAGCAATTGTCGGAATGGCAATATTTCTGGCTGTTAATCCGAAGGAAGCCGGTCCCATGATTGTTTGTTGTATAGTAGCCGGGGTTATTGTTGCCTGCGTACAAAAATCAAGGGGAAATAATTCCGGTTCCGCAGCAGTTCCTTTGGGTGTGTCTCAGGCAATTTTTCGGGTGACCGGTTATATCGCAAAGAGTAACGGCGAAATTACAGAGAATTTGGTAGAAAGACTGGTTAAACAGATAAAAAATATCGATCCCGCCAATGAACGGGCACTTCTGCTGGCCTTTGCTTCCGGCAAAGCCGAAGAATACCGGCCGGATGATGATATCGCCTATTTGCTGAATAACCGGGCTCAGAATCCGGAATATTTTAAACACTTGACAGATCTGATAATACGTGTGGTTACAGGCCCTGATGACGTTTTTGCTCCTCTGGCCAGAGGAAGACTGGACGATATTGCCGTTAAGTTTGGACTGAACGTTGATACTGTTTCCGAATTGATTACTAATGCAAGAAGCACAAAGAATATTCATAATGGCAGAAACGAAACCAATGCAGGTAATTCTTCAGGGAAACAGGCATGCAACGTTCCCGGTAATAATCAGGAGCCGGCTTTTGAAAAAATTACTGAATCCATTGCCAATGTAAAAATATTTAAAACTGACATAGGAACCTCCAATGTTCCACTGGATGTGCTGAAGGTTATATTTTGTCTGATTGGCAATGTTTTAAAAAAATATAACAGTGATTATCTTATAAAAGATCTTGATGATATAATCAGCAAAATTGATGCGACAAACAGGGATGTTTTTCTTGAGGCATTTAATTCTGGCCGGAGAGAGGGATTTCAGCCAGACGCTGCTGTGGTATCCATCAGGAAAAGTCTGACTGAACTGTCCCCGGGGAGTGATGCGACATATTTTGTAAAGTACTGTCAACACGTTATACAGTTTATTGTCTTCGTTATTTTGCACTGTTGCGGTGGTGTCATCAGCGAGGAAGCGAAGACCGGTGTTGAAAGCATTAAATTGAAATTTTCATCGAATGCCGATGGTAATAACCGGGCAGGAGGGGATAACACCGGTACAGGAAAAATCACCGGGGATGCACAGAATATCGCCGGTGAAAGTGATTCGTCAGGGGAAACATCCGGGGAAATGCCGCTCATTCCCGAAGTTATTGCAAATATCAGGACTTTTAAAATAAATGAAGGTTCTTACGAGATTCCGTTAAATATATTAAAGATAATATTTGGTCTGATTGGCCGGGTTATGGCCGGTTATGGTATAAACAGTATACTTAAAGAACTGAATGTAATTATAAGAGAGGTTGATGCTGTCAATAAAGATGTTCTGTTGTCCGAATTTAATTTTGGGGTAAACGAAGAATATCGATATGAAAGTGCCTGTGATGATATTCGGGAAGGTTTGAATGCTTTGTCCGGCAGTTATGGAGATATTTATTCAAATTTAAAATATTTTAAGTATGTTATAAGCTTTATTATTTTTGCGGTTTTGCGTTGCGGTGGTGTTATTCGTGCTGATGTGAGAAGCAGAATTGAAAGCATTGCATTGCAGTTTGGTTTAAACACCGATTGTGTGAGCCGGCTGATCAGAGAAGCATCAGAAAATTCGAACATAACGACAGGTCATGTTCATGATGACGGCGTCAGAAGCGGTTCTGACATTTCGGGCAGAGAAATATCCAAAACAGTCGGACATAAACGGGAAGAGTTCAGTGCCCGTTACATACCGCTGAAGAGCTATGTTCGCAGTCTGCCGCATTTAAACATAGGAACAATCGGGCACACCGGGCATGGCAAGACTGCCCTTACTGCAGCTCTTGCCACTCTCCTGAACAGGAAGTTCGGCGACGGCACGGCAATCTCCTGCGACCGGATCGACAGTTCTCCTGAGGAAAGAGCTCGCGGCATTACCATTAACACGGCTCATGTGGAGTACTGTACCGGCACGCGCCACTATGCTCATCTCGATTGCCCGGGCCATGCTGATTATGTAAAAAACATGATTGTTGCCGCTTCCCAGATGGACGGCGCCGTTCTCGTGGTATCCGCTGTCGACGGCCCTATGCCGCAGACCCGCGAGCACATTCTCCTTGCCCGTCAGGCAGGCGTTCCCTATATCATCGTGTTCCTGAACAAGTGCGATATGGTTGATGATGATGATGAACTGGAACTTGTTGAAATGGAGATTCGTGATCTTCTTTCCGACTACAGTTATCCCGGTGATGAGACCCCGGTAATCCGCGGTTCCGCTCTGGGTGCTCTGAATGGCCAAGAGAAGTGGGTTGAACAGGTATATGAACTGGCCGAGACCATGGACAGCTACATTCCTGAACCGGTTCGTGATGTTGATCATCCGTTCCTGCTGCCTGTTGAAGACGTATTCTCAATTTCCGGTCGCGGTACTGTGGTAACCGGGCGTGTTGAGAGAGGCATCATCAGGGTTGGCGACTCTGTTGAAATTGTAGGCATCAGCCATGCTGTTACCACTGTATGTGCCGGTCTTGAAATGTTCCGGAAGACTCTTGACGAAGGCCGTGCCGGCGATAACATCGGAGTGTTCCTCCGCGATATCAGGCGTGAAGAAGTCAGCCGGGGGCAGGTGCTTGCTCAGCCGGGGTCTGTTGCTCCGCACTCCGGATTCCTGGCAGATGTATACGTTCTTGACTGGGATGAAGGCGGGGGAAACACGGCATTTCGTAACGGCCGTCATGCGCAGTTTTTCTTCAGAACCTGTGACATCACCGGAACAATTGCTCTTCCGGATGGCATTGAGATGGTAAGACCCGGCGACAGTGCGAGCATGAATATAACTCTCATTCACCCTGTTGTTATATCAAAAGGCCTTCGCTTTGCCATTCGTGAAGGAGGCCATACAGTTGGCACCGGGGTTGTTACTGACCTTTACGGCTGTCATGACTATGATTTTGTCTGCAACGTGAAATCCGAAAGAAACAGTTCCGAAGAAACAGAATCCGAAGAGGAGACTTCGGAAAAAGAAGATTCAGAAGCCAAAACAAGAAGAATTTCGGAAATAAAAGCAAGGCTTTTAGCTGCGGCAAAGGCGAAAAAAACGGCTATGGCGGAAGCCCGGGCGAAAGCCGAAAGGGAAAGGGCCAAAGCGGAAGCCCGGGCGAAAGCCGAAAGGGAGAGGGCCGAAGCAGAAGCCCGGGCAAAAGCCGAAAGGGAAAGGGCTGCGGCAGAAGCCCGTGCAAAGGCCGAACGGGAAAGGGGTGCGGCAGAAGCCCGTGCAAAAGCCGAAAGGGAACGTAAGGCAGCCGGACTCGGTTCCGGATATGGAGCGAGAGAGAAGTACGTTCGTAATCTGCCTCATGTAAACGTAGGCACTATCGGTCACGTTGACCATGGTAAGACCACTCTTACCGCTGCTCTCACCACTCTCCTGAACAAGAAGTTCGGCGGCGGTGCAGCA
>CACYPY010000148.1 GCA_902776415.1 uncultured Ruminobacter sp.
TCTCTTCATACACCTCAAGAAAACGGGTTTTATCCACGAAGGCATAATTATTCTCAATAATTATCTTAAAGTTTGTCATTGCTGTCGGAATAAGCTTTGGCATTGTCATATACCTCAATGTCATGAGAAAACAGTTTCAAAATCACGCCCGTTTTTTTCATGTTTATTTTGTTAGAGCAAGTCTGTCTTTGCAAGGAAAGGTAGCGGGAAAGTATGATGCAAATCCGGGTTCGATCGCCTCATCCTCATCTGCAAAGGCATAATTCTCATCAATAATGGCGGCAAAGCCAGTAAAACGTCAGGCAGAGCTTTTAACATCTCTATTCTCCTGTTAAGCAACAATCAAGCACCGTTACATCCCAATGTTATGCAGTCAGCCAGCGCTCAAAAACCGAAGACCATAAATAACTGAAAACACGTTATCGTTAGTTTCAAATCAGGCTGTTACTCGTCTTTGCTGTTACCGTGGGAGATAAAGAAGTTTGGTTTTGGGTATTCACATCATCCGCAGCAGTGAGTCAAAACTGGCAAAAGCCAATGTTTTTTATCTGCCCCGAAAACTTGCTCATTTCTTCCTGAAAAACAGCACCGTATGCCCCAGGCCCTGATGATCCAGTTCGCCGGACAGGGCAAAACCGGCATTTTCAATCAGCGGAATCAGTTCACTTGCATGATAAAAGCGGCTGACCCCGTTGGCCAGAGCGGTGAAGTAAAGAGAACCGGCATCAACCACCAGAGAGGCCACGTCGTTCTTCTGCCGGTCTCCCAGAATCTCGTTAACTGCCAGAATCGCCCCCGGCTGCGCGGACCTGGCAATCCGGGAAACAATGAAGGATATCTGCTCGGCGCTGAAACAGTCCAGAAACTGGCTCAGCCACCAGACATCGGCATCAATGGGAAGATCCGGCACCGCTTCCAGAATGTTTGCCGGAAAGACGAAAACACGGTCCCCCATGCCGGCCTTTTTGATATTCCCGAGAGCCGCAAGGCACTGTTCCGGGAGATCAATGATGACAACCCTGACGGCATCGTCATAATCCGCAGCGGCCAAAGCGAATTTGCCGGTATTGCCGCCCACGTCATAAATAACCCTGGGATGAAATCTTTTGAAAAGCTCCGGAATGGCTGTCTGGAAAAGCCTGTCCGAATAAAAGTGATCAAAGGCAAACCAGGCATCCCGGGCCTTTTCCGGCAGAAATCTCAGAAACGGGTATATGGTGACATGATCTTCGGTAAACACCCTGAGTCCTTCCGGCCGGCCGGTTTTCAGGGATTCCGTAAGATAATAAAGCCCCTGATAGCAGACATGCCTGGCAAATGCCAGATTCACCCGGGTCATGGGATCCTGAGCAAGGTAGATCCCGACCTTTGAAAGCGTAAGCCCTCTTTGTACTTTCCCGGTATCATTTTCTCCGGGATTTTTCTTCCTGCGGCCTCCTTTCCCGGATGCCCCGGTGACAGTTTTCTCCTGTTCAATGAGAATGTCGGCACTGACCGCCAGATCCGCAAGCACTCCCACGGCATACAGCGAAGCCCCGGATTTCCGGGAAAGCTCCTCCCGGGTTATGCTTTCACCCGGAGGAAGTTCCGAAAGAACCTTCAGGATCCCCAGATCCTCCATGGCGGCCACGGCCTGAAAAACAAATGGTCCCATTGCTATGGACTGAGCCTTTCTGAGAGCCTCCATGGCAGAAATGTCACTGAATTTTTGAATGGTCATCTTTTCTGTCCTTTCTGAAACAAATCATGCGGATAAAAAACTCTCCGGCAAACATCAGTCCCATCAGCATATAGGAGATAATTCCGGTATAGAGCATCCAGTACTCACGATCCGCCGCCAGCGCCAGCAGGAGAGCGGCTGTCCCGTTGCAAATGAAAAAAACGCACCAGGCTTCCGTTACTCTCCTGGTGTATTTCCTGAAAAAATCGGTGCGCTCTTCCGGGGGAACCCTGAGAGAGGCAATTTTCTCCACCAGGGGCACCCGGCCTCCGGCAAGGGTTCTTCCAAAAAACACCAGAAGTCCGAGACTGACCATGGAGGGGTAAAACAGCATGAACTCCGGAGACATTCTCAGAAAATACCCGGCTCCCGCCAGAAAGGCCGCCGCCAGAATAACAGCATTGATATCCCGGGAATCCCGGCCTCCCAGAAAGAGCTTCAGTCCTGCCAGAAGAAAAAGATACAGTACCGGTCCCAGTCGCTCCTGGTTTCTGAGGCCATAGTAAACATAGAAGGGATAGCCGAGAGAACCAAACCAGAACAGGATCCTCAGAAAAATCCGGAAAACCTTTCCTGCAGAACCGGGGACCGGCTTTTCATCATGAGAGACATTCCCGGTCATGGACGTCCGAACTCCGGATTTCTGAAAATGAGCGAGGTATTGACACCGCCAAAGGCAAAATTATTGCTCATGACATACTCCGTATCCAGAGTGCGGCCCTCCCCCCGAATATAGTCAAGATCCCCGATTTCCGGGTCCGGGTCAGCAAGATTCAGATTGGGAGCAAACCACCCGGCCCGCTGCATCATAATGCTCATGGCAGCCTCCAGCGCTCCTGCGGCTCCCAGGGTATGTCCCATGTAGCCCTTGAGAGTGGCCACCGGAGTTCCGTTCCCGAAAATCCGGCACATGGCCTGCCCCTCCGCCAAATCCCCCTGTGCGGTTCCGGTGCCGTGAGCATTGATATACCCGATGTTTTCCGGAACAAGACCGGCGTTTTTAAGGGCCAGACGCATGCACCTTTCCATTCCCGAAGAGTCCGGGCTCGTAACATGAGTGGCATCGGCATTGGTGGCAAAACCGACTATTTCGGCATAGATCCGGGCCCCGCGCCTCACCGCATGATCGTACTCCTCAAGGATCAGCATCCCGGCCCCTTCCCCCACCACAATGCCGTCCCGGTTTGTATCAAACGGCCGCGGCGCCCGGGACGGGTCCCGGGTTCCGGAAGTGGCATAAAGCGCATCAAAAACCCCCACGGTAAGCGGACTGAGTTCCTCGGCACCGCCGGCAACCATCAGATCCTGCGCTCCGCATCCTATGGCCTCATAAGCATATCCCAAAGCCTGGGATCCTGAAGTACAGGCGGTGGAGGTGGCAATGATTCTGCCGGTGATCCCGAAAAACAGGGAAATATTCACTGCGCAGGTATGCGGCATGATCTGCACGTAAGTCGTGGCATTGAGACTGACAATATCCTTCCCGGTCAGAAATTCTGCCACATCCCGCATCCCGGACATGGTTCCGGCGGAGCTGCCGCAGGCCACCCCGGCAGTACCGTCAGAAAGTTCCGGGCTCCCGGGAAGCCCGGCATCCTCTATGGCTCTTTCGGCGGCGGCCACCGCCATAATGCCGAGGCGTCCCATGGAACGGGTTTTCCTGCGGGGATAGGAAGGAAGCTCGGCGGTTACCGGAGCCCCGAGAACACAGTTCATGTTGCGGTATTCCCGAAGCTCCGGAAGCTCCTGCACCGCATTTTTGCAGGAACGGAGAGCCCGCATAACCTCCTCCTGCCCGCAACCCAGAGGGGAACAGAGTCCGATTCCGGTTACTGCCACACGCCTCATCAGCACATTCCTCCGTTTACACTGATAACCTGTCTGGTGATATATCCCGCGTCCTCGGAACAGAGAAAGGCCACCGTCCCCGCCACATCCTCGGGCTTCCCGATACGGCCCAGGGGCACCATGGGAAGCACTCTTTCCCGGAGCTCCCCGGAGACCATTCCGGTATCGATAACTCCGGGAGCCACGGAATTCACGGTAATCCCTCTTTTGCCAAGCTCCACGGCCAGCGACTTGGCCGCGGCAATAAGTCCGGCCTTCGAAGCGCTGTAATTGGTCTGGCCCCGGTTTCCGGTAATTCCGGAAACCGAAGAAACCGCTACAATCCGTCCGCCGTCCCTGAGACGGATCATGGGCATGATACAGGGACGGAGCACATTGTAAAAAGCCCCGAGATTGGTATCCAGAACCAGCTGCCAGTCCTCGTGCGACATTCCCGGAAAAGCGGCGTCCCTGGTGATACCGGCGTTGAGTACCACCCCCCAGTAGGCTCCGTTTTCTGAAATGTCACGGTTAATGACCTCCTCTGCCTCCCGGGGATCCGAAACGTCAAAGGAAATAACGGATACGAGCCCCCCCTGCTCCCGCAGTTCCGCAGCCAGCTTTTCCGCATCCTCGCGGTGTCTCCGGCAGTGCAGCGCCAGCTGAAAGCCCATGGCCGCCAGACGACGCGCCGTGGCCGCTCCGATTCCGGTTCCGGCTCCTGTAATTAGAATTCTGCGCATGATTATCCCTTTGTTTCTGTTGTTATCACCGCATCAGTCCTGTAAGAACTCCATACGGAAAAACGCCCCCTGGCCAACGGAGCAGTTTCAGTCCCGGGGGCTCCGGTTACGGGGCCCGAAAACCTCGTTTCGGCAGTCAGAACTGCAAAGCCGTTTTCCAGAAGCTCCCTTTTTACGGAAATTTTGAGCTTTTTTCCCGCGGGCAGTGCGCCGGCACAACCGGTTTTTCTTTCAGAATTGCTGGAGGAGACGGCGGAACGGGCGGATAATCCACAGGACCCGGTCCGGATTTTGGCTTAGGCGGATAATCCGGATCAATCTCAATGGGGCCGTCCCAATCCGGATCCGCAAACAGCCGGGT
>CACYPY010000149.1 GCA_902776415.1 uncultured Ruminobacter sp.
AAAATCTCGAAATTTGACTTCGTTTAGGATTTTTGGAGTGGTGAGTCTGGTTCGATTTTGATCCAAAATGGATTTTGGGGATTTTTTGCACCTCACTCAGATATGATATAGTTAGGATCGTAAAATTTAGCTTTGAAGGCTATAAAAACGCACAAAAGAGAACACTTTTCTCATGTGCGAACTGATTGAGACGGTCTTCAGTTCCGGACGCTGTTTATGCAAGTTCCGGCAGTAATGTCAGCCATCCGGGTTTTTAAGCTCCGGGCAAACCGCTGAAAAACATATAACAAAGATTCAACTGGGATAGGTTAGCCAGGATGTATTATTCTGCGATTGGACTGCTTGCAATCCTGATACTGCTTATTGAGAATCATGACATTCTCGCCGGCAGAAATGAAGCTTTCCGGATACATGCCTGGAAGGTCTACCGTAAATTTCTGTTCGCCGTGCTCCTGTATTATGTCATTGACATCATGTGGGGAGTTCTGGAATACTTCAGTTTGGGGTATCTTCTTTTTGCGGATACCACCGTGTACTTTGTGGCCATTGCCGCCGGGGTTCTGTTCTGGGCCGAGTACACCGTGCTTTATCTTGGTGAAAACAATCTTTTCGGACGATTTCTGGTTTATGCCGGTCGGGTGCTCTCCGGTACCATCATTGCGCTGACCACCATCAATATTTTTTTGCCGGTGCTGTTTGTGGTGGACAAGATGGCTGTGTATCATCCTTTGCCACTCCGGTATGCGCTTCTGATAACCCAGGTGGTGTTCCTGCTTCTTATCGTGGTCTATGCCGTTTCCTCCATAATCCGGCACAAGCCTGACAGAATTCTGCAGTATCGCACTCTGGCGCTTTTCGGTTTCATAATGGCCACCTTCCTGGGATTCCAGCTGTTTTACCCGTACCTGCCGCTTTATTCAATTGCCTACCTCCTGGGGACCTCCCTGCTGCATGCCTTCGTGACCGGTTCTGAGAAGGAACAGGCTGTCCTCAGGCTGAAGGACGCCGAAAAGAGCGCGGAATTTCGAAAAATAGTTACCTCGTTTCTGGACAATATTCCCGGCATTGCTTTCACCAAGGATGCAAAATCCGGAGAATTTCTGGCCTGCAACCGGGCCTTTGCGGAATATGTCCGGAAAAAATCTCCGGCAGATGTGGCAGGCTGTACGGCCATGGACCTTTTTGACGGAGAAACGGCAGCAAGGTTTTCCGGAGATGACCGGGTGGCGCTTTCCATGGAGGAGCCCTACATCTTTTATGAAGACCTCCCGGATGCCAGAGGATCTGTCAGGCAGTTTATGACCACCAAGCGGAAATACCGCGACTTTGCCGGCAGAGAGTGCCTTCTCGGCATTTGCCAGGATGTGACCGATATTGCGCGCATCCAGAGGGAGCATGTCCTGACCAGGGAAGCCTATGAAAAAGCCCGAATGACCGGTCTTATTTTCAACCACATTGCCCAGACGCTGGCCAGGGGCTACACCGACCTCTTTTACGTCAACATGCAAACCGGGGAATTCATTGAGTACCGGGCCGATGACCGGAGCGACACCCTGACGGAGGCAAGGCATTCCTGGCACTTTTTCGACCTGGGTCCTGAGGAAGCTCAGACTTACATCTATCACGAAGACCGGGAAGAATTTATCCGGGCCATGAACAGGGAAAACCTAACGGAAGCCCTGCATCTCAGCGGGGTATTCATGATGACCTATCGCCGGCTTGTTAATAATATTCCTGTATATGTGACCATGAAGATCTCCAGGATGAAGGACGACGAGAACTATATAGTCATCGGGGTTATGGATGTTGACGATCAGATGCGGCAACAGCGGGAAGCGGAGAGAATGCATGAGGAACGTATCGCCTATACCCGTCTTAATGCTCTGTCCGGAAGCTTTCTTCTGGTTTACATTGTCGATCCTGATACCGGAGCATACCGGGAACTCAGCACCACTGCCGGATGTGAAAACATCGCCCTGCCCCGGGAAGGCGCTGATTTTTGGAGCTCTGTCCGGGATTTTGCTTCCAGTGCCATCTGTCCTGAGGATCAGAACCGCTTCCTCTCCCTGTTCAGCAAAGAAGCGGTGTTTATGGAAATCGAAAGCAACGGACTTTATGCCGTCAGCTTCAGAATTATTATCGGGGAGCGTCCCACCTATGTGCAGCTTCGGGCAGCCATGGTGGAAGAGGACAACGACCGTAAACTGATTGCGGGGGTCAGCGACGTGGATTTCCAGGTCCGCCAGGAGGAGGATTACGCCAGACGTCTTTCCCAGGCTCTCAGCAAGGCAAATATCGATGCCCTCACCGGAGTGAAGAGCAAGCACGCCTATCTTGAAACCGAAAAGACTCTGAACCTCCAGATCAGAGTCGGTCATGCTCCTTCCTTCGCCATTATGGTCCTGGATGTGAACGACCTCAAAAAGGTTAATGACAATGCCGGCCATCATGCCGGTGACCGGTATCTCCGGGATGCATGCCGGATAATCTGCGATATTTTCAGGCACAGCCCGGTGTACCGCATCGGCGGCGACGAATTTGTGACCGTTGTCAGGGATCAGGATTACGAGAGGATTGACGAGCTGGCTGCCATAATGCGGGATCATAACGAGAAGGCTTTGAAATCAGGCGGGATTGTTATCGCCTGCGGCATGGCCAGATTCAGCGGAGATGACTGTGTGGCAGATGTTTTTGAACGGGCCGATCGGATAATGTACGAAAACAAGAAGGAACTCAAGGCCCAAAAGGATGCCCTTTCTTCTGAAGCCTCCGGGGTATCAGTTTAAAGAATCCCGGGGGACAGCTCCGGGCTCTGTGAAATTATCCGCTTCTGAAACGGTCATGGAGTCCCTCTCTTCATGCGACGGTAGTCAGAAGGATAAACCGGATGGGGATCCTGCCAGAGCCCGCGTTTTTCGGAACGTGCTTTCTCCTCCCAATCCAGATACTGCGGACTGTCCAGATGGCGGCGGTAGGCCCAGGCCATGCCCTCCCGTACCTGAAGGCCATTAATGTTTATTCCCCTGAGATAGATGGTTCCCAGATATCTGCCGTAACGGTCCGTGCCCCGGATGTCGATACGCACCTTCTGTCCCTGAATGTGCCTCCGGAGATTTTTGCCGGAAGCCCGTCCCCAGGGCTGGGACTTTTCGGGAGCGTCGATGCTGCGAAGCCGGATGCGGTACCTCCCTTTGGGCTTGTCACAGTCGATGGTGTCTCCGTCCAGCACCCGGGATACGGTACAGTCCAGAACAGCGGCCACTGAAGGTTCCGGAGCCATTCCCGCATGGAGTGCCAGGAATAATCCCAGAGCCTGAAGATAAAGGCGAGACGATTTGTTTTGAGACATGGCGGGATTTCCTGACTGAGGTTATACGGGGGTAATAACAATGACGGCGGGGGATTGAAGTTTTCGGAACACCGCCTCCTGTTATAATATTGTAACGGATCTGAAGGTTGTTTTATGCAAGATCTTACGGAATACCCGGTTCCAAAAGCAATACAGAGCTTCAGATTCTCCGGGAAAATCCCTGACAAAAAGGACTTATCATGAGTTTCTACACATTTGAGATTACGGGAAAAGTGGAGTTTTACGATTGCGATCCCATGGGCGTGGTCTGGCACGGAAATTACCTTAAATATCTGGAGGCTGCCCGGGGACGTTTTCTGGATCTTGTTGACTATCCCTACCAAACTGTCTGGCAGGAGGGCAACGTCTTTCCTGTAGTGGATCTCAGAATAAAATACACCTCCTCTCTCAGATTCGGGGATACCTATACGGTGGTGACAGACCTGGACGAGTACGAAAACCGGCTGGTTCACAGCTTTGTTATCAAAGCCGGAGAGCGTGTCTGCGTAAAAGCAAAATCGGTACAGGTTCGCGTGGAAAACGGAAGCTCCGAGCTTTCCTTCTTCATGCCGGAAAACTTTGTCAGAAATGTCCGGAGTTTCCTGGAAAGGCAGAAAACGGAAGAATTCTGAGGGATTCCGGACTTAGGAGCACTTTGAAATCCCTCCCGTTTTTTCCTGATAACAGGACACAATGTTCGGTTATCTGCTGTTTTCCGGACAAAAGTTCCGAAAAGACAGGCTATTTCTTTTCAAACAGTCTGATCATGATCGCTTCAATTTTTTCCCCCATGTTATCCAGCAGATCTGAGGCATCGGAAAAATAATCCGATAATTTCCAATTAATATCCTGTATGACTTCGGTCAAATCTTCAGTATTAAGATTTGGCTTAATATTAAAAAAATTCTCATCCAAATCAAATCCGGAGATATCAGATAATGTTGAAATTGGTTCCTCTGGTTGGTATCAATACACTTATTCAATTGATAAAAGTAATTTTGCCGAAGATGGTGTTTATAAGATTTCTCTTTCGTCAAAAGACGCCACTAAGAATGAATCAATGAGTGTTCCGGATAACTCAATCGATGCCAATGGAAAGTCTGTGCTTGATACTATGCAGTTTACGGTCGATACAACTGCTCCTGAGATAAGCAACATAGCAAATCTTGATCAAGAGATCATAGATGCACAAGAAATCAACGTTAAATACAGTCTTGTTGATATTGGTGGTTTGAGTTCTGTAGAAGTATATGTAGCT
>CACYPY010000150.1 GCA_902776415.1 uncultured Ruminobacter sp.
AATCGATCCCACAACATGATAGTCTCGAAAAAACAAACAACTACTTTCTTACTTCTACAAAAAGTGGTAATTACCTATCTTCAAGTGCGAAATGTAAGTCATATGCGAATTCCCCGCTTTTGTATGATTGTTGTTTTAGTCTTATACAGGGAGACTCCGGAATCCAAAAAAGAGTCCCCCCACTGCTGACAAAAAAAGAGTATAAAAGCGGGGCGGGGAGAAAAAAAGCCGGCAGTATCACATAAAGAAAAACACACCCTGCCATTTCCCGTATTCATGAAAACGGTCACAAAATGGTCTTCCGGACAAACAGAAAACGGGAGGATTTTCTGAAAACGGGGGCGGCAAATCCTCCCTGAAACCGGCATCCGTCACCTGAAGGAAGTATTCCGGGACACCGCCCCCACCACTTCATGAGCCCGGTAGGGTTCCTCCAGAAAGCGCAGATCCTCATCCTCCAGTCTGAGATCAACTGCCCTGACCGCCGCATCAAAATGCTGCGGCTTCGTGGCTCCCACAATCGGCGCCGTAACCCCCCGGTGAAGCAGCCACGCCAGTGCTATTTCGGTCATGGACACCCCGTATTTCCCGGCCAGTCCGGCCACTCTGGCAATGATCTCCAGATCGTTTTCCCGGGCGCCGTCGTACTTCTTTCTGCTCACCATGTCGGTGGAGCTCCGGAGGGAATCCGAATTCCATTCCTTTCTGGAGAGATGCCCGCCGGCCAGAGGGGAATAGGGAATTAGGGAAACCCCGTACTGCCGGCAGATCGGAATCAGCTCCCGCTCGTCCTCCCGATACAGCAAATTGTAATGGTTCTGCATGGTGCTGAACCTGGCAAGACCGTTCTCCTCGGCCAGAATCTGAAGATTGTGAAACTGATAGCCGTACATGGCTGAAGCTCCGATGACCCGCACCTTGCCGGCTCTGACCAGACAGTCCAGGGCGGTCATGGTTTCCTCCGGAGGCGTGGTGTAGTCATAACGATGAATCTGGTAGAGATCCAGGTAATCGGTGCCCAGTCTGGCAAGGGTGCCGTCTATCTCCCGCAAAATGGCCTCCCGGGACAGAAATCCCTCATTGAAATAAACCTTGGATGCCAGCACGATACTGTCCCGGGGGATCTGAAGATCCCGCACGGCCCGCCCGAGATATTCCTCGCTGCTGCCGAAGGAGTACACATTGGCGGTATCGAAGAAGGTGATACCGTGATCCCGGGCCCGGGCTATCATCTCCAGGGTATCAGGATAATTCAGCGTCCAGCGGTGGAATTCCTCTGACGCCTGTCCGTAGGACATGCAGCCGACGCACAGTCTGGAAACCGTAATGCCGGTGCTGCCAAGTTCCGCATATTCCATAAGAGCTCCTTGTCCGAAGTCTGATTTTGTTCCGGCAGGTACCGGGGGATTTCGTCCGCTTTCTTTCGCAGCCGGCCCGTCATGCCAGGTTTTTCCTTGCCCACGCGGCTATCATGTCCCGGGAATTCGCAACGGCAGAACCGGTGACTGCCAGTCCCGGAGCGATAACCGCCCCCCTGCAGACTGCTGCAAGATCCTTTGCCGCCCTTCCCATGCCGCTGCCTTCGTGAGTCATCAGCGGAAATACCTTCCTGCCGGCAAAGTCCAGCCTTTCCAGCTGAGAAAACACGGCGCAGGGATAGGTACCCCACCAGCAGGGGCCGGCCACCACGATATTGTCATAGCCGGAAATGTCCGAAAGATAATTCCGAAGCTCCGGCCTGGCTCCGGCACGAAGCTCGGCCCGGGCCTCCTCCGTGCAGGCGGTATAGTCATCGCTGTACGGCTTTACGGTCTCGATTCCGAAAATCTCCGCTCCCGTTTCCCGGGCGATATACTCCGCCGCAATTTCGGTATTCCCCCTTTCCAGATATACCACGGAGCCGTTCGCATAGTTCCAGCCCCTTCTCGAATAGCAGATTATCAGTGTTCTCTTCATAAGTTCTACCAGGGGGAGTCCGGTTCGCACTCCCCGTTTTTCCGGAAATTACCGTCTTCAGAAAGCCCCGGTTTTTACATGAGGCACATAAAGCTCCTCCAGTTCCCTGATTGTCTCAGGCGAAAGACTGACATCCGGAGCCGCCGCGGCCTCCCTTACATGATCAGGAGAGGTGCATCCGACTATCGGAGCTATGACATACCTTTTGGACAGCATCCAGGCCAGGGACACCCGGGCCATGGAGAGTCCCAGCTTCGCCGCCACCTCTCCAGCCTGTCCACCACCGGCCGGTCCTGGGTCTCCGTGCCGCCATGACCGGCATCTTTGACGAGGATGCCTGCTACAATCAGAAGATTTTCGAAAAGCACGGCCGGGTGTCCGGAACCAATCCGTTCCTGAATCCCGGCGCGAAAGACTGGCTCCGGAAGCACGGCAGGATCCTGGTGGGCTACGCGGACGATGCCATGCCCTTCTCCGGCAGGGATACCGCCACGGGAGAACTCACGGGCACGCTCCGGGACCGGATCGCACGTGCCGGAAGCCGTATCGTCAATTCCGGAATCAGCTTCGGAGCGGTGCCGTATTCCTCTGCCGCCGAGGCTCTCGGGGCCCTTGAAGAAAGGCGAAGTGGATGCCGTGTTTCCGGTGAATCAGGCGCTCCATGACGGCGAGACCGGAGATATCCTGGTGTCCAACAGCGTTGTCACCACCCAGATATACGCCGTTACCGGAAAACGGGATGCTGTCCCCGGATCAGGAGCAGACCGTGGCCCTCCCCCCGAAAAAACTCCGGCTACGAGGCCTTTATGGAGGATCGCCTTCCGGGATGAGGATTAAGCGCTGCCCCGATACCGAAAAGTGCCTGGAAGCCGCGGCGGACGACACGGCGGATCTGGTTCTCACCGACAGCTATCGCATCAACGAGCTGCGATGACACCCCGCTGGCAATGTCTGATATTCATGAGTACCAACGTATCCAGCTAAACGCAGTTCGTGTGGCATTGGTAATGAAAAAAATATAAGCACCGAAGTTTTAGTCCGTTTCGCTTACCGGCGGACTTTCCAACCCTATGGCGGTCACCGCCGCGGATCATGCCGTATTCTATGACTTTCTGGAAAGCCTGGACGGGGCCGTGGCCACTCCCCGGGGACTCTGGCGGTATCTCGGAGAGGCTTTCCGGGACAACAGCCGGGATCTCCGGGAAGGGCTTGCCAAAAACGATGACTTTCTGATCGAGGAAACCCGCCTGGAAATGGCCGACATCCGGACGCTGGCGGATCTTCTGAAGAAAACCGGGGTTGCCAACGCCTTTCAGGTGTCCCTGGACTTTCTGGAAAAGAACCCGGACACCGAGAATGTGGAATTTTCCGCCGTCCCGCGGGATAATAGCAGCAGGGACAGGGAATAACAGAGGAAACAGCAATGACCGCACCCACCGTTTATGACTACGAGGATTTGTCTCCGCTTCTGAAGCACCGCCGGGACGAACTCGTGAACTATCTCAGCGAACCCGAAAAGGTCACCGTAAGCGAACTTCTCTACCGCGGATTCCTCCGGTCTCAGTACATGGAGTCCTGCCTCCCGGAAAGAGCCCCCCTGGTCAACGGCCAGTATATTTTCAGCACCTACGGGATCAATAACACCGGCATCGGACTCTATACCGGGGAGATCGACTACCCCAGAGCCGTTACCG
Organism: uncultured Ruminobacter sp.; assembly: GCA_902776415.1. Lineage (GTDB taxonomy): Bacteria > Pseudomonadota > Gammaproteobacteria > Enterobacterales > Succinivibrionaceae > Succinimonas. The sequence goes on from CACYPY010000150.1 coordinate 3,651, forward strand.
GCGTGATCCACGAGTTCCCCGGGTTTCTGAAGATCAGGAGCGAGGGCCGCTTCCGGTTCTTCCGGACTTATGTGCGGTCGTTTGAGCCCCTGGAACGCCAGCAGCTCTCCGTTCATGTGTTCGAGGAGGACAGCGGCCTTATTCCGCTTCTTCTGAAGGAAATGTCCCTGCCCGGCAGCCATGTTTCGTGCTACGGCGTGTGGCGCAATCCCGAGATCTACACCGGGGACTTCCGGGAGGTCATGAAGGGCCGCTTCTGGGATGACATCAACCCGAACCGGGACGGAACCAGGGATATGTTCTTCTGGGGGGATTTTCTGGTGTTCATGGAGCCGGGAGCCTTCTACTTCCAGAGGCTTAAATGCCACCGGCCCGAATCCGCGAAGATCCTGGAACCCGATTTCAGAAAGAGGGAATCATGACCATGACCGAGACCCGCGCGGAGCCGGAACGGAACAGCGCCGAAACCGCGGAAACGGACGGCATCAGGCTTTATTTCCGAGGCGGCCGGGGAACCGGCTACACCCTGGAATGGAACTCCCCCGCGGGAGTGTCCCGCGTAAGCTCCCGGAAAAAGAAGAACATTTCTGAAAAATCATCATTTTCAAAAAATCAGGCCGTCAGTCTGGGCTTGCTTTCCAGATCTTCAAACAGACTGCCGTAGAAGTTGCGATACGTCTGAGGAACGTAGTACCTTACCCAATCCTGCCCCATGGCCGTTATTACCTTTGCAAAGACATCTGTGATCCCACCACCTTGAACGTTTGCGTTTCACTGGAAAACAGCAGACTGATATGCGAGTTATCAACATACTGCTTAAACCTGAGAAGCGTAGGAACTGCCAA
>CACYPY010000151.1 GCA_902776415.1 uncultured Ruminobacter sp.
AAGCACCTGATAGTTCTTGGAAACGTCGTTGTCCTGCCAGGCCACTCCGTTCATGACAGGAGTAAGCTCGCGCTTCTTGGTGGAATAAGCCTTCCACTCGCCCACCTGATTAACGTCCACATTGGGCTGGCCGGTGAAGGCCTTCGGATTGTATACCCGGGGCGCAATATCGGTGGGAGACATTCTCTTGTCCTTGTGGGCACGGACATAAACCTTCACGTCCTTGATGCCGCTGACATCGTAGGCATAGGTGTAAATCGCCCAGGTGTTATCGGCGTAGGCCGGAGTCCAGCCCTCTGCCTTTCCGGAGTTGGCGGAACCCGGATTGGTAGGATAGCGCTGCACCCACCACATGGAAGGTCCGGTCTTGTCCTTGGCCAGATTCTTGGAAACATAGGGCTCGGAGAAGAACAGGGACTGGTTGAAACCCAGGGACGGCTTCACGTTGTCGTCGGTGTTTTCATCATAGTAGCCGAAGCCTGAATCGATGGAGGAGATCAGGAAGTACCATGCCAGCTCGGCAGGGTTGGCGCCGCCCTTGTAGTCATTGGCCTCATCACCCTTCACCGGGAAGGACATCATGTACGGATTAAGCTGATTTCCGGCATAGGTAACCTGCTTTTCGGCATCGGTGGAAGGAGACCAGTAATTGGGATGGGTATCCAGCCAGATCTGCTCGGCGGTCTTGGCATAGTTAAGAGAAGCCTGCAGGATGGCAAAGTTTCTTTCCAGATAGTGGTAGCCGTACTCCAGGGAAACAGCATGACCGAAGGGAGTGCCGGCAAAATTGGTCGGAGCCTCGAATTCGGTGCCGTTGGCCTTGTTAAAGGCGGCCAGCTGTCCCTTGGTCCAGACGCCCATCGGAATGTGCCAGTGATACCAGTCAGGGTCGGAGGAGGAGTCGCGGGTATCTACCCAGGAGCCGTCCTGCACGTGCTGAATGTCATCTTCCGGAATCGGATAGGCCTTAAGATATTCCTCGACGCCCATGCCCACTACACCGGCAGAAGAATATTCCTCGCCGGAAGCCAGCCAGGTACCGATGGAACCGGCACGGCCCTCGCCATTATCGCCGTCGTGCGCAATAACGAAGTACATGGTTCTGCCATTGGCATCAGCCTCATAGCTGGGACGATCAATTTCGTTGGAAGCGGTGGCAATGCCTTCCCAGCCCTCCAGCCAGGATCCGTTCTGATCAACCGGGATACCGGCAATCTTCGAAACCTCGCCGGTCTCCGGGTTTACATACTGCACCCAGTGCGGAATGTCGCAGAACGGGAACTTGTTAAGAATGTTCTGCTGCTCGTGAGCCATTTTCACGTACTCCCAGGCGCCCTTTTCGTAGGTGTTCTGAAGGTCGGCGCGGTTCGGAGGAGAAACCAGGGTGTCATATGCCGGATTTGCATGGTTGTAAGGATAGTCCCTGAGGGCACGGGAAAAATGGTTGTTGCCCATTACGGACCATTCAATGCCCAGCTTCCTGAGAGTCGGAATCAGTCTTTCGGAAAACCCGAGTTCGGTGGGGAAGAAGCCCTTGGAAGACTTGAACTGAGAACCCAGAAAGTAGTCCTGCTGCAAGGTTACGTTCTGATAGATGAGATCCTTGAGGAAGTACTCCGGTCCTACCAGAGGCCCCATGGAATGGTGGCCGGTGAAGTGAATCGGATCCAGGGCATTGAAGCCGCCGGAGGTTTTGAGACTGCCCACCGTGGACTTCCAGTCCTTGGACCAGCCGATCTGATAAAATCCGTTGAAAGAACCTCTCTCGGCAAAATCCTGCACATTGTTGATAACGGCAGCAGACATGGTTACATGGGTCTGGCTCTTGGGATGACTGCCGCTGTTGGCACGGGCGGTCTGAGCCGGCCAGACGGTGTAGGCATTCTGCTTGGCATCGCGCATGTAGTACTGCTCGAGGTTGTCGTGCGGCATCGGAGCGCCGGAAGGAAGCAGATACTTGTATCCTGCCGGGGGATTGGTCTTGATCTCCAGAGCCCCGCCGTCATAGGTATAGCGAATCGGGCTTCCCACTGCGGCCGACTTGTAGGAGGAGGTATCATAGTACGGCCAGAAGTTAGGCATGTGATTGTGATAAATATGGGTGGCGGCAATCACGGCCTCGGCGTCCTGAGACAGAGTCAGCCCCGGCAGAGATATGGCCAGACCGATGGCAACAGTCAGTGCACTGGGACGAAAACAGAAAGAATTTTTCTTCATATGTGTCAACTCTTAGGCTAAATGGCAAGAATGTTCAACGAAGGGGGAATATCCCGGTTAACTCTTTATTTTACCTTCTAAGAAGGTATTTTCATAGAAACAATGTTAATTATTTGTTAACACTTTGTTATAAAAAATCATGTTTTGTGAAAAGTGTCAAACTTTTATCCAAAACGGCGGACATTTTCAGAAAAAGAGATTCCTGTGACGGGAGAGCACGAAACCGGACAGACTCCAAAGCAACATCCGAAACTTTCCTGCTCACACTTTCCACCTCACCGCACTTCGCTTTATCTCACGGCTTCTCCCGTCCGTGATAATGCAGCGAACAAAACATTCAGAAAACAGAGAAGGATCCTTCGAACAGACCTCATTCCGACAGCCAGCAAGGAGCGCTTCATGAAACTGAGCGATCAGGATGCCGAACTTTTTTAAACTCCTGGGTGAACTTACGACCTACGTTTCCGGCAGGAAAGGAATCAAAAACACACTGGACTTTCCTGAAGAAAAACGCCACTCCAGTGAATTGCCCGACGCATACAACACTCTTCTGGAAAAGATGTACGAGAATGGCGGATAAGACGGATAAGGTTATTGACGACTTCGTTTCCGATCATCCGGAGCTGCCGGAAGATCACCGGTCCCCGATCCTCTCCTGGAAGAACCATATCACCGGCAGCTTCTTCATCGAACGCTATCTGAATAAGGGAGCGATTTTTCCGACGGACGACAGAGCCTTCGTCGTTCAGGGATTTGTTGAAAGCTTCGAAGACATGTACTTCGGAGCCTGCCCCTGATGGTCAAAGCTACCCTCATCCCCTTCCGGAAGACCATTATCGTTGCCCGCCTCACCTTCTGCTTTTCCATTACCTTCGGAAGCGACATAAAAGGAGCCTCAAGGAAGACTACCAGGAATACCGGGCGGCTGGCAGGTTTTTTCTCATTCCCGATTCCCGAAATCTCCGAAGACTGATCCGGAGGTTTCCGATCTTTCATATCTGTCACAACTGAACCGGCATCCCCTGCCGGTTTCTATTTTGGCACGTTCTCGACAATCCTGTCCGCCGAATAACGAGACATTATCATAGTAGCATCGCAGGATCTCGATAAACATGGTTTCACCAAACCACCGGAGCCTTAAAAACATGGAAATCTTGTCTGTTTTTCATAAAACTCAGGAAAACGTGTTTTATCAACAATGCATAATTCTCATCAATGATGGCGGCAAAATTCGTAAAACTGTCAGACAGTGCCTTTAACATCTGTATTTTCCATATGGCAATATTACGACCCGTGCGCCCCGTTTGCGGCATATTCGTAACATTATTCCGGCTGATGAAATGCGGCTACCAAAAAAAACATCGCATCAGATTATTTCTTCGATAAAAAACTCTCCGTAGGTGTACATGATCACGTATTTGCGAAGATCGGGAACGGTTTTGAGATAATCATCGGCAACATAAAAGTTAAGCTGCTTCACGGCCCTGTTATAAAGAGTTTCCCGGACCTTGTCCTTTGTTATTTCAGAAGTTCTGGTATTTCTTTTGTACTTGAACTCAAAAATGTAGCTGGGGCCCCGGACATTGGTATTTATGGCTACAAGATCTGCACGGCCTCTTCTGGTATCAGGAGCTTTACGGTTCCGGGAACTGCTGAATCTGCTTATAAAAACGGGTTCCTTTTTCGCATTTTCACCGTTTTCCTTTTCACTGGCATCCTCAAAATCCGCTTCATTAACCTCCAGGTATTCATTCTCCTCAATGCCGTCCGCAAAAACGAATTTGCCGTCGTGCTTTATGGCATATTCCTTTGTAAGATCGAAGCTCCCTCCTGCGGCTACGCTTATGGCAGCATATACCGTAAGAGCAAGCTGGTTTTCTCCCTCGCGGGCAACGTCAGTCTGGGTAAAGCCGCCTGAAAGCCGGTAAAGCATGTCGCTCAGTACGGAAATGTCATTGGAAACCGCCATCATGCCGAGATTGCTTAATGTCTCGATTTCCCGGAGAACTTCGGGAACCATGGTCAGCTGAAATCTGGCAAAAAGTTCCCGGAAATATTCATTGGGTATGGAAAGGTACTCGTCATTAAGGCTGCTGTTTTGGATGCTTTCCTTCTCTTCATCGCTCATCATGGTGAGAAAGCCCAGATGATAAAGGACGGTGGCACCTTCAGGATAGTTAAAAGTTTCGTGTTCCGCTGTCAGCTTCACAGCCATGCCAATGTTTGATTTTACGGGTTTTTTGTCATTGAGATT
>CACYPY010000152.1 GCA_902776415.1 uncultured Ruminobacter sp.
AACCGCGTTTTCCGTACTGATGTCATCAAATTTGCGGAGACGGGAAACGGGGGCGGAGGTCGGGGGAGAAGATATGGATTTTGCAATGCCGGAAAGGGAACTTTTTCAGGAGTTTTACTGTTACGGCTTTGTCATGCCGCATGTTCCGGCATGAATGTGCAAATTTCCCGTAATCCGACATTCTGACGCATCTGTTAAGTCCTTTCCTAAAAATCCCCCAACCCCGTCATAAATTCCCCTCCCGAATACCCGGGGAAAGCTCTCATGTGCTAATATTGAAGCTGGGAGATGATGAGAACCGGATTCCGGATTTTCCCCGTCCGCTTTACTTAACCGCCACCCACATGGCAGGACGCACCAGCCCTTCCCGGTAATCCGCATAGTTGCCTCCGGCGCAGAGGGCGCCGTTTTCACCGATACCGGCCGCCCGGCACTGCATTCCTCCGGGAGACCGGAGCCACCAGAACGAGGCGCCGTTAAGACCGGTGCGGCAGATCCTGCTTTCCAGCACCAGGGGTGTCGGACGGCAGATCCGAAGGTTGCGATCCCGGAGACACTCCCTAACCTCTGCGATACTGAGACAAAAGATCCGATCCGCAGTAACGCCGCCTCCGGAAATTCCCAGATCAGTCCGATCCGGATTTTCCAGCCGGGTAAGACAGACAAGCTTCCGCTCCTCCTCCGAAAACGACTCCCGGAAAAACTCGCCGTTTAGCCACGCTCTCAGGCTGCATTCCTCCCAGGTGATATCCCGGACAAAATCATGGTAGGGCCGGGCCTCCAGCCCGTATTTGCTGATAAGAAGCGCCCGCTCCCCCGCTCTCTTTATGACCAGCCACTCCAGGGGCCGGGATATATCCCCGGGCTCCTGCCGGAAACTCCCCATGACTACGGTATCTCCCGGGCTCATCAGGGGATAGCGGACGGTGTTTATCAGAATCTCCCCCGGAACCTCCGGAGCAGTCCCGGCGTCCAAAAACTCCCGAACAGGAGCGGCGAGCTCCGGAATGCTACCGAGATTTTTCAGGGTCGTGGCATGCGCCCGGGCAAAATCCCGCATGATTCCCGGCCGCGTGCTTTCCCGATCCTTCATTTCTGCCAGAAATTCCAGAAGATGTTTCAGGTCCGGAAAGGCATAATAGTCAAGAAGGATCACGGAGTCCCCCGCACCGATAACCTCCCGGACGAGATCCCGCAACCGCTCCCCCTCCGCCTGTTCTGAAAGAGCGTTCAAAGCTTCCCGGTGGCAGCACACAAAATCCCGAAGATAGCGGGGATTTGCCGTGCCCTTAAGCATGAGATCCTCAAGAAAGGCCTGAAACCTCTCTTCCGTGTCAAACAGGTATTCCCCGATACCAATCATATGTCTCATCCTCTCCTTCAGTCTCTCAAAAACCGCGGATTTCCAGACCTTTTCGGAAACATCCCTGAGGGCCGCCCCGTAGGTTTCGCACAGTCTTCTCACAATACGGGGGCGGTCTTCCTGAAAAGCCTCTGCAATAAAGCGTTCCAGATCCTCCGGTCCCTGAAACCGGAATTCCTCGCTGTCGCTTCCGGGGAGCCTGAAAACCGCCCGGCGGACCTCCGCCAGGATCCGGGAAATCGCCTCCCGGGATTCCGGATCCGGAAATGCCCTTTCATAAAAATTCAGTTCCGGTTCCAGCCGGGAAATCTCCCGAAGCCCGCTCTCCGGATCCCGCTCCCGTAGTGCCAGGAGTGCTCCGGCCGCCGCCACGGGATTCGGATAACGAACACCGCCGAGACAGAGCTCCCGGGAATCCGACACCGCGTAACCGAACAGGAGGGCCGTGTCCGCAGAAGACAGATTTTCCTCCGGGACCAGGGTTTTCAGGCGGGACACAAGAGCGCGAAGCTTTCCTCCGGAGCTTCCCCTCGAAAAAAACACCTCCGCAAGCGATCCCGTAATAAAATCCCGGAAATCCTCCGGAAGCGATGCCCGTTCTCCCCGATCCGGAGATTCTCCCGTTCCCGGGGAAGGGGTATGACCGGACTCTTCCCGGGAAACCTTCTCTTCCAAAGCCGCACTGACAAGCGTCCTGCCCAGCTCCGGAATTCCCGAAAACGCCCGGCCGCCCAGAAACAGCTCCTCAAGATCCGGCACCAGGGTATATACAAGACGCTTCAGGATTTCCCGGTTAGCCGCCTCGTCCGTGCCGAGAGAATCCTGGGCATTCTGGCACAGCGCAGCCTTTTCCGGGCTGGTGAGCCCCAGATGATGAGCCAGAATGCCCCGGCCCAGCTCCCGGACTCCGGCTCCGGGATCCCCGAGAAACTCCCGGCAGAGATCCTTAAGGGAAAGACAGCTCCGCCCCCGGAATACATACGGCAAAAAATCCCGCGGCACCGGGCCCGGGGCATGCTCTCCCGGCACCGGCTGCCGTTCCCCGGACAGCCATCTCCGGATCTCCGGATCCCCCCAGCGGCGGTTGGGATTGTCCGGCTCGTTCCGGTGGGTCAGATCCATATAGGTGAGTCCCAAAACCAGTTCCCGGAGGTCTTCCGGAAAATTTTCCGGAAACTCAATCCGGTTTACCAGGGACAGAATCGGAAGCTCCCCCGGGGCATTTCCGGTATCCTGAAACGGCGTCCGTCCGGTGTAAAGCTCATAAAGGGAGATCCCCAGAGCGTAGTAATCGGTCTCCCGGAGATACACGCCGCGCATGGCCTCGGGAGATGCGTAACAGGGAGTCATGCCGGTGCCGGATACCACCAGGGACTTGTCCCCGGGAGCAGCACTGATGCCAAAGTCAATAAGCACGATACGGCTTCCCGTGTCGTCCGGAATCATGTTGGCCGGCTTGAGATCCCGGTGCAGAATGCCGGCCCGGTGCACCGTGGCCAGTCCCTCAGTCAGGGAAGGAATAATCAGAGTCCGGAGCTCCTCAGCTGTAAAGCGTTTCCCGTCCCGGAGCACTCCGGCCAGATTCGAGTAGCGGTAAAAGGGGCGCACGATATACTGATGACCGTTATGCTCCCCGAAATGATACACGGGTGCCACATAGGGACTCCGAATCTCCTGAAGCCGGGACACTACTTCCGGCGTGAGTGCATTCTCCCGGCGGTAGAGCTTGAGAATGCATTCCTGTCCGTCCGCCCCCTGGCAGAGATAAATATCCGCCTCCCCCGAGGAGACGCTGAGCCGGGAACGCGTCCGGAAACCGCCCAGGGTAAGCCCCGTGATATCCGGCATGGGCCGGAGCTCCCGGTTCACCCGGGTGGCCTCCAGCTTGCCGATAAAGTCCTGGTTTATCAGTGTTTCCGACATGAAAGAATTCCCTCCCCGGTAACCGCAGGCTTCATTTCCCCCTGCCGTCCTGCTCCCCGGCAACACCCTGTGCCATGCGGCGGTAGCTTCCGGCATACTCAAAGACCTTTTTGGCAAAATCGCTGCCGACAATGTCCCTGAAATCGGCGAGACCGCCGCCATTAAGCGCCTTCTGACAGACATAGTGGCAGCCCTCGTTCAGGGCAGTACCAAGACCGTAGGTCAGCGAGGCAGCCACGGAGGCGTTGATAATCCCGCCAAGGACGCTGCCAGCCCCGGGGATCATCTTCAGTAAATTTCCGGCCACCGTTTTTCCGACAAGGGGCAGCACCGTGTCCAAAGTGGCCGCTCCCGCCAGATTTCTGAACTCCGAAAGATTCCACACCGTGAGAATCTTTCCCATGAGTCCCAGCTGAATCGGAGTAATCACGGCGGCATCCGAAAACGGGATCGGCGAAAGCGCCGGGGCGGAGGCGCCGGCAGCGGCGATTCTGATGTAGGTGCGGCAGAGTTCGAACTTGCGCCGATAATCCCGGTTACAGGCAATTACAAAAGATTCCCGCCGGGACTCCTCAAGCATATTGAAGGTCCATTCGTAAAGCTCGGGAATGCCCCGGTCGATTCTGACGAAGGGATCCCGGCTGCTTTCAAAAACAAGTTCCCCGTCAAGGCCGGCCCCGACAAGGACTTTTCTGAGCTCCTGACAGGTATCCTCACAGGTGACATCCGCCTGGGTCAGCACTGCCGCCACAGGCTTCCGAAGCTCCCGGAACCCCTGAATGACCCGGAGATCCGCATCGGTAACCCGACTTCCCGGGGCACTTATACAGTACCAGATCACGTCCACAGGCTCCATGAGATCGTCCTGACCGGAAATATAGCTCTCCATAAGAGACCAGTAGGCCTGGCTGGAATTCCCGGCGGCGTCTCCGGCAAACGAGGCCCCGGTTTCATAGCCTTCGGAATCGCAGACAATCACCGGAAAATCCGGAACAGAATATTCGTAAGTACCCTGCGATTTTTCACCACCCCCTAATCTACCGGGTATCCTTGTCTCAGTTCTTACTTAGAGAAGGTGCCCGCAATGCAGATCATCAGCAAG
>CACYPY010000153.1 GCA_902776415.1 uncultured Ruminobacter sp.
CTGTAACAAGGGGTACAATCTTTTCGAAGAGTTTATTGATAACCATAAAACAGAAATGGAGGCAGAAATGGATCAGGTATTTGAAGACGAATTATCTTTTAACGATTATATTCAAAAAGAGAGAAAAATCGCTGTTGAAAAAGCCACCCCTGAGATTGAAAAGGCTGCGGTTGAAAAGGCCACCCCTGAGATTGAAAAGGCTGCGGTTGAAAAGGCCACCCCCGGGATTGAAAAGGCTGCGGTTGAAAAGGCCACCCCCGGGATTGAAAAGGCTGCGGTTGAAAAAATGATTATCGACCTTTTTACGGATCATTTAATCACTATTGAAGCAGCGGCGAGCAAACTAAATGTAACTGTTCCGGAATTCGAAGAGATGCTGAAGAAATCTGCCTGACCGTTTCTTTTCGGAATCTGTACCTGTTGTCTCAAAGTCATGCTTCTCTAAATTCGGGGGGTAATTTTCCCCTTATTATCAGCTTTCAACCCTGCCATCACGCTTTTTGCTGGATATTACCCCCAAAGGGGCCCTCCACCGCAAATTCATGCCCCATCTCCGGACAATCCTGAGTCTGTTCCTCAAATTCCTGATCGGCAGTCCTTGCCTCCCTCACTCTACTCCCTGGTCACCGCTCCCATTCTCCTGAGCTCCTGCTTCCTCGTGTACATCAGCTGATCCGCCCGCTCAAACACCGTATGGAAGCTGTTGTCATGCCCCGGTTCGTAATCAGACAGTCCTGCCGAGATAACCACCTTTCCCTTTCCGATGTTTGCCTCCACATGACGGTCAAATCCCGAGAGAAGATCCTTACGATTCTGAAACTCCTCCCCTTCCAGAAGCACCACGAACTCGTCGCCCCCGGTCCTGAAAACCCTGCTCTTCCGGAACACGCTGCAAATAAGCTCCCCGCCTTCCCTGATGTACTCATCCCCCGCCTTATGCCCCAAAGTATCGTTGACATGCTTGAGACCGTTCACATCGCATACCAGCACCGCAAACTGCCCGGCATTTCCCTGGTCAATAAGGATGTCCATATTCTCCTCGGCTTCCACAAAGGCATGCTTGCTCCCGGTGCCGGTCAAAGGATCCCGGTAGGTGATATTCTTCATGGTACCCAGTTCCCGGGAGGTCTCCTCCTCGCACTTCCGGGCATAGTGCCAGTTGGACAGGAGAGCGGACAGAGACACAATAAAGACTCCGGACACTCCCAGAATGGCAAACACAAAGACCTTCATCAGGTTTTCCTGGTAAGGAATCATGTGTATATCATCCACCAGCCGGACCATGGGCTCCCCGGGATGATAGTAGTTCCTCAGGGCCACCAGATTGTCCGCGGTAACGGCAGTGCACTCCTCCAGGGTCCACAGCATGGACAGAAAAAATATAAAGCCCACCAGCACCACCCAAACGGTAAGATTCCTGCCGAAGCGCTTCCCGTGATCCCGAATCATTACCACCCGGAAGCATAAAAGCCCCAGCACCGACCAGACAATGAAGATAAGCTGACTTTCCCGGGGAAGTCCTCCGGCCCCTGCAAGACTTTCAATCACCGTAAGAATGCCGTAAACAATCATGATCCCCAGCCCCAGAGCTCCGGAAAGGATCATCTGGCGGTCATTCTTCGTCCGGGCCAGCGCCAGGGCCGCAGCAGAAGCAAAGCCGTACAGAATGATTGCCCCGACGGTGGTCACATCCACAATCCAGCTTACTGCGGTACGTCCGACAAACATTACAGGCAGGGACAGGAGAAACACCAGAAAGAGTGCCCGGGCCGGGATGCCGTCCCGGGTCAGGGATTTGTACCTGGCCGGCAGCACCCGATCTCCGGACAGGGCGTAAAAAAGACGGCTCAGGGAAGTCATGTTGCCGATAATGCTGGAAAATACCAGTCCCAGAAGCGCCAGAAGCAGAATGACAATCCCCGTGTTTCCGAGACAGGTGTAGGCGGCATAAAAGGCCGGGAGTCCCTCAATTCCCTGAAGATTGCCCAAATCCCCGATATATTCCGTCCAGCTGCCATACCTGTCCGGATAGACAGAAACCGACAGCAGGAAGACTGCCGCATACAGGAGGGTGGTTACAATAATTGCCGCCCGGAAAATCCCCATAAGACTGCCTGCAGGAAAACGAAACTCCTCCGCCGAATGGGTAATGCTCTCAAACCCCACAAAAGCCCAGGGGGTGATAATGGCAATCATCAGAATCTGCCTGAGCACTCCGGTGTCCGGAACAAACAGGGGTGAGATTTCCCCCTCCGGCAGACTTTTCCAGAAAAAATGCTCCCGCAAAGCAACAGGCAATACCGGCCGTAAACACCCCCGCGGTCCCGATCATGAGCCACTGCGTGAGCCTTTTGAAATTCATGGTGATAACCGTGAAGAACAGAGACACTCCCAGCATCAGCAGCACTTCGCCAAAGTAGACCCGGTACCCGAACACCGTGTAAAGCTGCCCGAAACAGAAGGTGTCCCCCGCAAGATAGCGGGCAAAGAGCGGCACCGAGGTGGCGTTGGCCCAAAGCATGGCAATGTAGGTAATCCCCAGAAACCAGGAAATCAGAAAGGCCCGATCGTACCCGAATACCGACTTCACGTAAGCATAAACGCCACCGGCATCTCTGAAGGTGCTGACAAGGTAAAAGAAATTCCTGGCCATGAGAAGCATCACCAGAGCCCCGATAACCATTCCGGCAATGCTGCCCGCAGGACCGGCGATGGCCAGGTATTCATTGTTGGTGACCACCAGGGACCCCCAGCCGATACTGGTGCCCAGGGCCAGTGAAAATGCCCCGAGCCGGGAGAGGTACGGCTTAAGCACCGGTTCCTGTTCAGCACGATTATTCATAGAGATTCCTGTTTTGAGTCCGAAGTATCACGCACGAAAGATCTTCGGAATGGGAAAGGTTCCGGGACTCCGCCCGGAAAAGGCATCTCCGGACACCGGATAATCCCGGAGTACGCGGGATTACGGTTTTCCGGAATAAACCCGGAGAGAATCCGAGGGCCACGCCTCCCGGCATCTTCCGGCATTTCTGAAAACGGAACTTCCGCGGTCTGCCCCCGTAACTTCTTAAATACTAACGGGATCTCAGAAAAAATCATGTTAGCCCGGTAGCAAACTTGCAGAAAATCCCCCAAATTCCTGTTTACGCACCTTTGGCGGTTTCCGGGCTCCGGAACCGCCCTGCCGCCTCACGGTATTTTCGGAAACGGGAGATTTTTTCCGAAAACCCTGTGGCCGCCGCTCACGGAATCTGCTATCCTAGCCCTCATCACAGGGAAAGAACATTTTTCCCGAAGAAGAGAGAGAACCCGGGCGGAATCCGGAAATCCTGACAATTCTCCGGACCGGAGACCGCTAAAGAACACAGAAGGAACCATCGCATGGATCTGATACCAAGCTTTTCCGTTGACCATACCCGCATCGTGCCCGGAATATTCATCAGCAGACAGGATGCTGTAGGAGACAGGGTAATTACCACCTATGATATCCGGGTTACCCGCCCCAACCGGGAACCTGCCGTGGATGTGGCAGCCATGCATTCCCTGGAGCATATTATTGCCACCTTCCTCAGAAACGACCCCGAGTGGAAGGACGAGATCATCTACTGGGGTCCCATGGGCTGCCTCACCGGATTCTACCTGATCCTCAAGGGGGGCCGGGCGCCCCGGGAAATCCACGGACTCCTTCTTAAGGCCTTCAGATCCGTAAACGGTGCCGACTCGGTTCCGGGAACCACCGCGGAAAACTGCGGTAACTATCTTATGCACAACCTGATCATGGCAAAATGGTATGCCGAAAGATTTGCGGACTATCTGGAGAAGAATGCCGAAAATCCGGAAATCTTCGAATATCCGAAGACCGAAAGACCGGTTACCGGAAAGGGACAGGATTTCTTCGACTCATAAGGCCCTCCCTGTCAGAATTCCAAAAAATGCAGGCCCGGAATCCGCTGTGATGCCGGGCTTTTTTCCGCGTCGCCAGTCCGCCCTGGCAAAATTGCTTCAGTTTCCGTACCGAGGACAGCAGGAGTCATCCCCTTCAGACATCAAATATCAGGTACCGTACGCAAATACCCCGCAAACTCCGCTTCTTCTGACTGCAGCACGTCGCACGGCATTTTCGGATTATCCCGGCAATGGCTTTCCGGGAACTGATTGCCGTCCCCTGAAAAAATTCCCTCCCTGTCCCGAAAAAATCTGTAACCGCCCTCCTGCCCCGGCGTTATCTGTACAAAGAACGAAGGTTCCGCCCCGAAACGGACGGCACCCGGGATACAGAAAAGCTCTCCGGGCACAGGGTGCGCTCTCAGAGCATTCATTCAGAGGAGATACTGTTATGGCTTCCGATT
>CACYPY010000154.1 GCA_902776415.1 uncultured Ruminobacter sp.
ATTAAATTATTTTAGATTGCTGAATGATTAATATTCGCGATCTGTCTCGTTGTCAATACACTATACAGATCCTGTGTGAGCTTTTATACCGGACTCATTGATATCATCGGAAAAATATCATTGCAGTTCTTTCTGGCCATGGCACTCATGTCCCTGCGGCTCTGGGAACTCGGGGAACTTGCCGTTCCTCTTTTTTCCATACTGGCGGCACAGTGCGTCATTATTGCGCTGTTTGCCTATTTCATAACCTTCCGCATCATGGGCAGAGACTATGATGCAGCGGTTATTGCCTGCGGTCAGTGCGGCTTCGGAATGGGGGCAACTCCAAACGCCATGGCCAACATGGATACCTTTACCGGAGCTAACGGCCCGTCTGTCAGGGCATTCTTTGTGGTTCCGATGGTAGGCGCCCTTTTCATTGAATTCGTAAATGCAGTACTGGTAACAGGATTTATCAAGCTTCTCTCCTGACCGGAAACCATAATATTGTCCCTTTGTATTCCGGGAATTCCCCGAATCCGGGATCCCGGAAACGTCTATTCCCTTCTGGCCGAAATGACATCCGGCATCTGGTTGAGACGGGACAGGGTTCTGGTCAGATCATTGATATTGTAAACCTCCATCCTGATAATAATCTTGGCCATCTGCATCCTGGTATTCGAGCTTGACGATACCCCCAGCACGTTGATTCTTTCATTGGCAATAATGGTGGTGATATCCCTGAGAAGCCCCGAACGGTCATTAGCCTCAATAACTATTGTTACCGCATAACCCTGAGAATAGTTCTCGCCCCACTCGGCCTCCACCAGACGCTCCGGACTCTTCTGCCCCATAAGTTTCAGCTGGTCACAGCCTCTTCTGTGAATCGTTATGCCGCTGTGGGTAATAAAACCGACAATGTCATCCCCGCGCACCGGATGGCAGCACCTGGCCATGTGGGTAACCAGATTGCCCACGCCGTTGACCATAACCTGACTCTTTCCCTTGGCCTGTCTGGCACTGTTAAGCCACTGTTGCTGGTTCTGTTCTATGGTTTTCTGAAGTTCTTCAGTATTGTCGGGCTCGTCATGCTTTTCCTTGAATTTTTCCTCAAGGAAGTTCATCAGCTGGTTAATGCGGATATCACCGGATCCCAGCTTGGCATAGATATCCTTATGATCCCGGGCGTTGTATTTGTTGAGAACCTCATTTAAAAGCTCGGGAATTTCGGCTCTTTCAAGTCTGATGCCGTGCTGCTCCATGGATTTCTGGAGAAGAGCCCGTCCTTCCTCAATATTCTTGTCCCGATCCTGTCTCTTAAACCAGGCCGCAATTTTGTTCCGTGCCTTGCTGGTGGCGATATACCCGTATGAGGGATTCATCCAGTCCCGGCTGGGGTTCTCCTCCTTCTGCGTGATGATTTCAACCTGATCTCCGGTCTGAAGCTTGTAGGTAAAAGGCACGATGCTTCCGCCCACCTTGGCTCCGGTACAACGGTGTCCCAGTGCTGTATGAATCTGGTAGGCCATGTCCAGAGGCGTGGCTCCGGCAGGAAGGTCCACCACATCACCCTTTGGAGTGAACACGTAAACCCGATCCTCAAAAACCTGATTCTTAAAGTCCTCGACAATCGCTCCGGACTCCATCATGTTTTCCTGCCAGGACAGAATCTTTCTGAGCCAGGCGATCCGCTTTTCATACTCGGAATTAATTCCCTGAGTATCACCCTCCTTGTATTTCCAGTGAGCGGCCACGCCCAGTTCGGCATTCTTATGCATGGTTTCAGAACGAATCTGAATCTCCACGGCCTTTCCTTCAGGTCCCAGAACCACGGTGTGAATGGACTGATATCCGTTGGGTTTGGGATTCGCTATGTAGTCGTCAAACTCTCTTTGGATCAGATGATACCGGGTATGAACAATTCCCAAAGCGGCATAGCAATCTCTGACATGCTTGACAATCACTCTCACCGCCCTGACGTCATAAAGCTGTGAAAAAGCCAAATGCTTTTTCTGCATTTTGCGCCATATACTGTAAATATGCTTGGGGCGACCGTATACGGAAGCTTCAATTCCGGCTCTTTTCAGGGCCTGGGACAGTTCCTCGACAAAGTTATTGATATAATTTTCCCGATCGATCCTCTTTTCATCAAGAAGACTGGCAATCTGTCTGTAGGTTTCGGGCTGGAGGTATCTGAATGACAGATCTTCCAGTTCCCATTTAAGCTGACCGATCCCCAGACGATTGGCCAAAGGAGCATAAATATTGGCGCTCTCCTTTGCCAGAAGCACCTTTATCTCCTCATCCATATTCTTGCTTTCGCGAAGAACCGCAATCCGCTCCGACAGCTTGATTACCACGGCCCGCACATCTTCAATCATGGCAATCAGCATTCGCCTTATGGTATCAACCTGCTCATTGGAAACCATGGCCCCCGAAGAGAGGTTATGCATGAAATTAATGGCCTCCATGTCCTTGACCCCGTGCAGTATCCGCGAAATGCGGGGACCGAAATCTCTGTTAGCCTCCTCAAGAGTAAAAAAATGTTCTTCAAGATGGGGATACAGAATGGCTGACTTGTAGGTATCAAGATCCATGTGAAGAGTAAGGAGAATACCGACTATTTCTGCGGCTCTTTTGGCCAGCTTTTCTTCTTCGGCCAAAGTTTCCGGCATATGATCATGACAGTAGGCGAACACCCTGAGAATTTCATCACGATCCGAGTCTTTTATATGAAGCCCTCTAGCCCAGACTTTTAAATCAAAGTCCTGACCGACATGGTTGGTTCTTACTGCTACCATGAACGCTCCCTTGTTCGTAACACGGCGGAGAATCCGGAAAAGCAAACCGGAAGTGCCTCCTGAAAAAGCTCATCATCTCGCGATTCTATTACATTTTTCTTTTTAAAACACCGATACAGCCAGTGTTTTTAGAACAAAATTTCTCAGATGACAAAAAAAGGAATTCCTTTTCTTTTGGAACTCAGAGAAAAGGAACTCCGGTCAGCCAGCAAACAAAAACGGATTATCTGCTGTCCTTAAGCCACTTTCTGATCTCCGAGGTGTTCACATTGCTGGAAAAACGCCGTCCGGGCTTCCAGTTTCCGCTGCCGGCTTTTTCTGCCAGATGATCACCGCTGGCACCGTGCCCGCTGCTTCCGGAAGTAGAAAAGGTAATGACGGTCTTTCCGGTAAAATCATGCTTTTCCACGAAGGTATAAACAATATTGGGAGCCTCCCCCCACCAGATGGGATAACCGATATATACAGTTCCGTACCTGTCCCATCCCGCAACTTCTCCGGAATACTCCGGTCTCAGCGACGGATCCTGATGTTCCCGCGAGGAACGGCTCTCCGGATCCCGGTAATCCAAATCCTTCACCGAATACGGAACTGCCGGATTAATGGCAAAGGTATCGGCCTTAAGCTCTCCGGCAATAACGCTGGCAGCTGTCTCGGTTCTTCCGGATGCTGAAAAATACACCACCAGGGTATCCGTAGCGGCAACGGATACTGCGGGCATTCCGGAGCACAACAATACCGCAAGTCCGGCAGTCAAAGCTCTAAACAAATGTTTCACAGAAACCTCCTTAAGAAATCGTATCTCTGTCAGTATACCTGAAAAGCCTTTCAGATTAACCGAATTTCCCGAAATCAGAAAAAATGGCATATCATCGCAAACCATGGAATGCAACATTAAAACTTCAGTTCCAGGACTGTATAATGACCTGGGAAAATTACTGATTACCGGCTCAGCACCGAACGGAATCTTATGAAAATCACGCATTCGGAAAACATATGAAGATTTCAACCAAAGGCAGATACGCGATTCAGTTCTTCGTGGATCTGGCAGAACATTATGACAGCAGCTTTATTGCCCTGAAGGACATTGCAAGAAGACAGCATATCTCCAAAAAATACCTGGAGCAGATCATCCCCGTCCTGAACAGAAGCGATATTCTTCAGGCCAACCGGGGAACGCAGGGTGGCTACCGCCTGGCAAGGAACCCCAGTCAGTACACCGTTGCCGAGATACTGCAACTAACCGAAAGCAGCATCTCTCCCGTGTCACCTTCAAATGATACTGCTTCTGGCGAGGACGAGCGGGAAGACTGCACTCTGTTTGTATGGAAGGGACTTCAGGAGGTTGTGACCAGATACCTCGAAGGAATCACCATCCAGGATATCGTGGATCGCAAAAACAATCTTATCGGAAACGACTACATTATCTGATTATCATACATGAGTGAGGTGCAAAAAATCCCCAAAATCCATTTTGGATCAAAATCGAACCAGACTCACCACTCCAAAAATCCTAAACGAAGTCAAATTTCGAG
>CACYPY010000155.1 GCA_902776415.1 uncultured Ruminobacter sp.
AATAAAGACCCTTTACGACAGAGCGGTAAAGCAGCTTAATTTCTATGTTACCGACGATAAACTGAAAGAGATCCCCGATCTTCACAAATACGTGATTATCTTTGCTTACGGGAAATTCATTCTGAAGGAGGTCTGAAAGAAGACGACTTCTTACGAAACAGGAACTTCCCGGGAATTTCCGGCATCATAAGGTTAATGTTTGTTTTCAGGCCGTCTGAAGTCATCACCGTACCAATGAAGCACTCTGTCATTTGTCCCGGATTTTCGGGAGATCCCTGCTATGGTATAATCGGAAAAAATTTTACGGTACCCGGCCAAAGACGGTCTGTCATCCGCCGGGACACAGTTTCCCGCAACCCGGGAAACTCCGCTTCCAGTATTAAATTGTCAGGATTTGCTATGTCTTTTTTAAACACTCCGGACGCTCCGCTTCTCAGTGCCGGAATCCCGGATAATGCTCTTTTTACCCTTGACGGACAGGAAACTGTTCCGGCGGATCCGGCCAGATTCAGCGGCGGCTACATCGGCATCGTCAGCGATCGTATTCTGGCCGGAGATCTCCTGAAAATTGCGAAAATCGCTGCCGGACATAATGTCACCATGGCATTTCAGGCTCCCTGTGAACTTTTCGGGCATCAGGTGTGCATGGCGAAAACCGACAATTTCAGCACCGAACTTAATCAGGATCTGAAAAAGCTGCCCGGAAAAATCGATGCCGTTCACGTCAGAAACTTTCCGAAGCTGTCAGCTCCGGGGGTAATTCTGCTGGATATGGACTCCACCTGCATTCAGTGCGAATGCATCGACGAAATCGCCAAAGCCTGGGGGGTGGGAGAACAGATATCGGAAATCACCAGTCAGGCCATGCACGGACTTCTGGACTTCAAACAGAGCCTGAGAAAACGGGTGGGACTTCTTAAAGGCGCTCCGGCTCAAATCCTCTGGGATCTCCGGGATCGTCTGCCCATAATGCCAGGTTTTCCGGAACTGATTCATCTCCTGCAGTTTCACGGCTGGAAAACCGCCATTGCCTCAGGAGGCTTCATGACTTTTGTGAACCGGCTGAAGGAGGAATTCAAACTGACGCTGGTACGGGCAAACACTTTCAGGATTGTAGATAATCATCTTACCGGTGAACTTGAGGGGGACATTGTGGATTCGAGCGTCAAGGTGGAGACCCTGAACGAGCTTCTGGAAAAGTACGGCATTCCGGCAGCACAGTCCATTGCCATCGGGGACGGCGCCAACGATCTTCCCATGATCAACGCCGCCGGCATCGGCTTCGCGATTCATGCGAAGCCCATTGTCCGCGAAAAGGCTCCGGCTACCATCAACAACTTCGGACTGGATGCGGCTGCCTGTCTTCTGAAAGGGGCGGAGCTTATTGACAGAATAGCGTGAGTTTTGTTTCAGGCGCCTCGGAGCTGAGCCGGGAAAAGAACCGGCTTCTCTTTTCAGATTTCTTACCCTGTCTTCCAGGAGATTTATCAGATTCTTCATCGGAAATAGGAGATCAGTGCGTCGTATCCCTTGCGGATTTTCCGATGCTGATGTTCTGGTCGGGAATTTCCGGAATCTGTCCCGGAATCACCGGAATATTGAGCTTCACCATTACCGATTCGGTAATGTCAATAACATCCCCCACCCCCATGATATTCCAGATGCTGCTGTCCAGAGCCTTGAACTTGTGGGGCGCATAGCGGCGGATATAATCCAGCTCGGCCCTGATTTCGGAGACATCAGGGCGGCCGTTGGCCGTAACATACACCGCAAAGGCTCCGAAATATCCGCCGGCCAGACCTCTTTCAATAAACGCCCGCTGATCATCCGGGGACATGAAGGAATCCTCCGTCTGCGGCACATAGGTTATTTTGTCATTGACACTTTCCCTGCGGACATAAATCGTATACTGCTTCTGAATCTCATGAGCCTTGATTTTTTCGATATCGCTGAGGATATGCCCGCGAAGCACCTGATTTGAAAACAAAGGATAGACATTGGCCTGTTTCGGCTCACACTCCTGAACATGAAAAAGACGGCGTACCCGGGAGCTGTTGGCGCTGTCGCAGACATAACCCAGCCGGGAAGCCTTTGATCTCATGAATATTATCGGAGTGGAAAACAGATTGGAAACGGTAATGGTTCTGAGAGCCTTGGAGGTTTCGCTCATATGCGGCAAATTCTTTGCCGGTTCCAGCACATGCTGATTGGCACTGATAAGCTCATCGAAGAACTGCACCACCGCGGAATGCATGCCGTGAAGCTGCAGATGCATGATGGTATGGGCTGAATTTATAAACACCACCTCGTAGAGCACATGCATCAGGGATACGGTCTTCTTCAGCTTCTGGAATTTCGGCATTGATATGTATACCACGTCGCCGTTGAAACATTTCACCGGTGTCGAAAATTCCACCTGAAGACCATGGCTGGAAATATCCCGGGTCCAGCCTGGGGTTTCGGGAAAACTGTCCCCGGAGGCCAGAATTTCCGTACGGTAGAGATACCGCTGCTCCTTTCTGGGGGTAATATACTGAAGATATTCCAGCTTCACCGGCTGTATGTCTTCGGTATCATGGGTAAAAATCTGGAGCCTGTTTACGGACTGACTGCTGACAAAGCTGCCGTAGAGCTCCGCATCCCCGGGCGTGTTTATTCTGGTAAGAAGTCCGATGTGGGAAAGCTCGGCCAGATTGCTGTAAAGCTCCCGGACAGCCTTCTCGTCCCCGGCCGCTCCCGCCAGAGTCTGCAGCATCTTTTCATCCAGCTTCAGAGGGCTGATTTCAAAACGGAACGCCCGAAAGGTACTGCGGGATTTCGAAATGGCAAAAAAAGTCTCCAGAAGCCCCGATTCCTGAAGCTCGTCCAGAGTGGCGCTCAGAAAATAAACATGGCTCTCCATGGTATGCTTAAAGGCGTAAATATAGGCATACCTGGATCCCTCGGGCTTTTCCAGTATCCTGGTAAGGCGTTCTCTGGTAAACAGCGTGCCGATTTTGTCATCTGACCTCTCATCGCGCCAGTAATCCAGCTGTTCATGGTTGAAGTCGCTTTTAAGGGCGTAGGTCAGACGGGGGATGTCGCCGCCGGAAAAGAACAGCGGGATTCCGATAATCTTGGGCAGGTACTGATATTCAATGGCCTTGATGTTCAGAATGTAGGCCATATAGTCAATATCGATTCTGTACCGGTACTTGTTGGCATTCTGAAAGCCCAGGATAAACCGCTCCAGATCCTTGTTGTCCGAAAGACATCTGGTCTTGAGCCAGCATCTGACATCTCTCTTTTCCACCCCCAGGGTTTCATAGGGAACCCCGGTGAGGATTCTGGCGGCTCCGGGATACAGCTCTATCAGCCTGGTAAAGGTGATCCTGATTTTCTCCCGCTGTTTGAACTCATAGTCTCCGGGAAGCAGAACCTTGATGCCGCTGCAGGACAAATCGGAGGTTTTGGCATTGACAAGGCGTCCGTCGGGAAAGGCCACCAGTATTGCCGAGGAATAATACATTCTCTCATCACGTCTGTGGGCATAGCTGGCAAAGCGAATCTCTTCCAGGGCAAACCTGGCGGGACTGTTGGGATCCTGATGCAGCCCGCTTTCCATCCGTTTGGCTTTTTTTCTTTCGTTATGATTGCGAAGAAGTTCCTCGTAGACTCCCTTGGTATAAACACCGCCGTAGTAGGTAACAAGACTCATGAAGTCTTCCACATCCTCCTTCTGGAGAAAATGGGAAACCCCGTTATAGGTAAAAATTTCACAATCCCCGTCATTTCTGAAATCCATAACCCG
Source organism: uncultured Ruminobacter sp. (assembly GCA_902776415.1). Classification (GTDB taxonomy): domain Bacteria; phylum Pseudomonadota; class Gammaproteobacteria; order Enterobacterales; family Succinivibrionaceae; genus Succinimonas. Next base: position 3,791 of record CACYPY010000155.1, read on the forward strand.
GAGACATGGGGCAGAAAGCCGTCTCAGCTCCATTTTGAGAAGAAAATCCGCATTTCCTCCGGCTTCACTGACAATTTCCGCAAAAACTTCCTTGAAATTGGGCGTGTTCATATAGGGAATCAGTTCCCGGGCCCGGTTCCTGACATTGTCCATAAAGCGATTTCCGATACCTAGCAGCGTTACAAAATTCCCCTGATTCTACCCCAAGAACCGGTATTTTTTAATCAAACGCTCCTGAAAATATGAGACCACTCCTGTAAAAAAGACTGAAACTGCCCTGACATCTCCCGCCTTCCGAACAGGAAATTCCTTCCCGGATTTCCTTACGGGCCAAAAAGCCCGATGCAAGCGTTTTTTGTAATAAAATGGCTCTGTTGCAGAGGATAGTTGATCTGACAAAATCCTGATTTTGAGTGATGTAAACTCGAGTTTCCCACACCAATAACAACGCTCATTCATTACTCTCAAAGACATGCCTGAACAAAAATTCGATCCCTTGACAAATCCTGACCATTTCACTTCATGTCCGATTGGATCTTCCCTATGAAGGTCCGGAAGAATTCTCCCTGTTGTCGGAACCATTCGTTCAGCATCTCATGGGCTACTGTGTAGGCCTTATCTATGTTTTTGTCTGCAATGATTTTCAGCTCGTGAAGCCTGTCAACCAGCTTTCTGAAGCAGTGCATCAGGGTATCGATGGCAACCGAAAAAGGAACGTCCTGAATTTCCTCGCAGTTTTCCATGAAAATCTGCCCAAACGTTCGGATATCCTTCTCCTCACGCCGGGATGTACTCCAGTATCATGGTGCAGATGTTGACCATGGTTACGTGGGCAATGATTGAGGGATAAAGATTGGCCCGGCATTTTTTAACAAGCCCCAGGAGCTGTTTCTGATTGAAGAAGTTCTCCTCTATCAGCCAGCGTTTGGAATAATGGACAACAATGTCCTCGTCACTCATCCCCATGTCGGTGCTCAGTATCGCCAGTGTCTTTTCCGGATTGGTTCGGTGCTGGATAAACACAATCTTTGCCTTAATCGTGTCCGGAGCTTTCGCCGTTGCCTTGGTTTCGACTATGACAGAGCCGAGAATATCGGGGTTGGATGACTTCTGCGCACAATTGGAGTCCCTGAGATTTTGCCTGAGTATGTTTTCAAGTTCGCTCAGGGAGTAATACTTGTCCTTATACCGGAAGGAGGTGTTCCTCATATGCTTCACCATGCATATCACATGCAGCCCGATCTCTCTGATTCTGGTGATTATCGGAGCCGTGGCAAACCAGGTGTCAAAAAGAACGCAATCAGCTTCCAGACCAGAATCCAGGGCCCGCTTTATCATGTTTATGACAGTTCCCGGCTTTGATTTTGTACACTCCTCGTATCGCTTCCCGATTATCGTCCGTTTGTCATAGCCGACAACCGGGTTAATCAGGTTTGAGCCCTTGTGCTTCCGGCCCTTCTTCGTCTTCCGCTTGCATTCCTTTTTTCTGGCTGCTCCGACCAGGGCAAAATCACAGGGAAGCGTTGTAGTTCCGTCTGTCCAGCATAAATTCAGGTACTGAAATCCCAGGCCGAAGGTCTGAGAGACGTGGTCAAAGACACGGGACAGCATTTCTGTATGCTTGCTTCGGTCTCGGCTGTACAAAGAGTCATCAACAATCAGGAATTTGCGCCTGTTCGTTGTCAGTTTCGAAATCTTTTCGCTCAAAATCAAAGCGATCCTCATCTGCAAAGCCCGCCAATTATACGAGGGGTTACCGAGGAAGCGGTATAATACACTCCTGGTTGACTTCTCGTCGGTACTTGAGGCGCCACCTCTGGTAATGAACTTGAGTATTGACGTGGCTGTCAGCAGGAACATAAAGAAGTTCAGCATCAGGTATACCGGCTGAACCCCCTTCTCCTTATAAAATCCCAGCTGCTTCATTATCCCGGAGATGTTGAGTTGTGAACAAAATCCCAAAAAATGAGAATATTCCTTATGTTTGATATCGTCTTTATGTATCATTTTACTTGCCTTGTTTTTATGTGGTTTAAACTTTAGATAAATAAACTTTATCATAAAAGCAAGGCTCTAAAC
>CACYPY010000156.1 GCA_902776415.1 uncultured Ruminobacter sp.
CGGGGAAGTTATTCTGGAAAATTTTCAGCATGCTGCGAGTCATCATCGGATAAACGGAACGGCGGGAACGGGGCCGGGAGCTCTCGGGAACACTCCGTGCAAAAAAAAGCGGTACCCCTTCATCCCGAAAAAAGCCCCGGCCCGTTCGGAAACAGCGGTACCCGCTCCGGCATTATATGCCAGTCCCTGAAAAAAATCAGTTGTCGTACTCGGTTCTGACCTCCACGATTACCCGACGGTTGGTTTTTCTGTCAGCCTCGATCTCGTTAAGAACCCCCTGATGATTCTCGCCGAAGGAGCGGGTTACAATTTTGTCCTCCGGAATTCCGCCCTCCTTCAGGAAACCCGAAACCGTTCCGGCCTGGGTCTCGGTAAGCTTCTGATTGTCGGCATCCGTGCCGGTGCTGTCGGTAAAGACCGAAATCACCACGCTTTTCCAGATGTCGGGATCCGCCTTGAGATAGTCCCGGAGCCTTCCGAGCTGATCCCGGGAGTAGGGAGTCAGCTTTTGGGATTTGCCGTCAAAGTGCAGCGTCAGGTAGCGTACGTCACTTAGTCCGTAATCCAGAAGACCGGTCTGGCATTCCTGAAAGTCCAGATTAAACTTCCCGAATTCATAGGGACTCAGAAGAACCCTGATATCCTCATTCCGGTAATACCGATCGTCCCGGTACACAAAAGAGGCATGAAGCCCCCTCTCCAGGGATGACAGCGCATACCAGGCCTGCTCGCCCCGGAGATAGCCCGGAAAATCCCGGTAGATCTTCACGGGACCGTATTCCTGATCCCGGACTCCGGGCCGCCATTCCGGCGCTTCCTCCCGGAAAGTCATAATCCCCTTGCGGGAAAAGGGACGTATCGGGTACAGGGTCAGCTCCAGAAACGGCTCCTTGCCGGATTTCACGGCAAACTCCGCCCTGCCCCAGCCGGGAATCTTCTGAGCGAGGAGACATTTTGCCGGGGACTTTTCCAGAGTCCAGACCGGATTTGCCGTATCGCCGTTAACAAAGGTCACGGCGCCGGCGGAGCCTGCCAGGACCCCGCACAGAAAGCCGATATATGCCAGAGGTGTTTTCATTGCTGTTATCCCCGTCGCCGGAAAAACGTCATTAGCCGGCATCAGATGCCGTTTTTCAGTATTTAAGCAAAAATCAGGCCAGAAATGAAGCTTTTTACCGGCATTGCGAGATCTGCCGCCGCGGAATTCCGGGGGAAAACATGAATAAGGAGAGGCATGTCCCGGAACACGGCGCAAGAAGGCCATCCCGAAAAAACGTGGTCCGGCCATGAAAAAGCCGCTCCGGGGTAACCGTTCCGGGAATCAAAAGTCCGCAGCCGCACCGGAGCCAGAGAGGCAGAGACACCGCAATCTGATGAATTCCGGATTGGACAGGAATGTCCGGAAACGGCAGAATGCTCAGGAAAGATTCTTCTTTTTCAGGTAATTACTGATAATCTTTGCCTTGCATTCCGGGCAGAATCTGTAATGCACGGCGCTCTCCATAAAATCCCGAAAGAGCTCACGTTCGTAAATGCGGCCGACGTCACCGTAACCGCCATTTTTGATTTCTTCGACAATGTCATAACCGTCGGACAGATTTTCATGCTTCGTTAAACATAGGCCGCAGTATCCGGCCTCCTCAACGCTTTCTGTTGCCTCATAGGCATTGCCGTCGTAATCGCAGGCAACATTTGTGTATGAAAGGATAATGCTCCTGAAGGCTTCCTTGCTGATCTTTCCGGCTTCATAAAGCGCAATAATATCCTCACCCAAATACGACATGGCGTGTCCGATTGCATGATTGCTCATTTGCTGAAATATCTCCATAAGTCAGTAATTTTTCAATTGCCGGGAATCCGGCGGGCAATTACCGCCTGTCATTCCCGGTGCCAGAAGCTGCATTAATGCGGTTCCCCGAAGTCTCCTTCCCGGAACAACCTGCCCGAAACGCCGTCCGGTCCTGCCGGGACATAAAACTCAGTCAGCACAGGCCCGGCAATAACCGGGGATGTCAGGATTCTGTTTCCCGGGCGCCGGCTGTACGGGGAGGACCAAACCGCTGACTGACATGGCATTAACGAGAGCTGTGAACCAGGCCTTTTCCGCAAAAATGAAACCTCATATATTAAACAGAGTTTTCAGCCCAGTGTCAATTCCTGCGAATTAAAATTTTGTACTTATGCAATTTTAAATACACAAAGCCTTACAAACAGCAACAAAAGCATATAAAATACCATTTCGCGGAAAAAATACCACATTTTTCAGCGTCTGAACACTCATCATCAGCAACAGAATTATGCCATCATGACATGACTGCAATGAAAACAGAGAGTGTATAAAAACATACCAAAGGATACCGCACCCCACAAAACCGGGAAGTTCCGTATCCAACAAAAATAACCAGGGTAACCGGGCTCTGTGATAAAATCACCCCGAAATCACGGGTCGGATCATCCGGCCGCCAATCATCGGAATCATCTCTTTAAGGATCATAATGGACTCCTCCTGCAATCAGAACACCGCGGGGACCGCAGAAATGAGCGGCTCCTCCATGACTCTCGCGGAACGCTTCCGGGGCTTCTACCCCGTAATAGTTGATGTGGAAACCGCCGGCTTCAGGCCTGAAACCGATGCTCTTATCGAAGTGGCTGCCTGTACCGTGAAATTCACCGACTCCGGAGATCTGGTACGGGACGAGAGCTATCATGCCAACATCCTGCCGTTCCCGGGGGCAAACCTCGAAAAGTCCAATCTGGATTTCCTGGGAGTGGATCCCTATGATCCCGAAAGAAACGCCGTGTCCGAGGAAAGCTTTCTCCGGCCGCTGTTCAAAACTCTTTCCAAAAAGGCCCGGGCCGCCGGCTGCACCCGCTGCATCCTGGTGGGACAGAACGGCAGCTTTGATCACGGCTTCATCATGGCGGCCGCGGAACGGCTCAATGCCAAAAGATGCCCCTTTCATCCCTTTTCGGTCATCGATCTGGCCACGCTGTCCATGGTGCTTATCGGCCAGTCGGTGCTCCGGGTGGCAGTGGAAACCTCGGGGCTGGAATTTGACGGCAAGAGAGCTCACGGCGCGGAATATGACGCCGAAATCGAGACCGACCTTTTCTGCCGGCTCATAAACCGCTACCGGGATCTGGGCGGCTGGCCGCTGCCTCCGGACATGCAGAAACGGGCCCGGATTTCCAATGAGATGAAAAAACAGAGCTTCTCTCACAGAAAGGAAGAGGATGTTCAGAAAAATCCGCCGCCGGAGTCAAACTTTGAAAACTCACCTTTTGCCATTCTGAAAACTCTGGTGCATTCTGAGCATAACTGAACACCTGTCTGATTGTCTTAAGCCCTCATGCGGGCTTTCCGGACGATGCTCCCCGGCAAGTCCGGGATCTCCCGACAGTGTGCAGGTTGCAAAAATACACCATAACAATTACGAACTGCGGAAAAAATCAGATATGGCTCTGTTGATTTCAAGACTCAAATATCCTCTTGCGGCCCTGGAACCATTCATTTCAGAAAGAACCATGGATTGCCACTACAACTGGCATTATCTGACCTACATAAGTGCCGCCAACCGCCTTATTGAAAAAACCTACTACCATGACAAGGACATCCGGAAGATCGTCAGCACCGCCGTGGGACCGATTTTCAACAATGCGGCACAGGCCTTCAATCATGATTTTTTCTTCAGCTGCATGATTCCGAATGCCCCGCTGATCCCCTCCCGGCTTTCCGAGGAGCTAAAGCGACAGTTCCGAAGCACGGATACTTTTCTTGACGCCTTCCTGAATTCGGCTGTATCAAACTTCGGAGCGGGCTGGACCTGGCTGACCATGGATCCCGTGACCGGGAAAATGGAAATCCGAAACACCTCCAGGGTGTGGATAAAAAACTTTGGTTTTTATAGATATGGTGATACAATGCTACTGGGGCAATCAGGGGGTTGTATATGCCAAAATCTAAAGATGAGATCGT
>CACYPY010000157.1 GCA_902776415.1 uncultured Ruminobacter sp.
CACCATATTTTTCAACGGGTTTCTGGTTTTTGGATTGCCTCCCAAGGGCGCGTCTGAAAGTGATGAAATCCCTAAATTATTGAATGGTTATGTCTAAGTAAGGTTTTGCCATCATCGGTTTACTTTCTTATTCACTTGTATATTCCGATATGGTTTGGCTTTCAAAAAAGTTATGACAGTGTCTGAATTTTATTGTGGGGCAAAAGCGTTTTCTGATATCTGTCAGATCATTCTGTTCGGGTTCTTCTGTATCGCCTTCTCTTAGATCTGTCGTTCGTTATCTCAGGTAAAAGGGTTCAAAAGGCAGTCAAACGAATTATGCAGACAGTGTCTGCATGATTTGCTGTGGCTGGAATTTTCCAGACAGTGTCTGGAAAATCGGGGCTTTGGTAAATCTGCTTGACTTTTTTCTTCCAATGCTTCCGGGACCAGGAGGTACCAGACCTGCACCGTCCTTTTACGTAAAAAAGAGTCCCGTTTTCTCAGGGACTCAATTCGGCAAATCATAATCACTCATAATCCGGAGAATCTCCGAAGGAGTTAAAATCGTTCGGATCTGATGAGTTGCGGGAGCTGAAAAGGTCATCGTTCATGCGGATGTTTTCTCCGCCGAAGAGGGCGTCCGTGGACCAGCCGGCGGGTTTGCCGTCGGCGTCGTAGTAGTTGTTGCCGCCGAAGACGCCGGGGATGCTGTAGCCTGTTTGGGTGCCGTGTTCATCGTAGAAGTTTTCACCGCAGATGACGCTGTCCACGCTGTAGCCGGCGGGTTTACCATCTGCATCGTAGAAGTCTCTTCCGCCGAAGATACCTGGGACAGAATAGCCGACCTTATTGCCGTTTTCATCGTAGAAGTCTTCCCCGCCGAAGAGACCGGGGACGCTGTTAATTCTGCTCATGGGGTTTCCTCCGGTTTTTATGGTTTGTTGTTTCGGAAGAATTTGTATCAGGTTCGGATTTGTCTTTCCTTTCCTGCATTATATCATTTCAGCCCATGTTGTGTAAATGTATAAGTTCTCGGATAAAGCGGCGTATTTCCGTCTTATCACTGCTTAGCTCCGATTTCTGATACAGTATACTCTTCACATGCCGTTTTAGTTCTCCGATTCCTCATCTGGGTTTTCTGCTTCTCTCTGTAAATTGAGCATTCATGCGGATCGTCGATCTTCAGAAGCTCGATGTAATGGCTTCAGGATAAAAGGTCAGACAGTGTCTGACTTATTGGATAAGTCAGATATTCACTGCCACTGAACTGATTCCTTTTCACGTCTCTCGTATTGTTTTCATCTTTGCTCTTTTTAGAGGATCCCGAGTTTTTTCAGTTCCCGGGTTGTCTCTTCCGGGGTTGTATGCAGGATGGCTGTGCCTCCCTTTTCCTTCCATTCGGTGATCGTCTTTTCCCGGTCGTCGATGAGGATTGTTTCCGGGCTGGTGCAGAAATTGATCTTGTGTTTCCGGCAGACTGTTTGGACCTTCACGGTTTCCGACAGCAGGCGACGGGTCCAGTTGATTTTGTCATCCTTTGCCGTTACGATGCCTCTTTCTTCCCGGGGAATGCCGGTCAGGATTTCGCACCTGTCCCCGTACTTTCCGTATACGGTATCGAACAGTTCCTTCGCGCCGGGCAGCAGGTCCAGGCGGTCATAGAAATGACCGACCTCCCTGATTGTTTCCCACATCAGGTCATCCAGCTTTTTGCTCCGCTTCCCGTTCTGGGATTGCGGCTCCATATGGCACAGTTCCCGGATGCCCTTCTCAAAATCCGCGAGCACACCGTCCATATCGAAATAGATCTTCTTTACTTCCATCCTGTTCATCCCCTTTCCGTAAACAGGGTATCGCAAAAGGAAGGGAAGAAACAGCAGATAGCGATTGAATCGGAGCCCCTTTAATTCAAGTTTTGCTTGAGGCCGGCCTTATTCCCCGCCAAGTTCCCGGATCTTTTTGCGGATATACGTTTTTGACGGGTTGTTTCCGCAGTACCTGTACAAATGCTGCCAGTCTTCCAGCGTCAGTTCTTTTTCTTTCTCATCGATCTCTGCCGCTATCTCTCTGGAATCATATTCACTGTACATGAATTCCAGAGCAATCATTTCCCTGCATTTGTCCGAAGGTGCCAGTTCATAATATTCACGCCAGAACGGGTTCTTCAGCCATTCGTTCAGGATCGTGCTGACCGCGCTGTTCTTTGCAAGCGGCACTTCCCCTTTCAGCAGCAGCCGATCCATTTCGTCCTTTGTGATTTCGTCCGTTGTCACTGTTCCGTACCTGTCCCGCAGGAGCAGTTTCGCGTTCGCTTTTTCCGGCATCTCCAGCGGTTTCAGCTCTTCATACTGCATGAAGATTCCCCAGATAACCTTAAATTCCTCAGCTGTAATTGCATGCTCCCGGATTGTCGAAGTGATTTTGATTCCCGGCATTCCCGGCGCGCAGACCATGGAATTAAGATTGATGAACACCCAGTCCATCCCGTAATTGGGATGGTTGAGCCAGAGATGGAATCCTTCATCTGACAGCCATTTCCAGAACGGATGATTCCCGTCTCCCAATCCTTTCTCTTTTACCAGGATACAGGCCTTTCCCGAACCGATGCCATCCCCGAATGTTTTCCGCTTTCCCATTTTTTTACGCTCCTTTTCATTTATTACGCCATGAAGAGGAGCGAAAAACCATCCTATCGGCACCGACAGGATGGCATATCTGATTATCCTATCGGTCAGGCTTTGGCACCTTGCCACCTGGCAGGTTGTCGTGCGGTCTTCGGGCCTGTCCCTCGCGCACTCTTCATAGGCGTTATTCAGTTAAACTGTTATTTCTCCGGAAGTTTCCGACTCATTGCTGAATCGTCAATCCGGCCTTCTGGCAAAAAGTATTCTCCGTCATACCTGCCTGCTCTGCAGCATCCTTTACAGAGAGCAGGTTTTTTCTGACCAGACTGACCAGAACAGCAAATTCTCCTTCGGCTCTTCCTTCCGCTCTTCCTATTGCCTGATTCTCATCAATCACTCTCGTCAGCCATTCCGACATTTTCCTGACCTCCTTCCCGGTGATCCGTTCATTGATCTCTGTTTCAAAACGATGGTCCTTATCCATTACATTCAGCAACTGCAATACGGATTCTATATGTTCCAGTTCGTCATCACTCGGTTTGTATTCCCCGTTCTCCCGCATCTGAACGAAGTACCTGGCAACCTCCCTGAAATCGCTCCGGAACAAATTCACCTGTTTCCAGGTCAGATATGCGATCTCAAACAGGTTTATAGGGATCCGTTTCCTCCGGAAAACGATCTACGATACCTTTTCACTTGCATTTGGATTTTAACTGAAACAGCGCCGGTAGTCAATAACGGGACGGGAGGGACGGTTCCTTTTGTCCCGTTTTTGCCACCGTCCCCGCCGTCCCAACCGTTGTTTTATCTTCGTTGGGACACCCGGGACACTCCTTGCAAAACGGGACGGGAGGGACGGTTCCTTTCGGCCCATTTCCTGCGATCGTCGCAGCCGCTTTGTCCTCGCCTGTAGCTCGCCAATCGCGGGCTCCTGCAGCACGGCTGGCGATTCCTGCTCGGTGCGTTCCTTGTTTCCCTTTCAAAAACAGCGTTTCGCGTACAAAACCGGCGTTTCGTTTTCAAACATACCCGAATTGTGGCTTCTCCGATTTCAATCAGTAGCCCCCTGCGGAGAGAATCGGAGACCTTCCGCCTTCCGGCGGCCCCGACCCTCACCCGGCACCTTCATTACCGGACAAGATATGCTGCATTTTTACCCCATTATATAAAAACTCTAAAAATAAAAAACCGCCTCCGAAGAAGCGGT
>CACYPY010000158.1 GCA_902776415.1 uncultured Ruminobacter sp.
GTCCGGTTCAGCCGTGCCGCCGCAGCTTTGTTTTTTTACGTGCATAAGATAAGGGTAATGTTGCATGAATGACGATTTGAAGGCGGTGAACTATTTTAAAGAATTTGAAACCAAGCATAAGGAGCTTAAGGACGAGTTCAGACGGGTATCCAATGACATTCTCTTCCTGATTTCCCGGCTAGAGAAGCTTAACTCCGAGTTAAGAAGGCTTCCGGAAAAAGTTGAGCAGGACAATTCCGAGATCTTTCAGAGCTTTAACGAAGTTATTGAAAAAAGAAACGAGAAGATCACTCCCATCGTGCATGACCTGGAAGATGCTGTTGAGCTGCGTCAGCTTAATGTGATTATCCAGAAGCAGGGCTGGACCATTCAGGATTTTATCAAGGAACTGGACATTGCTCCCCGTACCTTCTACAAGAAGGTGGAAACCCACACCTTCACCATGAAGGAGCTTAATATTGTCAGAAGAGTTCTGTCCCTTACCGATCAGGAATTCCTGACCCTGTTCTTCAACTGATTAAAGGAAAATCCTTCGGCAAAGTACGTTCCGGGAGGCCGTTTCTTCTCCGTTTCGGACAGGTTTTCCGGCCGCTGTTACTGCAGCTCCCTGTTCAGAAAACCGTCAGCCTGTTAAGGCCGGCGGTTTTTGTTTTGCGAGTCGCTTTTAAGGAGTGTTTTCCCTGTCAGACCATTCAGGAAAAGAGTTCCCTTCAGAATGCTTTATCAGGCGGTCCGGGAGAGGTTATCCCGAGGCTGACCGGTTTTCCGGAAAGAGGGAACTTCCCAGCGGCCTCCGGATCAAAAAAAGCCCCGGAAACCGGAGCTCTCCATACATCCCGTCAGGGTTTACTGGTACCCGTCGCCGCGCACCGTAACCTTCTTCACCCGATGCCATTCCGGAACGTCATCCTCATAGGGAAGCCCGAAAGCCCGCACCTTCTCCGCGCCTTCCTGAACGGGGATCTCGGAGGTGTTCTCGGCCCCCTCGTCCAGATTGCCCACGGTATAGGTCACCACCTGATTCCCTTCAAAATCCCCGGAGGTGATCTCGTTGAGATAGTCCACGGCCCGGCTGTCCCTGACAGTGGTATATATGGTGATAAAGCACATGGTGCCACAGCCTCCGGAATTTGCCAGAACGCCGGGGAAGAACCGGAAATGGGTCTTGTAATCGCTCCAGCCCAGGAGCTGCGTTTTCTCCTTTATGGAGTACATCTGCTGGTAGTCTCCGGTAAGATCCGTGAGCCAGAGCTCCGGAATACCGTCCTTGTCGATGTCATAAAAGGTGTAATAGCCGGGGGTGAGATCGGCATCGTATTCCTGGGCCTGAGGGGGCAGTAGTCCGATAAAGTCCGCATCTGACTCGATAACCGTGCCGGCAAAGCTGTGCCTCATGCCGTTAAAGGTGCAGGTATGCCGGAGACTGATGCTGATCCCTGGGTTGAATTCGGTAACCTCGATATTTTTTCCCTGACGCGGCAGTTCCACCACCGGACGAAACGCCGGGTGCGACTCCGGTATCTGACAGCCCGCATAGGATTTTTCGGGAACCAGGTTTCCGGTGGCGGGGTCATAGTCATAGAAGATTTCGATCTGGGAGGTCCCGAAATCGGAAATATTCCGGTCAATGGTAATCCCCATAAGGGTATGCCCGTTGGTACGGCGCCAGATGGTGGCCACTCCGACCTCCACATTATCTGTTTCCGGATTGTGGAACTGCACCTCGGCATAACCGTTTTTGATGTCCATTACTCCTTTTTCGTCATGGAGCAGCTTCCCGAACACGCCGGTAGGCCAGTGCCGGTGGAAGGCGGACAAAAGCTCGTGGATGGTGGCCTTTTCCTTGTTAAGACCGGTGCTTACCGATACATGCTCCCACTGTCCGGCCAGAGTTTCCAGGGAAACATTTGAACGCGCCTCGGCCAGGGGCGTCAACGCCGCATTAATGCCAAGGAGCGCAGAAAACAGTGCCGTCTTCATAAGGACGGTTCTTTTAATCAGGTTCATAGCAATGCCTGTAAAATATTTTCAGAAACAAGATTCCGGAAAGGCGGGAAGCCTTCGTAAAGCCGGAATGGTATGTCTGTAAAAACAAATCTGCGGCATATTATCACAATATTTTAAAAATTTCCCTGAGGCAGTTATCACAAAGAAATCCCGGGAATTCACCGGAAAACGTTTCCCTCCTGATTCTGCGGGAATGGTTACGCTTTCAGAGGATTCCGGGTATCCGGAAAGAAAGTGAGAAGGATGCCTGAAAAGGCCCGTGCGAGAGGTGGAAATACCCCCGGTAAACGGGAGATCCGGACGGCATTTTTAAGGGTGGAGGAGAATGCCCTGACCGGAGTAGAATATGAGGCATCCCTGTTCCGGAAGACGGAGGCTGCCTCCCGTGCCCCGGAACGGAAGCCTCCCGGCAAGGATCCCGGGACCCATTCTATATTTGCGGAGCAGTATGACCTCCTTTTTTCTGAAATACTGGCGTTGTTCTCTCCTTTCCGTGATCTTCATGATCCTGGAGGTTTCCGCCGACCTGGCGCTTCCCGGCATTATGGCCGGACTGGTGGACAACGCCATTCTGGGCGGCCCGGACCGTCTGCCTCCGGACATGGAACAGGTCTGGTCAGCTGCTCTGGTCATGCTGGCGGTGATGCTGGGGGGACTTATGGCCGGACTCCTCAGCGCCGTCTTTGCCAATCTTTTCAGCATGCGGGGCGGCAATCTGGCGAGAAAGGCGCTTTTTGCAAAAGTCGCGGCGTTTTCCTTCGCGGATTATGACCGGTTTTCCGCAGGTTCCCTCATTACCCGCACCACCTCGGACATTGTCGCCATCCAGAACATGACGGCCCAGCTTATCCGCGGGGCGGTGCGGGCTCTCATGTTCCTTGTTGCCGGAAGTGCCGCGCTTCTCATGCTGTCCCCGGATTTCAGCATGACTCTCCTGTTTGCGCTCCCCCTTATCATTCTGGAGACATCATATATACTTCGGAAGTCCCGGCCGCTTTTTCAGGAACTCCAGAAAAGAACCGATCTCGTGAATCAGACGGCCCGGGAGGACCTTATCGGACTCCCTGCCATAAGGTCCTTTGCCCGGGAGGAATACGAGAACCGGCGTTTCGATGCCGTGAATTCCGAGCTGGCCCGGACACGCTTCCGGTCCCTGATCCTCCTGTCCTTCATGCATCCCGTAATGAACATCATTCTCAGCCTGGCGATAACGGGACTCATCTGGATCGGGGCCGTGCAGGCATCTGACGGCCTGGCCGCTCCAGGTTCGGTCATGGCCGGAGTTACCTATCTCTCACAGATCCTGAACGGTCTCCTGATGCTGGCGCTGATATTTCAGAATGTAACCCGGGGGCTGGCCTCCTGGGAACGGATTTCCCAGGTTCTGGATGCGGAGCCCTCCCTTCGGGACGGCTCCCGGACTTCCGCCCCCGAAAAGGGCACGGTCTCTTTCCGGAATGTATCCTTCCGGTATCCCGGGCAGCAGGAATTCGCACTTACGGATATTACCTTTGATGTCCGACCGGGAGAAACTCTCGGAATTACCGGATCCACCGGCTCCGGCAAGAGCGCTCTCGTTTA
>CACYPY010000159.1 GCA_902776415.1 uncultured Ruminobacter sp.
GCCGTGATTTCCGGAGAGGTGATTCAGGAATACGGCATTCTGCCCGGGAGCTTCAAGGCACTTCAGGAACAGAAGAAGACCCCGGTGGACATCGACGCCCTGGTTGCCAATCTTGAACAAATCAGGGCCATTGTGGATCCGGTTGTGGCATCCATGGCGGAATTGGCCATTGATGACCCGGATACGGCAGAGATTATTACCGAAATGGTGGATTCGTCCCGGTATCTTGATGCCGGTTTTGCAAGTCTGGCTTCCGGAAACGGCGACAACTTCATGTGCGGCGTTACCGGTGCCGGTACTGTCAAGTGCTGGGGCCAGGGCTCCTGGGGTAACCTGGGCAACGGCGAGTGGTATGAAGATGCCCTGAGCAAGAATCCGGTGGATCCGCAGGCCGAGACCAGGACTGCGGCGGACCCCACCACGCTTCCGGACATGTACACTCATGAGCCGCAGACGGTAACCAAGTCTGACGGCAGTCCGCTTACCGGTGTTGCCAGGGTGGAGACCGGTCTCCATTATGCCTGCGCCGTTACCGTAACCGGCGAAGTCTGGTGCTGGGGCAGTAACTACTACGGTCAGCTGGGTAACGACAGCATCGATCTGGAGAGCCCGATTGTTCCTGTGGCCACCAGAGTGGTCAAGGGCCGGCAGGAGGTTCAGGGCGAGTACTTCTCCAATGCCGTGGATATCTACCTTTCCGACTACACCGCCTGTGCCCGCACCGCAGACAAGGACCTTTACTGCTGGGGCGACAACACCGTGATGCAGACCGGAGACAGCCGGCCTGACGACGAGGTTACGGAACCTTATGCAGCACTGCTGGCTTCCGAATCCGTTGAACTTCCGGAACACATGCATATGGCCGCAGTGCCGCATCCGGTACCCACATTGTCTCATGTAGTGGATGTTTCTGCCGGCGATGATTCCTTCTATGCCGTAACCGACGGAGAGGATATAGTTGTCGAGCCGCAGATGATTTTAGATAATGGTTTGAATTCCCTGCTGCACTGGGGCCCTTTCCCGAGAAGCAATCTCTTCGGCTGGGGCGCGGATCCGGGATCTCTCAGACAGGATGTTTCCGATCTCTTCCCCCGGAACAAGTCCGGTCTGGTGGATAAGGAAGCCTGGGCTTACAGACAAAAGTATAATCTGATTGCTTATGATCAGGTTGCATGGGGAAACAATCCGGTAACTCCGGTGCCTATGGATGCCAATGACGGATGGGTCTGCCGGGAGATGACCGGCACTGACAATGCCACGGTCTACAAGGATCCTGATGACATCAGGGTGATTGTCAATGCTCACCTCAACAGCGATCAGGTTGATCCTGATTCCAACTACAAGAATACCTGGAATGATCACGACATGATCGAAAACACTCATTTCGGGGCACAGTGGGGAATTATGCTGCGCGTGAAAGGTCAGCTTATGCGCTGGGCTTCTGTAAACTTCACCGGTGTCAGAAACATCTCCGGAGCCATGGGCTATAACTTCAGTCAGGCTCCTTCAGATATCGAAACCATGCTTTGCGATGAAAACAGTCACTGCGCTCTTGGCAACGTGAACCTCAAGAATGTCTATGTGGGGCCGATTTATGATCCCCTGCCTCTGGGTGCCAAACAGCTTACTCCTGATGCCGTGGGGAACCGCGATGCCATGGTAACGGTAAGCCTTGAGGATCGTGCCGGAAAGACTCATTTTGTGTCCATCGGAAGCGGCTTTACCAAGGCAATGCTGGAATGTGCGAAACCCGGTGCCACCGAAGGGGAGGAGACGAAGCAGTATGTGGTTATCAGAAAATCCGTGCCGTCTCTCATCTATCCGTTTAACTTCTATTCCAAGTCTCAGGGGATTCATGCGCTCAAGGACTGCAAGCATACTCCGGACGAGAAGGGCGGTTCCTGGGACGATGACTGTACCGATGCCACGAAGATAAAGGGATATGTGCCGTCTCAGGACCAGGCCAGAGAGGAAACCCGGAAGATTCAGGGCGAGGAAGTGAAGATTTCCGAGGATCCTCAGGTTGGTCATCCGAAGAAGGGTGAGTATACCCTTCAGAAGATGAGTCCCAAGTATGCCAAGAAGGTGTGCGCCCGGTATTATGACAAGAAGACGGACTATTCCGGTTACCTCAAGTGCTTTAACGCTCTCCGCGGCAATATCAAGTACCAGGGCTACAACCCGTTCGGTCAGGCCGGAAAACTTCCGATCAGAATAAAGAGCGCATCTCCGCAGGCTCTCGGTGTTGTTACGCAGTATCCGGAGGGCAGCTATGCTTCCTATGCGACCTCCTGGCTTTACAGTATCAGTCAGCTCAATCTTCCGATTCTTGAAAATCTTAAGGATCCGGAATACAAGGAGGAGCAGACCGGCAATGTTACCAGTGCGCTTCTGGAATACCTGGGTACCTACAATAACGGTTACATGTGGGCTACCACCGGATGTCAGAACTATGAATGGGATAACTTCTGGGTTAATGCCTATAACTACAACTTCTCGTGTGAATTGTGGGATGGCGGGATTTCCACCGGAAACATGCTGGTTAACCCGGTACTGCTTGAAACTTCCTTCTATGACAAGACTCCGAAGTGGCTGTATATAAGCTTCGGCGTAGCAGAGGAATACATTCCCGGGAACCGGATTGAGGGAAGTTCCACCATCTGTGCCGATGCCAGTGTATGTCCGGAGATTGTCTATGACGAACCTGAAGAAGAGGAACCTGAAGAAGGCGATCCTGAAGAAGGTGGTGAAGAAGGCAAGGACTAAGAGCGGCATTCCGTTATACCGGGCCGGCTTCGGGGGATGGTGAATGCCCCGGAGCCTCCCGGTGATGAGGAGCAGTTCAGATTTGCTTGTGAGAAGGGGAAGATGAGGAGTCTTCCTCTTTTTTTATGGGCGGTTTTTCATGGGGGCTGTTTCAGAAAAAATGCTCCGGGAAAGTTCCCGGGAATACGGAGGCGGGAAATCCTGCGGGAAAAGTGTCCCGGGGAGAAGTTTCAGGAAAAACTATGGATGAACGGGAATGACCGGAGTTCGGGCTGACAGGGGGCGGCCTGTAAAGCGAGAATATGCCGGCTCCGCAGATTTGATATATTCCTAAGGGAAAAATCCCTCAATTATGTTAATTTTTGCTAAAAATGCTGTTTTTGCAGTTTTCTTAGGAGATCAAAATGTTATTTTTGCGGTTTATTCTTTGTGTGAAAATGGCATTTTTGCTATATTTTGTCAGAATCCGGTGATTTCTGACTTCTGAAGCTGTTATTGGACTGCTTATCGAGGGGCATATGTTCAGGCGCAAAATCACGACAGACTGCTGTCATGGAAAAAGGAATCTGACGGACGCACGGCACTTTTGATTGAAGGTGCCAGGCGTGTCGGAAAATCGACTGTTGCGGAGTGTTTTGCCAGAAACGAATATGACAGCTACCCTAAACTCTATGGCAGCGTATGACTAAACCATACTCGCTGTCATTTCAAAGCTATCGTCCCCATTCCCTCAACGTCCTGTCCCCCCTTGCAAAATAAC
>CACYPY010000160.1 GCA_902776415.1 uncultured Ruminobacter sp.
TCTCCGACCTCGGTATCATACCCCTGATGCCCCATGGCATCGCTCAGAGTCACAATAAACGAATCGGCCTCAGCCTTGTGGGCGGCCTCCCGCATGACATTTTCGGAATTCTCGGAATAATCATAGCCGTACATGATGTTATCCCTGACTGAACGGTGCAGCAGGGAAATATCCTGAGTAACCATGGCTATCATGCTGCGAAGATCATCCTGCCTGAACCTGCGGATATCAATGCCGTCCACCAGCACCTCGCCGGAGTTCACATCGTAAAAGCGCAGGAGCAGATTAACCAGGGTGGACTTGCCGCTGCCGGAATGGCCGACAATGCCGATTTTCTCTCCGGGATTGATGACAAGGCTGAGATTCCGGAACACCGGAACGCCGGCATGGTACGCAAAATCCACATTCCGGAATTCGATTTTTCCCTTACATTCCGGTATGGATACCGGATTTTCGGGATCCGTTACGGACACCGGACTGGACACGGTATCCATGCCGTTCTGGACATTGCCGATATTGTCAAAAAGAAGCCCCACCTCCCACATCACCCACTGGGACATGTTGTTGACCCGAATGGCAAGACTGAGGGCCACCGCCACTCCGCCTGCCAGAATCACGCCTTTGGTCCAGAGCCATACTGCAAGAAAGGTAAGAACCGCTATCAGAAGATAGTCTATGTACTGCACTGCCAGATCAAATCGGGTCACCAGCCTCATCAGCAGATATTCCGCCCGGAGGCACGATTTCATGTTCCCGGCAGCGTGCTGTTCTTCATAGGAATTCTTCGAAAACAGCTTGACAGTCTGAATATTGGCATAGCTGTCCACAAAACAGCCCACAATTTCGGACCTCTTTTCTGCCGCAGCCCGGCTGGCCCTTCTTAAAAGAGGCAGAAAGTGATACATAATGCCAAGATACAGAAAAAGCCAGACCAGCATTACCGTCATCAGAAGACTGTCCGTTCCGGCAAGCATGGACACCATCGTGACAAAATAAACAATCATATGCACAATGACGTCAATGAATTTCATCACGGTATCCCGAATTCCCAGGGAAGTCTGCATCAGCTTCTGAGAAAGTCTTCCGGCATATTCCGACGCAAAGAACGCCACCGACTGCCTCAGAAGATGACTGTGCATGCGATAGCGGATCTGCATGGGATAGTTGCTGCGAATTCCCTGATTCAGAAGGAGATGATGCAGAGTCTGAATCAGCGGCAGAATAACCAGTGCCAGTACCCCGAAGGTGATAAATGTCTCCCCGTGCCGTTCCCAGAGTGTTTCCGGGGCTGCGGAGGCCAGAATATCCACCAGCCTCCCGATATAGTAAAAGAAAAGCGCCTCGCCGAATCCGGCGCATGCAGACAAAAAGGACACCAGAAGAAGGTAGCGCCACATTCCTCTGGAATAGAACAGCACAAACCTGAAAAAGGTATTCGGAGGAACTCCGTCATCGGAGACATTCTCGGGGAACGGCGGGATAAGCCTTTCAAAAAAACTGAACACAACCAAATCTCCGCAATTTCAAATCACCAGCTTACCAGCCCCTGATTCTTAAGCTCAAATACGGTCATGGCGATCAGGAACAGCGCTGACAGAATGCCCAGAATTAAAAAACGCCTCCGGGATTCCGCCTTGTACACGGAAAGACGGGATTTCCTGAAAGCTGTTACCGCAAGGGGCAGTATCAGAATAACTGTAAGAATTTCCGAAGCAGCGGGATAAATCGTATGCATGTAAAACCATACCCCGCCCTCAACAGCCAGGACCAGAAGAAGCACCACAGCCTGGGAAATCTCCTTTGAAAGAAGTGCAGGGTAATCCATCCTGCTTCTCATGGCGCAGAGATTCAGCAGAGATATCATCACAACTGGAAACAGCAGCAGAAAGAACAGCGTCGCCAGAACAAACAGGAAAACAGTCATCAATTTATCTTAAACATATTCGGTTATGGCTCAGCAAGGTGCTTAACAGCCCTGCCGCCTGCGTAAAACAGATCCGAAAAGATCTCCCGGCAATCCCTCCGGCACTGCCTGAAAACCTTTCCCCAGGTTCAGGAATTATAACATCAAAGGCGCCTGCTGTCCCGCCCGGCCCGGGAATGGACGGAAGCCCGGTTCCTCCGAAACCGGGCTTCCATGCTGAAATAACTGCGAAAGGGGGGAGATAAGGCGAATACCGTCCGGATCCCCGAAATCAGATATGTGACATTCTGGCAGCCATAATTTTTGCCAGGGTGGTATTGGCCATAATGTCGAATTTTCTGAAGAAAGTACGCTTCATGAGCCGTTTCATGGCTTCCGGAAGCTCAGTAGCCGAGGAAATTTTTTCGCTGACAAGAAATAAATCCTCGGTCTGGGCATTGTCGCCAATACCGATACCGTATATTTCAACTCCAAGTCTGCTGCATCTTTCAATAACCTTTTTGGCAGTATCAAAACAGTCCGGCTTTCCGTCCGTGATTACAATGATAATGTTTCTCTGATACGGGCTCTTTTCAGGAAGCTTTTCAACTGCATGGAGCAGAGCCTGAGTAAGCGGAGTACAGCTGTGCGGCTGCTGATCAAAATATCTGGCTCTGCTTCTGACACTCTGTCGGGGATTCCGAATCGTATCAAATTCGGCATAGGTACCCGGAAAGTAGGTTACCTCAGAAGTCAGATTATCAATATGCTCCATCCCCAGAGCCAGAGACAGGGCTACCTGATTGGCCACCTCATAACGCCGGATATTGGTGTCGGGACAGAGCGATGACATAGAACCGGAGGCATCCACCAGCAGATGAACCGCAGTATTGACGCACTGGCGTATTCTTTTCGCCTTGAACACCTTGAAATCGTTGATGAACCGGTTGGCATAAGCCTGAATGTCCAGCACCTTGCCCTTGGTGCTGTGCCCGTTCATCCACTCGTCATAAGATCGCATCATGTTTTCAATCTGCGCCCGGAAGCTGCCGTTTCTGATGACCTTCTGATAGAGATCATCGTTATCAGCCGGACGGGCTGCACCCGTTACTGTTCCTCCGAAGTCCTGGGCGCATCCTATGGTATTGGAACGATGTTCCATCTCGCCGGCAATGGAGGGAATATCACCGTCAAGGTATTTACCCAGGCTTCCCATCCGGCTGATTCTGCCGGCCGGAGCGGCATCAAATGTTTCGGCGTTAAGTCTGGAATTAAACTCTTCTTCCAGACTTCTTAACAGTTCTCCCGGAATTTCCAGATCTCTGAAAGTCCTGACAAAGCTTGCCCTGCGACTATTGCCCGGGGTACTCCCTTCAGAAAAAAGATCCGGCTCAGTCTCGCCTTCCGCATTCCCGGTCTGTAAAGCGGAAGTGTTAAGATTCTTCTTCGCCGCCTTGTCAAATTCTGAATTGTTCTTGCGAATGTACTTTTTTATAAAATCCAATACTGTACCGGACACCTCAAGAACATCCTCTGACGTCTGACGATAGGCCACCCGGTATATCAGGTGGTCAATAATCTCAATCACCGATTTCGG
>CACYPY010000161.1 GCA_902776415.1 uncultured Ruminobacter sp.
CGCGGAGGCAAGAGCAGCGCTGTGCTACGGAGATTTGAAGAATCATGACATAAATGATTTCTGGACTCTCTTGCTTTATACCGGCTATCTCACCTTTGACCCGCAATACAGATCCTCCAATAAAAATGAGTGCCGGCTGTATATTCCGAATGAAGAAATCAGGGATTGCTTCAAATCGAAGATTCTGGATTTTTACAAAAATAATAACGTCATGAAGAATGGCACCGGTAACCTGATAAAGGGATTGTTTTCGGGAGATGCCGATGCTGCGGAGGACAACCTTAACGAGCTTTTGGCCAAATATGTGTCCATCAGGGATTTCTCCGTAAACGCCCCGAAGGAAAACTATTACCACGGCTTTATGAACGGACTTCTGGTAAACGGCACATCTCTCATTGAAGAACAGAAATCCAATTTCGAGTCAGGGAACGGTTATATAGATCTGATAATCAAGTCTCAGAGGAGCAGGGGCGTTATCGTAATTCTGGAACTCAAACAGACTTCTGATGAGAATGAAGACAAGTTCCTGATTGCCGAGGATGCCGTTGAGCAGATAATCCGTAAGAAATATGCCGACCCGTATATCAAAAGAAACGATATTAAAGCAGTCCATACATACGGCATATGCTTCTGCAAAAAGGAATGTACCGTTGTGGGGAAAAAGCTGAAATAGCCTGATAGGAGCTGACCGGCTAAGTCACCGGCCGGGATACCGATCAGGTTAAGATCCAATCCTTCATGTAAAACCCATTAACGAACCCGCCGGCGGTCAATACGAGTCCTTCAGCCCACGTTGGAGTTCTGCCATCTGTTCACACGGAGTATCCTGACTTGCGCGGGGATCTGCCCCGATGCCGCTTCATCATGTACGTGCATACCTTGTGTTGCAATGCCGTAAAGTCTTTATGGCGTAACACAGAATGTCCCGGGCGGTTGCCGGCATGATGTTTTCCGCAAACCCGGGACCGCATGATTCGAGACTCTCCCGTTTTCTGGCAGTGCCAATGCCTTCATACGTAATGCTTTCACCGCCGAACCGGTTCATGCCGATGCGAGGTTTGACGCAGGCAGGTTTTCTGCCGGAGCCGGAGGGCAGGGTGATTAAACAGCATCCCGTTTTCGCACGCAAATTTCAGCCCGTGCGTTTAAGCAGCAGTGCCTTCGCTGTCGGCTCTGTAATGACGGCGTTATCCTCCGCCTGCCAGAGCTTCACGATATTGGGATTGGTGTTTTTCCACGCGTTGACGAGAGGCTGTAACGCTTCCTCCTTAAGTACCATCTCAAGTGATCGCATGGCCGTTATGTGCCTCCAGCCTCCGCCGCAGCCAGGAATTAGCAGATGACTGAATAATGCTCAGACTTTCTGTTACGACTCCATCAGGTTATCACCGAATAAGTACAACGCAATGATGTGCTTTTTGAGCCTCCATGGGCGCGGCAGCGTTCCGGAATAAGGTGATAGCCGATCCGGCCGTGCTTTATATGGAGTATGCCCAGGAGGCCGAAGCCGCCAAAGGTTCCGGAAAGAGAAGCGATCCCCCCGAACTGTCGTACGGAGCCGGCCCGGTTCAAGGCCTGTATTGCCACCAGTAACATTTATGGCGCTGACAGCAACAGAATGTTCCGGAACCCGGCAAAATTGGCACTGCGGCTGAACACTATCTGCAAGGGGATGGAGTGATGGAGCCGCCGTTTTTTGGGAACCGTCTGTGTCCGGGGAATGCCGTGCCGGCTACCGGACTTATCTGTTACAATTTTGACCGGGACCTGTCCTTTGATCTCAGCCGGGGTTATTCCGGCCGGAGTTCCTGCAAAAAACCGGAGAGAGTGTTTTTCTGGACGGAAAGCCTGATAATAACGGCAGAAGAAAGCAGGGCTTCCGGAGAGACCGTAACAGCTTTTACACCTTTCTGATTCCCGTGGAGGATATGGACAAGAGGTTTGCTTTGGACAGGAAAAGGATATAAGCGGTCTCTGAACTGCCAACAAAAAGGACCTGGATAATCTGTGACCGGTGATTTACTTTTTAAAACATGCCGGCGTCCGGGAAAGAATGTGATAAAGTTTTCTGGAGAGGGGCCGCTAAAGAGACATGAGCGGCAGAGAGCGCAAACTGATAATAAAATACCCCGGGATTCCGGACGATATCGCCGGGGCACTTAAAAAAGAATGATGAGAGGAAAACAAAATGGCACTTTACGTAAATACCAATGCTTCATCCCTGAATGCCCAGCGCATGATGGCAAATTCCACAAATTCCCTGGACACCTCCTACAAGCGTCTGGCCTCCGGTCTCCGCATCAACAGCGCCAAGGACGATGCAGCCGGTCTCCAGATTTCCGACCGTCTGACAGCCCAGATCAACGGCCTTAATCAGGGCAATCGCAATGCTCAGGACGGTATTTCCTTCGCCCAGACCGCAGAAGGAGCTCTCGACGAAATGACCACCATGTACCAGCGGATCCGCACCCTGGCACTTCAGTCCGCCAACGGCACCAATTCTTCCGCCGACCGTACCGCCATTCAGCAGGAGGTTACCCAGCTCTGCTCCGAAATTGACAGAATTGCCAAGGACACCACCTTCGGCGGCGAAAAGATTCTGACCGGCGAGAAGTCCACCAACAAGGATCTGGCAGATGCCGATACGGTTGACGGTTACAGCAGATCCTCCGCCACGGTGTCTTTTCAGGTAGGCGCCGACAGCAACCAGACCATCTCCCTTAATCTGGGTAACGGCACCGCCAAGCTGGGTTACAGCGTCAAGGATATCGCAAAATCCCTCGGCGCCACCAAGGATGCGGCCATTGATACCGCCGCTACCAAGTATCTTCAGGTAAACGGGAATGAGCTCGCGTTTGACGTATCCTCGGCCGATACCGCGCAGCACACTCTGGCCAACATCGATGCCTTTATTGCCGCGGTTGACAGCAAGCGTGCCGAATTCGGCGCCGTGCAGAACCGTCTCGAGTCCACCATCCGGAACCAGAGCAACGTTTCCGAAAACGTCAGTGCCGCCAGAAGCCGGATCCGCGATACCGACTTTGCCTCCGAGACTGCGGCCATGACACAGCAGAACATTATTCAGCAGGCCTCTCAGAGTATTCTTACTCAGGCCAATCAGAGACCGCAGGCAGCCCTGAGTCTCCTGGGATAACAGCGGGGAATGACTCCGGACAGGGAATTGGGCGGTAATTATGGTTCTTTGTCTTTGTAACGGTTTGTTTTTCCTCTTGATAATAAACTGTAATTGAAGTTTTTGCGACCTCGTCCGGGGTCGTTTTTTTTTTGCTCCCCGGCAGTGATTCTCCCTTCCCGCCCATCTCAGCCCGTGCCTCTCTTTTCTTCCGTGATTTCCCTGTAAACATGCCGAATTTTGACGGGTATCAAACTTTTGAAGAATCATTCCCCAAAATCCCGTATTTCTGACTAAAGTCCCGCGCTGTCCGGCCGCTAA
>CACYPY010000162.1 GCA_902776415.1 uncultured Ruminobacter sp.
CAGCAGGAGGTGGATTCCCTCTGCTCCGAAATAGACAGAATTGCACGGGATACCACCTTTTCCGGTACCGCCCAGAGACTTCTTACCGGTGAAAAGTCCGCCGTTATTGACAACGGCGCCCTGATTGTGTCCGCTACTGCCTCGGATATCAACAGAACCAGCTCCCGGGTGGATTTTCAGGTAGGCGCTGATGCCAATCAGACCATCGGAATCGAGCTCAGCTTCAGCTCCGACAAGCTGGGGTTCAGCGTGGCCGATGTGGCCAAGGCCAACGGACTGGGGACAGCCAATGAGCTTGACAGTACTAATGCCGCTTACTTCCTGAAGCAGAACGGAAGCACCTCCAATGTGGCATTTGATGTCTCCACCCAGGCCTCGGCTCAGAATACCCTGAAGCATGTTGACAAGTTTATTGCCTCCATTGACAGAAAACGGGCCGAGCTCGGTGCCGTGCAGAACCGGCTGGAATCCACCATCAGAAACCAGACCAATGTGTCCGAAAATGTCTCCGATGCCCGAAGCCGTATCCGTGATGCCGACTTCGCCACTGAAACCGCGGCCATGACTCAGCAGAATATCCTGCAGCAGGCCTCCCAGAGCATTTTGAGCCAGGCCAACCAGAGAACCCAGGTGGCACTGTCGCTGCTCCAGGGCTGACGGAAACGGCGGCAGCCATGCCGCCTGCCTTCGCAACCGATTTTTCCTCTCATTTTGAGCGCTGTTGCTCACCCGGCCGGATCTTCCGGCCATTTTTCTGTCCTGCAAATACCGCTTCTGAACAAACGGTTCCGGGCGACATTTTTGCGGTAAAGGCGCTTTTTACCGGCTTCCGGAACACTCCCGTCAAAATTTTGCCGTGCCTTCCGGCAGGTACCGGGAGTTTCATCTGCGTCATGGTGTTTTTCGGAAGCGTGTTTTCCGGCGGGATTCCCGGGATGTTTTACAGGGGAGTATTTTAAGGGGCTTTCAGGATCTTGCGGCAAACATGCGACTTTCACGGAGATGTCTTGCCGGAACTGTACAGGAGGATGATTTTTAAAAAAATATCCTGATATGGCATGAATCTTTCATAAGAAGTTAAGAGAGTAACAAATGAAGGACTGCAAGGACGCGGATAACGTGTTCCGTGACGGATCAGTCCGAAACGACTATTAGAAACTGTAACAGATGCCGGATAACGGTACGGGGATAAGGTGCAGAGATGGCTCTTTATGTAAATACCAACGTTGCGTCACTGAACGCCACCAGGAATCTGGCAAATGCCACCGGTTCTCTGGATGTATCCTACAGGCGGCTGGCCTCGGGACTTCGGATTAACAGCGCGAAGGATGATGCCGCAGGCCTTCAGATTTCAGACCGGCTGACCTCGCAGGTAAACGGTCTCAATCAGGGCAACCGGAACGCCGTGGACGGCATTTCCATGCTTCAGGTGGCGGAAGGAGCCATGGATGAAATCACCGGAAGTCTCCAGAGAATCCGGGTGCTGGCCATCCAGGCGGCCAACGGCTCCAATTCCGAGGCGGATCGCCGGGCGATACAGGAGGAGGTGGCTCAGCTTTCAGCGGAAATCAACAGGATCGCCGAAGATACCAGTTACAACGGGATAAAGATCCTGGCCGGAGAACATGATTACAAGGTAACCCAGGAACCCGGCATGCATGATCAGTTCATTACCGTAAGGCCGGTTATGATGTTTCCGAGCGGAGCGGATCATTCGGTACAGGGGGTAATCGACAGGTATCATGAGAGTCATACCTACTCCTATCAGGTGGGAGCCGATGCCAATCAGACTGTGGATGTGGCCATCGGACTCAGATATACCGGAAGTCTGATTCATTATGATGATGCCACCGGAGGATTTGCCTGCAGCTATTCAGCTTACGGCTCCAATGTTGATACCTATCTGGGAGTTGATCTCAACGGACTCTATCTGTTGTCCGGCAATGCCAATACCGCTGCCACCAGGGTGGTGGGGGCAGGAGAGCCGTTAAGCCGGCACAATACGGGCTTTACCTTCGGAACGGACGGCAAGGTGTGTCTGGACGTTTCCACTCCTGATGCAGCGCAGAAGGTAATCGGATTTGCCGGACAGTTTATTGAAAAAATTGACGCTCACCGGGCGGAACTGGGGGCAGTGCAGAACCGGCTGGAGTCATCGGTACGAAACCAGTCAAATGTGGCGGAGAATGTCAGTGATGCCAGAAGCAGAATCCGGGACGCGGATTATGCTCTGGAGGTGGCGGAGATGACCCGCACCTCCATTATTCAGCAGGCCAGCTCGGCCATTCTGTCCCAGGCAAACAATCTTCCGCAGATTGCCCTGGCACTTCTGAAGGAATAACGGCACGAATTCGGATTCGGAACGTCTGGCAATCCGGGAGGAGGTGTTCAAGCTTTCCGCCGAATCGCATTGCGGCAGAAACCACCTGCGGCGGCCGGAAAATTCTGAACGGCGAGCATGACTGCATGGTGACGCAGAGCTGCACATGTCGGATCCGTTTTACGGTACGGCCGGCGATATTTCCCCCAAACAACTGCCAATCATGATGAGCAGGGGATCATTGACAGCCATCACGAGTCCCGCAGCTATTCGTTTCAGGTGGAAGCCGATACCTGACAGACGATAGAAGACTCGCCGGGACTTAATTTACCGGAAGCCTTATTCACTATGACGAAAACGGACAGTTCGGCTGTAGCTATGCGGCATGCGGAATAACATTGTTCAACAGGCCGGAGCTGCCATCATGGCCCAGGCCAACAGCCGTCCGGAGAGCGTGCTGTCTCTTCCTGGTCAGTAATAATCAAATCTGTGAAGATACCTGTGCATCTTGTGATGCCCTGCGTTTTTGTAAAGAGAATCCGGATCCGGAGTTTATGTCGTGTGATTTCCGCCCGGATTCGGGAGAAATCGCTTCCCGGGGTATAAATGTCTCTCAAATCCTGTCTCCGATTCCTGTAAGCTATTCATCTTAAGCAGCGGGATGTCTTCAGATTTCTGCCTGTTCTTCCGGTTATATATGAGACGCTGCGAATCGGTTAAGGCATTCCCTGCATCAGCAGACGACGTCATTTTTTCGTTGTGACGGTTCTGTGTGGTAGAATGCCGGGCAAT
>CACYPY010000163.1 GCA_902776415.1 uncultured Ruminobacter sp.
TACACTGATCCCATAAATCGGGTAGCAAGTCTGACAGGTTGAAGATAAGTCAGAACTTCCTGCCGGAGCAGATTTAGGGAGCAGATATGAGTCGCTGGACAAGAGATCAGATTGCCATCATAGGCAAGAATCCGCACGTTTTGAAATTTTCCGAGAATGGCGGAATGTTGATTTTAGAGAAGGAGTTTTTAAAGCAGCTATACGAAGCCTGGTCAGTTAAAAAATCATTAAAGACAATAATATCGTTTTTTGAAGCCAACGGCTTTCCCTGTGACATCATGCCGAAGGAGTACTTTTACGGCATAAGCAGGCGTCTGAAATTAGCCGATGCAAAGAAGGCTTCCAAAAACGAGTCTGAAGCCACCTCTGCCGACAGTTCCGATGAGAACAGGTGCCTGCCTCTAAGCCAATATGCGGAGCATCCGTTCGTTGTCAGAAATCCAACCAACCACCGCCGCTACTGCCTGAGCGATGAATTCTACAATGAGGCTCTCAGACTGCATCAGCTGGGGTGCAGTATTACTCAAATTCTTGAAGTATACGAGATAGACGTCTCTGCCATCCCCGCCGATACGCTGAGACGCATTCGGCAGAAGCTGGCGAGCTGGAAGAATACGACGATCAGCAGTACGCTGACTGCCGAGCAGCACTGCCGGTATGCCAGGAATCGGACGAAGCTGCTGGAGGAAGCGGTAGCCAGCCAGTTTGCCGGGATCAAGGCCAAAGTTCCCTCCATGTCGCGGGCTGAGCTCAAGGAATTCTGCCGCTGGGTAGATGCCCTTCCGGCTGATACAGCCCAGGGATATGGCAAAAAGGAACTGATAGCGAAGTGCGGGCTTACGAAAACCAGATACTACCGCATTCTCTCGGACGAGTCCTTCGTCATGAGACAGGATCTTCGTAACAGCCGTGATGATGAGGATGTTGCAAAAATCCGGAACGTGCTGGGGCGATATCCGTTTCCCATGGGGATAAGGCAGATATTCATGCAGATGCCGCGTGTCACGGGGGAGGTGTTCAGCCTCAACAAGTTACGACGGCTGATGAAGAAGTACGGCATCACCTGCCTGGTGAGACGGCCGAGGAACGCCAACAGGGCCAAACGGGAATGGCTTAAAGAGCATGTCAAACCAAACCTGCTCCGCCGAAGGTTCCGGCTTCACCGTCCCGGGGAGGTAGTCCTCTCTGATGTCACGTATCTGACCTATGCTCACGGCACCAAAAGGGCCTACGGTTCATCGGCAATAGATCCGGTCACCGGCAAACTGCTGACTTTTTGTGTGAGCGAAAATAATGACCTGGCCCTGGGGCTGGAAACACTGACAAAGCTCTCTGAAATCCCCGGAATGGAGCAGGCCCTGTTTCACAGCGATCAGGGTATTCTGTATCTGACCGACGAGTTTCAGAACCGAGTCAGGGAAATGGGCATGACGCAGTCAATGTCAAAGCGCGGCAACTGCTGGGACAACAGCCCGCAGGAGAGCTTCTTCGGGCACTTCAAGGATGAAGTGGCTTACGAGGACTGCACAGAGTATGAAGATCTGAAAAAACTTATAGAAAGCTATTCGGAATACTATAATAACGCCCGCTGTCAGTGGACCCGCAACCGAATGACTCCGGCCGAGTACGACAGGTACTTGCGTGACATGACAGATGAGGAGTTCTCCGGGTATCTGGAGAAAGAGGAAGAAAAATACCGGCAGATGCAGGAGGCTTCGGCAGCCAAAGCAAAGCTGAGAGCTAAAGCTCTGGGGCCGGAATAACCTTCGGCACTGCCGGAGACGGCGTTGCCGCAAAAAAACAAAACAGGATTTGATTATGACTGAAAATACAGAAATTGCAAGAGAAACATGCATAAACGATCTGAAAAATAAGGGGTTTATCGACAAAGTAAAGGTAAACGGTGACATTATTTACACCGAGCACTTCTACAGGGAGATGAACCGGCTTATGGATGCCGGTAAAACCTCAGTTGCGGCCTATGCCGAACTGGGGTTCAACCCGGAACTGTTCGGTGATAACCGTGCCATGCAGGCCGGCAAAAATGCCCGTGCCCGGAAAGGATACCGGTTCATTCCCTGTAACGGTACCGTTCCCCCGTCTCAGGTTGCCGGGCTTGATTCCATGACGGTGGAGGATCAGCTTAACTACTTTCGCAGCAGGAATATTTACCTGGAAACGCTTTTTGAGGAAATAAAAAAAAAGAGCTGATTTGTGGCGGTGAGGTGCTCCGGATTAAACTGGAGTTTATTCCGTCCAGAAGTATTGTCATGAACATGACGGAAAGCTGCATCGAAAATTTCCGGAGAGAAGAGGCGCCGGCAGAATACGGTCTGAAAAACCCCCTGAAGCAGATTGAGATTCTGACCATCTTCGACATTCGGGAAAGTTGCTGGCGCAGTGCCATGCAACGGCGGCAGCTCTGGGAGGCCAAACTGAAAAAGGAGGCTGAAGAGCGCGAAATAATCGAATGGCATATCGTGGAGATTGTGCGGCGGTACTGCAGTATTCCCGGGAAAAGGGTGATACACAGAGAACTGGTCGCCAGATACGGACACACGATATCGTCGAAAAGAGTGAAGAAAATCATGAACGGAATGAGGCTTGTACCGAGTATCCCGTGGCGGAATCCGTACAAGTTCGATGCCACTCACGATCACCCGCAGACCGCTCCCGAGAATCTGGTCAACCAAAACTTTTTTATAGCACCGCGGCGGGTCATCCTGACGGATATCACGTATCTGTACTACCAGAAACCTTTGGGAACGGATAAAGTCTTTTACCTGTGCGTGTTTAAGGATGCCTTCACTTCGGAAATACTTGGTCATTCGACCTCAGAGCGCATGGATATCAGTCTGGTCAGAGAGGCCTATGAGATGATGATGAACTTGCACGGTGATGAACTGCAGGCCGTGAAGCAGAAAGGCCTGGCGGTTCTGATTCATTCGGATTAGGCCGAAGAAAAAACTACGCCGAAGTTTGTGCTTAATACTTCTATAATGCCGATATCTTCATTTTTTCGGCATAGTATTTTTTATAATT
>CACYPY010000164.1 GCA_902776415.1 uncultured Ruminobacter sp.
ATTCTTGTCAGCTTCCATGAAATACTCTCCATAATCAGTAATCCGGCACGGGGGAAAGGAATGTACAGAACAGACAGCGGTTAAGCCGGTGTTTTTCCGTTCCCGTCATTCATGGAGTATACGGGAAAAATCCGAAAACCCCGCATAAGGGCGGGATTATTCTGACGCAGGTCACCGGAAACGGGTAATGTTTCATGAAATCTGTGAAACGTTTTCCGAAAGAAGGAGCCGAGATGATGCCGAGAAAGTGCCGAGAACATGAAACGAACATGCAGGAACCAGGGAATGCATCCACCGGAAAACCATGCAAAAAGAAAAAGGAACCGCGATGCCCGGCACAAATCAAATACGGACTGTCCTGCCCCGGAGATTTATAAAATAAAGCCTCACCCCGGGTATCTTTCCCGAAAAGCCTCCAGAATCTCCCGCAGCATCGGATTCAGGAAAGAAAGCCCACGGATTCTTACAGGATCGGGGATCCCGTAAAAGGCTTCGGCCATCCCCCCGGCAATGGCCGCAATGGTATCGCTGTCGCCACCTATGGAAACTGCGTTTCTAATGGCATCTTCAAATCCGACGGACTCAAATAAAGCCATAAATGCCTGAGGAACACTGCCCTGACAGGTCATGTCAAACCCGTATTCCGGTCTGATTTCATCCAGGGTAAAATCCATGGGATAGTAATTCCTGTCTGTATAATCCCGAATCTCCGCAAGGCTTTTTCCGGTTCTGGCCAGATAAATTGCAGATGCCACCGCTTCAGCTGCCCTGAGTCCCTCGGGGTGATTATGGGTAACCCCGGTAACCTTCCGGGCCAGAAGCTTTGCATCCTCCAGGCTGGTTGCCGCAAACCCGGCAGGACTCACCCGCATGGCCGCACCGTTGCCCATACTGTTATATGGGGCCGGGTTTTCCGAAAACAGCCACCTCTGAAACTTGCTGCCGTACCCAGCATCAGGGAAAGCCCGACCCAGGGTCTGCATCCATTTGGCTGCCTGTTCCTCAAGGTCACTGAAATCGCTCCGGCTCTCCAGAATCGCCCGGGCCACCGCCAGCGTCATGATGCTGTCATCCGTGAGCCTGGAGCCAGCCCCAAAGAACTCGAAATCCTTGGTTTTGATGTTGTGCCACTCAAAACGGGAACCGGCAACGTCTCCGATAATCGCTCCCAGCATATGATTCCTCCCTGCACGCAGAAACAAAAAAAGGCCGAAAACCATGTCCGGCCCGCAAAACACAACTGTCCGTCCGGCCTATCGGCAAAGGGCATTCATGTTGCCGCAGTTATAGATATTTTTAGCGGTTACAATGGTGCAGCTCTTTATCTCGGGAGTTTTCACACCCCTGGATGTAATGGTAATCACGGTATCATAAGCCTCCGTAATGCTGTTCAGCTCCGCATTCACAAAATCTTCCGACGGGGTGTTGTCAGCCTCGAATTTTGCAATATCCGAGCGAGTATTTATAACCGTTTTCAGTTTCTCCTGAATATCGTCAAACCTTGCACCGGGCTTTTTTAGGTCGTAGCCAAGCTTGTTTGCCATGTTAAACGCCTTGTTCTGATCGGCTATGCAGGATCTGTTTCGGGACTTTCCGTCTGCCAGGTAGGTCTTCAGGGTGGCCTCGTCCAGCCTGTTCAGTGATTTCAGCTCACATTTAAAATCCAGGGACTTGCCCTGGAGAAGGGAAAACACGTAGTTCATGGCATTTTCCACCACGGTGCAGACGGCCTGATCGGCTTCGGGCCCTGAAAGATCGGCATGGGAAACCGGCGCGGACAGGAGGGCAGCGGCGGCAAGAGGGAGAGCTTTTAAATATTTTCCGAATATCATGATAACCCCTGATTCAAAAAGCGTTTATCCAAAAAAGTCCGGCAGAATATCCGGGAGAATCCCCGAATCACCAGGACAGCGGTTCCGAACAAGGATACCGGTCAGGCTGTCAGGCTTTAAACAATTCTTAACAAATGTTACATTCACTCACCAATATCCGCTACCCACGAATTACCAAATTGAGATATCGCATGCAGAACAGCAGTCTCCGAACAGAGTATCGGGCATTCTGGGAAGTCCTCAATGGCGAAGAGTTATGTGAACACCATGGGATATCCGAAAACCGGAACAGTTCAGAGAATTTCATCTCCGTCCCTGATATGATAAATTCCCCGGAAGGCGATTATAACAGGAGTGGCTCCCGGAGATTATCCGCACCGGTTTTTCTTCTGTGCCGGCACACGAATGTATTGAGAGCCCCAATTATTCAGAGGTTTGAAATTTTGTGATCATTGAAACACCGAGACTTATCCTCCGTCCTTTTCAGGAAAGCGATGCGGGCGACCTTCTGGAATACCTGGCAGAACCCGCGGTCAGTTGTTTTGCGTCCATGAAGCTTAATTCCGTTGATGAGGCCAAAGAGGCGTCCCGGGAGAGAGCCCGGAACCCGGAATATTATTTTGCCATCACCCTGAAAGACAGCGGCAAGGTTATCGGCGAAATATTTACCTGTCCGGAAGACAACGAAGCCGGTACCGGGAGTGCCGAACATCCTGATACCTTCAGTCCGTGCTGGATGCTGAATACCGCATATCAGAAGCAGAACTATGCCTTTGAGGCCGCCCGTGCGTTTATTGACTATCTGTTCCGGAAAAAAGGAGCCAGAAGGATCTACGCCTATACCGAAGACAGCAATCTCCCTGGTCAGCATCTGTGCGAAAGGCTCGGCATGAGAAAAGAAGGCCTTTTTGTCGAGTTTGTCTCCTTCATCAGGAATCCCGACGGCACTCCCCGTTATGAAAACACATACCAGTACGCAGTTCTGAGGAAAGAATGGCACTGTTCGCCGGAATCCTCATACACAGATGTATAAACCGACAGCCCGCCAAAATCCGAAGTCATCTCTAATTCCCTACCACGATTATAACTTGTCCTCTTCCCCTGCGTCCCCCTTTCTCATCTTTTCTTGATTTTAACAGCACTTTCAGCAAATATTCCC
>CACYPY010000165.1 GCA_902776415.1 uncultured Ruminobacter sp.
TTCATAAGCGACCTTATCAGCGGGCGTTATAAAAAACTTCCTCCCTTGCAGACAGTATCCGGAAACGACATGGATTTTGAGAAGTTTTCGGGATACCTGAATCTTGTTTCCGGGGAGGATTTAAACAATCTTATAAACGTCCTGGACACAAAGCGAAAAGCCGGTTCCGGCAGAGGATACCTGGGAGTTTCCGCTTTGTCGGAATCCCTTAAAATCACCTCGGAAGGCAACGAGCTTGATGGCAGGGCCGGAGCCACCCTGCTGTATCATCTGGGATTCCTGACAATCATGAGTGCTGACGAGGCCAGTCAGACCGTTATCGGATATCAGGAAGGCATGACCTATCTTAAAATCCCCAATAACTATTACCGGGGGCTTTTCGAACAGTTTCAGCTTTCCAGGTATCCCGAGGTATTCTCCGCTGTTCAGAATGATACCTGGGGAATCGGCGAGCTTTCGGAAAAGAACGATATCAGATGTCTGGAAAACCTGCTGAATTCCGTATCCCGGGCCTTTGTAAAGACCTCCGATCCTGCGGAAGGCGAAAGCCAGCTGGTGCTTACGGTATACCTTGCCCTGCGCTTTATGGCCGGTTCGTCATTTGAACTCACCCGGGAATACTTTATCAGGCACAATAACGAGTACACGCTCGCAGACGGTCTTGACGACGACGAGTATCAGCCGGTGGATGAAAAGACGGTGGAGAAGGAACTCCTGGACACCGGAGTCATTGCTGCCCCGGAGTCTTCCGGCAGTAATGCGGCAGAGAAGCGGGAATCCCGGCCGGAAAAGACGTTCGAAGGATTCCGGAGCCGTTTCAGAAAACGGGAACAGACGGCATCGGTCAGCATCAGAAAAGGCAGGGCGGATCTTGTGGCCCGAAACCTCCGGGGAGGCCCCAGCTATATTTTTGAGTTCAAGTATCAGAAAAACTCCGATGCCCGGGAGGAAACCAAGGACAGAGTATGCGCGATTCTCTTTCAGAGAGCCGTAAAGCAGCTTAATTTCTACGCCACAGACGAAAAACTGAGCCGGCTTCCGGATCTTCACAAATACGTCATCATGTTCGCCTACGGAGAGTTCTTCATTGAAGAGGTGCCCTGAAGAGGATGGGAATGGAGTTTTAATATAAGGAGCTCCCCCAGTCTGATACTTTTCTCTAACGTCCGAAACTTGAAGAACGGATTGGAATCGGTTGTTCCGGGATACCTGAATACCCGGTTCGAAGTGCATAATTGTTACAGGGAATCCTGATTTTTGACGGACTTTATGAGACAATCAGTCCTGTAATCTGAAAAAACAGGAACAATCAATGCTGAAAACTGAAGTGAGAATGCAGATGCATCTCCTTTGCCGCTGCTGCCCGAGAATGGTATGAGAGCGTAACAGGCTGTGCTGAATGAGTTTGTCGGAATGATCGGAAATCATATCTCCGGATGCTCCGACAGTGTCTGATTTTTCCGCAGACGAGACTTGTTTTATGGTCATCGTAAAGGACAATACGAAAAGCTCTCACGTACGTTCCAGGAATATTCGGAAACATGCTCTGTCCCGGACAGCCTCTCTTTTTCGATTCTTCCGGTACTGACAGTCTTTTCTGGCAGAAAAAAAACGGGATCCGGAATCCCGTTTTCGAATCATGCGACTTTGGTCAGGAGGAAGTTACGGATGCTTCCGTTGCGGCCCGAATCCGGGCTTCCTCCTTTGTCTGCTGCCTCTGACTCAGCGCGATGGTAAACAGGGCATCGGAGGAACTGTTAAGAGCGGTTTCGCAGGAATCCTGAATTACCCCGATAACCATTCCGACTCCGACCATCTGCATGGCAATGTCATTTCCGATGCCGAAGAGAGAACAGGCCAGCGGTATCAGCATCAGGGATCCCCCGGCAATTCCGCTGGCTCCGCAGGCGCAGACGGATGCCATGAAGCAGAGGAGAATTGCTGTCCAAATGTCCAAAGGGAGAGCTCCGCCGTTCAGCGAGGCCACTGCGGTCAGTGTGAGAACGCTGACGGTTATTGCGGCTCCGGCCATGTTGACGGTGGCTCCCAGAGGAATGGAAATGGAGCTCATGCTTCTGGGAACCTTCATTCTGTCGCAGAGTTGCAGGTTAACCGGAATATTGGCCGCCGAGCTTCTGGTGAAGAATGCATAGTAGGCGCTGTTGACAAGACAGCTGAAAACCAGAGGGAACGGATTTCTGCGGGTGATGAGCAATACCAGAAACGGATTGATGATCAGGGCGGAGATGGCCATGACCGCAACCAGAACTTCAATTACCGTCAGATATCTGGCCAGTCCTTCGATGCCGCCCTGGGAGACAATGGAGTCATATACCAGTCCCATGACACCCAGCGGGGCCAGCCGGATCACGATTCTCACTATATTGGTTACCACCGATGCCAGATCCTCAAGAACCTTTTTGGTGGTGTCGGCGGCATTGCGGAACATGAAGCCGAGGGCAGAAGCCCATACCAGGATCGAGATGTAATTGGCATTGATGAGGGCGTTCACCGGATTGTCAACGGCACTTACCAGAATGTTCGAAAGAACTTCGGAGATGTTGCTGACGGCCGTGGCGCTCCCGGATCCGGCGTTTTTCAGGATCACCGTTGTGGGGAACAGGAAAGAGGCCGCAACAGCCGTGACCGCAGCCAGAAAGGTGGAAACAAAATAGATGATAATGAGCTTCCAGAGCTGATTCCTGGTTCCCTTCTGATGGGCGGCAATGGCCGAGGTGACCAGTACCAGCACCAGAAGCGGCGCCACACTCTTGAGAGCCTTTACAAACAGTTCGCCGAAGCTTTTCAGAAATGAAAACGGCTCCGGACAGAAAACTGCCAGAAGAGTACCGATTATGAGACCGATGACGATCTGCAGAACCAGCGGCACTTTTTTATAGACGGCGAATAACGGTGTCATGAAATATCTCGAAGAGAACCGCATCTACAAAACGGTTGCCGTCATGGGCTGCATCGTTAATGG
>CACYPY010000166.1 GCA_902776415.1 uncultured Ruminobacter sp.
GTCTATACCAACAGGAAAATCAGATAAAATAAGGGGTTGAAAGGGGTTTTTGGTGATGTAGAACTAGATGTAGTTACCAGAAACTACAGGGAATTTGGGATAAATTGTGGCGGCGATTTTTGGTTCTTCGGAAATTTCTGCAGGTGGTTGATTTTTGACAGTACGATGTATCCGGTATCAAGCAGTTCTGGATAAGTTTGAAGAATCGAAAGTTATTGATTAAGGAGGGAAGCCGCCTTTGGCGACTTCCTGTTAATGACTGAAGGGGATTCTCCGCTTCACCCCTTATACTGCCCCGTGCAGAAATGATATGAGGGGTTGGAACCACCAAAGAGATTAAAGTCATACCCGGGGGATACCAATAATGGGGAGTAACTCTTCCTGAAGATTATGGACGCTTCCCGTCATGGCATGCTCAAAAATGAATCATTTCTGCAGGAATTTCCATTGATCCCGATTTTTTAACCGGGCCTGACACCGGGGATTCCTGCCGGTAATGCTGTCCCGGGGAGGCTTACAGACAAAAAAAGGAACGTAATCCGTTCCTTTCCTGTTCGGGGCCGGGAGCATGATCTCCGGAGCCCTTCTGAAAAAGCTACTTGTAGCTGGCGACAATGGACTTGTCGAATACCTTTTCGCAGAACCGGCATTTCAGGCGGATGCGGCCGTTCTGGTTCAGCACCTGGAAATTGCTTACCGCAGTGGCATCGGCATGGGTGATGCAGTTGGAATTCGGGCAGGAAAAAATGTGCTTTATCCTTTCGGGAAGGCAGAGCTTCCTTTTTTCCACAACCTTGAACTCCTGAATAATATTCACAGTGGCATCGGGAGCGAATATCGCCAGCTGATTGGCCTGATCCTCGGTAAGAGAGGCGTTTTCGATCTTGATGAGATCCTTGTGTCCGAAGGCCTTGGAGGGCAGGTTGAAGCCGACGGTTATGGCTTGGTGGGTATCCAGAAAGTGAAACAGCTTGAGAATTTTCAGAGCCTGTCCGGCCGGAATATGGTCGATGACGGTTCCGTTTCTGATGGCCTCCACCTGGAGCTGAGTCTTGGCAGTCATTTGTTATACCTCCTCGTTAAGCACCAGAGACAGCAGGGCTTCTCTGGCGAAGACGCCGTTTCTGGCCTGCTGGAAATAGCAGGCGTAAGGGGTCTTGTCAACCTCCGGCACGATTTCGTCAATTCTGGGCAGGGGGTGCAGGATCTTCATGTTGGGACGGGCTCCTTTAAGAAGCTCCGGAGTCAGCACGTATTTGGCCCTGATATGACGGTATTCGGTTTCGTCAAAGCGCTCCTTCTGAACCCGTGTCATGTAGAGGATATCCACATTGGGGACTATTTCCTCGAAATGACGGCAGATTTCAAAATGGATCCCGGCACGGTTGTAGTCATCCAGAATATAGTCCGGCATGGCCAGGGATTCCGGAGACATCAGGAACACATTGGCGTGGTAGTGGCAGAGAGCCTGCGACAGTGAATGGACGGTGCGGCCGTATTTAAGATCGCCCACGAAGGCAATGCTGATATTGTCAATGCGCTTCTGGGTCTCATAGATGGTGAAGAGATCCAGCAAAGTCTGGGACGGATGCTGGTTACTGCCGTCTCCTGCATTGATAACCGGCACCGGCGAGATGTCGCTGGCTAGCCGGGCGGCACCTTCCATGTGATGGCGCATCACCAGGGCATCGGCATATCCGGTGATTATGCGGATAGAATCGGCGAAGGTCTCCCCCTTTTTGATCATCGAGGTATTGGAGGCATCGGAAAAACCGATTACTCTGCCGCCGAGCCTTTGAATTGCCGTTTCAAAGGAAAGCCTGGTGCGGGTGGAGGCTTCAAAGAAGCAGCTGGCGATGATTTTGTTCTTAAGGAGGTCGGTACGGGGTTCGGCCTTAAGCTTCTGGGCGGTATTCAGAATGAGTTCCAGATCGTCGCGGTTAAGCTCGGAAATGGAAATGACGTGCTTATTATAGAGACTGTTTGGCATTGTCCTGTTCCTAAAACATGGCTTGACAGAAAACTGTCCATGGGGATGCAGAGCTAACCGGGAAACAGCTCCGGAGACCGGGGCTTCAGGTTTTGATTTCAGATTAGCGGTGCTATCTGAAAACCACATTATATATTGTCGGAAGCACTTTCAGAAAGAAAAAAGAGAAAATGCCCGGGGTGTCATCGGGGAAACTATGGGAAACGCAGGGTTGTTACAAAGTGTTACATACTTCAAAGTTTTTGGCATTTTTGAAAAAATTTCAGGAAGTCTGAATTTATTTCTTTCCTTTTGGGATTTTCCATGTATAATTAGCACCGTTCGCTAGGGGCATAGTTCTAATGGTAGAACAGCGGTCTCCAAAACCGACGGTTGGGAGTTCGAGTCTCTCTGCCCCTGCCACTTCTTCATTATTATCCCGTCATTCTTTATTCTTTTTCGTATTTTTATCTGTTCGCGTTGCTTGTCCTTTTTTGATCCCTGTTGCGTCGTTCCTTACGGCATTCCTGTTTTTAAAGCTTTTTAAATCATTTTCTTTGGGAAAACTGGTGATTGACTGGGAAAACTGGTGATTGACTGGAAAAACTGGGGATTGACTGACAAAAACTGGGGATTGACTGACAAAAACTGGGGATTGACTGACAAAAACTGGGGGTGTGGATAAAAAACTTTGGTTTTTATAGATATGGTGATACAATGCTACTGGGGCAATCAGGGGGTTGTATATGCCAAAATCTAAAGATGAGATCG
>CACYPY010000167.1 GCA_902776415.1 uncultured Ruminobacter sp.
CCGCGGCAGTATGGTTTTTACGGAACTGATCCCCGGGAGGCGTGAGGTTCCGGGTTTTCAGAAGAGAGGTGTGTCAAGTGTCCTTCAGTCTAAAACCCTATAATACCTTCGGTCTTGATGTCAGAGCCCGGGACGGTATTGTGGTACGCGATTTTGCCATGTTTCCGGCGGCCTTTGACAAGATCAGAAAAAACGGTACCGGCTTCATTACCCTGGGGCACGGATCCGATGTGCTTTTCAAGGGTGACTATGACGGTACCGTAATCGTGAACCGCCTTATGGGAGTGGAATTCAACGAAGACGCCAATACTCATTATGTCAAGGCTCAGGCCGGCGAGACTTTCCATGATATTGTGGCCCTTACCATGAAAAAGGGCATCTACGGTCTGGAAAATCTGGCCATGATCCCGGGAACGGTGGGCGGTGCTCCGGTGCAGAATATCGGAGCGTACGGAGTGTCGCTTTCGGACTTCTGCCGCTATGTGGAGGTGCTGGATCTCGTGACCGGAAAGGTGGACAGGATTATGGGCCGGGACTGCGGCTTCGGGTATCGCACCTCGGTGTTCCGCACTCCTGAGAATCAGGCCCGCTACATCATTACCGCCGTGGAGCTGGCCATTCCCAAGGACTGGAAGCCGGAGACCTCCTACAGTGCTCTCAGCAGCCAGAATCTGGAAACCCCGGAAGCCATCTTTGATTTTGTCTGCAGTACCAGAAAAATCAAGCTGCCGGATCCGAAGGTGCTGGGAAACGCCGGGAGCTTTTTCCGGAACCCCGTGGTACCGAAGGAAACTCTGGCACTTATTCAGAAGACCTATGAAAATGTCCCCCACTATCCTGCCGAAAGCAATCCTGAGATGGTCAAGCTTGCTGCCGGATGGCTTATCGATCAGGCCGGCTGCCGGGGCCTTAATCTGGGGACTGCCGGAACTTACAGGAATCAGGCTCTGGTTCTGGTGAACTACGGCGGAGCAACTCCGGACGATCTGGTAAATGCTGCAAAGCATGTGCAGAGCCGGGTGGAGGATACCTTCGGAGTGCATCTGGATCCCGAGGTGCGCATTTACGGAGAAAAGGGCGAATGCCAGTTGTAAAGACTCCGGAGCAGTGCTTCTCCGCCAATGAAAATCACCTGCTCACAATTCTGTCTGACGGGGTGTTTCACAGCGGCCAGGATCTGGCGGATGCCATCGGGGTAAGCCGTACCTCGGTTTCCAATATGGCCCGGCATCTTAACGATTCCGGACTTCCCGTGTTTCCGGTAAAAAGGCGGGGGTATGCCCTGGAATATGTCCCGGAGCGCATTTCGGAGGAACTTGTTCGGAAATTTCTTCCGGATGCGTTTTTTCCGATGATGGTATCCTTTGACGTGATTGATTCCACCAACCTCTATGTTCTCCGGCATCCCGAGCTTCCGGACTATGCCCTGGTTTCGGCGGAATACCAGAAGGGCGGCCGGGGCCGGGTGGGCCGGCAGTACTTCAATCTCTATGCCAGTCAGGTGATGTTTTCCTGTGCAGTCAGATTCCGGGAACTGGGCTCCATGCAGGGACTCAGCATTGCGGCCGGAGTGGCGGTGGCCCGGGGGCTCCGGGATCTTGGTTTCCGGGATGTGGGCATCAAGTGGCCTAACGATGTCTATCTTGCGGGAGCCAAGCTCTGCGGCATCCTGGTGGAATCCACGGCCAGGTCCGAGGGCGTGTTTGCTGCCGTGGGCATCGGTGTCAATGTCCGAAAGGTGTTTCTGGAACGTATGGCGGAAAAGGGACTTCTGGATCAGCATATTACCGCTCTGGAGTTTTCGGAGGACGCCACACCGGAAAATCTTTCCAGAAACCGGATTCTGGCGGTGCTCTATCGCAATCTCCGGGAGGTGCTCCGGCAGTTTGCCAGGGACGGGCTCTCCTGTGTGCGTCAGGATTACGATGCCCTGGATATCTTTCGGGGGAAGGAAGTTACACTCCGGAACAGCGCGGAGGAGTACTGCGGAATCTGTCAGGGAATTTCCTCCGGCGGAGCCCTGCTCCTCTCGACCGGGCAGGGCCTGAGACAGATTGCCGCGGGGGATATGTCTCTCAGACTCAGTGACGAAAGGTGCCCCGGCGACAGCGGAGCCGAAACAGCATTGTGAGTGATTTTGCCGAACAGCTTGCCGGTATGCAGGGCAGGCAGCATGCCGGGGACGGCCGGGAATCAGATTTCCGCTGGAATTCTGAAGTGCGTTCCTATCTTAACATTCACCCGAACCGGGAGGATGTGGCACGGCTTCGGAAAAGTCTGGAAGGATAAAAAGGCCATCCATCATATGTCAAAGGAGGGAAACCATGAAGAAGGCCATGGCGGATGCCGGCGTCACGAACGCGGATATCGCGAAGGTTATTCTGGTGGGCGGTTCCACGAGAATCCCCGCAGTCCAGGAAGCCGTCAAGCGCATCACCGGCAAGGAACCCTTCAAGGGCATCAACCCTGACGAGTGCGTGGCTATCGGTGCTGCTATCCAGGCTGGTGTTCTGGGCGGCGAGGTCAAAGATGTTCTTCTGCTGGATGTTACTCCGCTGTCTCTGGGCCTTGAGACCGAAGGTCATATCTTCACCCGTCTGATCGACCGCAATACCACGATTCCTACCGAAAAGAGCCAGGTGTTCTCTACTGCTGCTGACGGACAGACTACTGTTGAGATCCATGTACTGCAGGGCGAGCGCCC
>CACYPY010000168.1 GCA_902776415.1 uncultured Ruminobacter sp.
GCTATGCCGTTGGTTTTGTCACAGGTGACGGTAGCCGCATCGTTTACACAGACAAACTTCGGCACTCTGCCGTCATTGTGAGCCCCTTCATTTTCAACTCCGGCGATAATGGCCTTGCTCCTGGTCATGTTTTCCGCGCTGCGAATGGCTGCCTTGAGGCCCTCAAGTCTGGAAATCCTGGCATCTCTCTGGAGGTCCATGAACTTGGGAGCTGCCGTGGCCGCCAGAATGCCGAGAATAACTATTACCACTACCAGTTCAATCAGAGTAAAACCCTGCATACGATGACTTTTCATTTTGACCTCCTGTTCATGGTTACTCCCATGGTTACTGCTCATGGCTTGCCGCTCATGACTGTAACGCCATGTTTTTTTGCTTTTGGATCTGGTTTTGTTTTTTATAACGCTGTCCGGAAAACGGCCCGTGCCAGCACTGCCGAAACTCCCGCGCAATATCAGCACGGGTCATGTCATTTGGCGTGTCACCCGCCTCCGGTCTCACGGCAGCGTTCCATGGTCAATCCCGGTATCTTTATGACTTTGCTCCATTAATTATATCAAAGACCATTGCAGATCATTCGTGAAGAACTCCCCATAATAAAAGAAGCAAATAATAGTTTTAAAACACAGGTCACGTTTTACCCCCTCGTTTTTCGGACACAAAAAAGGGAGACTCCCGAAAGATCTCCCTGAGATACAGAAACCGGATCGGCTAGCAGCCGTCATCAACCACAATAAGCTGTCTTCTCACCACAGAATTCTTCACAAAAGGATGATCGTAGAAAATATAGCAACCAGACGCCGGACTGCCAGAGTCATACTGCTCGGGAACGGTCATGTCGGAGGGAGCAATCAGGAACTGCCCCTCGCCGGTACCCCACACATTGACCCGGTAAGCCCAGTCGTGCTGCCGGACATCACTGTTGCCGGCCGGAACAGCATCAATGTCCA
The DNA here is from genome assembly GCA_902776415.1 of uncultured Ruminobacter sp. GTDB lineage: Bacteria > Pseudomonadota > Gammaproteobacteria > Enterobacterales > Succinivibrionaceae > Succinimonas. The sequence goes on from CACYPY010000168.1 coordinate 951, forward strand.
AAGCTTTCAGAATGCCGTCGGCTGTTGCTGAAGGATAGCCATGGGAGATGGATATGCCGTCAGCAGAGGTGCAGGTGGCGGTAGCCGCCCCGCTCTCGCACACGTAAACCGCCGTGCCACCCAGAGGGGCATCCCTGGTATCCAGCCCGGCAATAACCGCCTTGCTCCGGGTCATGTTCTCCGCACTGCGAATGGCTGCCTTAAGGCCGTTAAGCTTGGAAATACGGGCGTCCTTCTGGAGATCCATGAACTTGGGTGCCGCAGTGGCAGCCAGAATGCCCAGAATAACAATTACCACCACGAGTTCAATCAGAGTAAAACCCTGCATACGATGACTTTTCATTTTGGCCTCCTGTCAATATGGCTGCACCGCTGTACCGTTGCACTCCCATAAGTCACACATATTTCATAACGCCGTTCCGAAAATCCGGAAAAAGAGCCGGCTTTTTGAATTCCGATGGCAGCGTCCTTCGTGTTGTCCGGATCAGGCACGCAAAGTCCTGTCCGCACTTCATTGTATCAGAGCTCCCTCATGATCATTCGTGAAGGACTCCCCATAATACGACAGCCAAAATTCGATTTTTGAGTGCCGGTCACGTTTTGAAAGAAACTGGGGCCGGGATTCCCGCGGTTCTTCATCCCTTTCCCGGGACATCCCGCATCCCGCGCTGTTTATAACACCCGGGTTTCAGAAAAAAACGCTTTTCCGGATAACTCGCGGGAGGAGCTTATTTGCACCATTTTGTTCCGGAACGCCCTGCCGGGAAACCGATAATAAGTGAAAGGCAGCAACATCGCCTGAGTCCCTTAAACCGCAAAAACAATGAGGTGCCCCATGAACTCTCAGAACTCCCGCGCTATCGTCGATGCCTCCGTCAGCACTCACGACCATGCTTCCGACCATGCTTCCGGTGCTCCGTTTTGATGCCTGGCGGAAAATCATCGACCGCTGCCGCAGCATTGTTCCCGACTGCTCCTTCAACATCGCCGGCGGGGAACCCCTCATGCATCCGGACTTTTCCGCCATCACCTCCTATATCCATTCCCTGGGGCATCAGGTATCGGTAATCTCCAACGGCTTCCTCATGACCGGGGCCTGGCTGAAAAAGCATGTCCCCCTGCTCTCCTGCATCGGACTCTCCGTTGACAGCACGGAGCCGGAAACCCTGAGGAGCATCGGCCGGTGCACCAGAAGCGGCCGGCTTCTGGAAAGGGATCGTCTTGCCGGAATTCTGGACACCGTGGCCAAAATCGGCCGGAACACCGTCATCAAGATCAACACGGTGGTCTCCGCTCTCAACAAATCCGAAAACATGTCCCGGTTCATCAGGGAAATGCCGGTGTCCCGGTGGAAGATCTTCAAGATGAACCTGTTCCGGAATGAAAGCTTCTCCAATGAGGACATTGTGGTTTCCGACCGCGAGTACCGGGACTATGCAGAACGCAACACCGGCATCAGGCTCTCCGACCAGGATGCCGCCCTTTCCGTGAAAACCCGAATCTCGGACACCTGCGAGGCGGTACTGGAAAGCGATCTCCATGCGGCCTATCTCATGATCGATGCCCGGGGCTTTCTGGTGGACAACACCCTGAACGACAGCTACGTCCCGGTGGCCGATGCCCTGAACGGGGATCTTGAGGCCGGACTCCGAAAGCTCAGCTTCAATGACGAGCTCTACCGCTCCCGCTATTCCGTCTGAGGGGGAAGAAGGTTAACGGGGAAAGACGCGGGGAAAGGGAACGCAAAAGCGGAACTGGAAATCGGACAGCGGGTTCGATTTTGCGCCCCTCAATAATGTCCCCGGCTTTCTCAAAAATTACGTAACTGCCCGGAAAATTCACCGCCCGGCCTTCTGAAGCTCCGGAATATCCCGCCACCGGGTTCAACTGTCGGGCGGTGATTTTTCAGGAGGAATACTATAAGACTCATCCGAAGGAAAGGTACAAAGCCGGAATGACGGAGGGCGATGGTGCAAAAGAGGTTGAGAAGTTTAAGCGGATGATGCGATCAGGGCGGCATCGCTGAACTGTTTATCGGCGGATCAGACATCAGATACAGTTGAATCATTTGCCGGTACTGGCTGAATTACCGATAAACAAACGGAACTGATAACAACTGTTCGCAGGTTCCGTCCCATATCACGGAAAGAATTCAGCGCCGTGATAGAATAACGACCGATGATGCTGAATTCGGGAAGATAAAAGCCATGGGAAACATTCTGAATCCTGCCAACGAAAACAGTTTTGCAAGACTTGCCGGTCGAAAAGACAGGTATCTGTTTGTTGATAAATCTGATTTTATTGAAATAACCAATAACAGATTTAATGAAGATAATCGTTTTATGGCCGTAACACGTCCTCGCCGATTCGGCAAAACCGTAACGGCTCATATGCTTTTGGCCTACTATTCCAGAGAATATGCAGGACAAAAAATTTTTGACAATCTTAAAATAGCCAAAGCTGCCGGCTATACCGAACATCTTAATATGCATGATGTCATTTACATTGACATGAACTCCATAAAAGATAAGTATATCTCCTATAAATCGGACAGCTCGCTCTACATTGACGGCATAGATGATATTGTAGATTTTCTGCAGTACATGGTTATCCGTGATCTTAAGGAGAACAAAGACTACGCCGAACAAACCAGCAGTGATCCTTTGATTGGAAAGAAATCGTTATCTTCGGCGCTGGAAGCTATACGCAAACATACCGGTGAACCATTCATCTTTATTATGGATGAATGGGATCTGATATACAGAGAGTATCGTAATGAAGGTGCATTGCAGGAAAAATTTATAGAATTTCTGCGAGGATTATTTAAATCCGACAGCGGTAAAGCATGCTTTGCTCTCGCTTATCTCACCGGCATTCTGCCCATCAAAAAATACAATTCCCAATCGGCATTAAACGGCTTTGACGAATATAACATGCTCACTCCCGGAGACTATGCCGCCTACTTTGGTTTTACCGAAAATGAGGTTGCAAACATAGTAAAATCTCCTAACTGCAAAATATCCCGGCAGAAACTCAAAGAGTGGTACGAAGGCTATAAAATCAGAGGTGTTGATATCTACAACCCTAATTCCGTATGCAAGGCCGTAAGCCGAAACGAATGTATCAGCTACTGGAGCGGAACTTCGTCCAATGAGGAATTTGTACGCCTCATCAATACGGATTTTCAGGGCATAAAAGAAGACATTATCAATTTAATCGAAGGTGATGAAGTTACTTTCAGCTGTGCCAATTTCCAGAATGATATGGTAACCCTGAAAGATAAAAATGATGTCTTCAGTCTTCTG
>CACYPY010000169.1 GCA_902776415.1 uncultured Ruminobacter sp.
TTCAGGAAATCGATCAGGATCGTTTCTGGAACATGCTTTACAGCTATCTGGAGCAGTTCTGATTCCGGGGAGAATATTTTTAGACCCGAAGGCCCGGTGCCTCCGGATGAAAGCTGAATAATGATAAAGGCCGGATCTTCCGGCCTTTTTTGATCCCGGATCCGGAGTTATTCCCGGTTTTTAATTTCGGCCAGAAATCTTCCCGTGCCCTCCCGGAGTCTTTCGAGACCGTCCATGAGCGTGACCTCGGGACAGGCCAGGTTGATTCTTATAAAGCCCCGTCCCGCGTTTCCGAAGCCGCTTCCCGGAGAGACCCGAAGGCCGGTCTCCTTTCTGAGAAAGGCGGCAAATCTCCGGTCATCCGGGGTTACGTTTCCGATGTCGGCCCAGAGCAGGTAGGTGGCCTCCGCCGGAACCGGCAGGACTCCGGGGATCTCATTCCGGATGAACCGGGTGGCGAGATTGCGGTTTTTTTCCAGGTTTTCCCGGAGCGCCAGAAGCCATTCCCGGCCCCGGGTCAGTGCCACAGGGCTCCCAGAGTGCCGCTTTCGGCCAGCTCCTCATTGTTGAGCCCCCGGGAGATCCGCTGCCGGAGATGCGGATTCGGGATCATTACAGCCGCCGAGTGCAAACCCGCCAGATTGAAGGCCTTGGAGGCCGACATGCAGGTAATGCTGTTTCGGCGGGCGCTTTCGGAAACCTCCGCAAAGGGGGTATACGATCGGCCCGGCAGGGTGATGTCGCAGTGAATTTCATCCGAAACCACGGTAACTCCGTGCTTCTCGGCCAGATCCGCCACCGTCTCCAGCTCTTTCCGGGACCAGATCTGTCCCGTGGGGTTGTGGGGATTGCAGAGAATGAGCAGGGTGCACTGAGGATCCCGGAGACAGTCCTCCAGTCTTTCCGGATCCAGACTGTAGGAGAGGCTTTCCCGGTTGTAGACAAGAGGGCATTCCAGAACCCTCCGGCCCTGATTTTCCACCGAATTCCAGAAGATTCCGTATACCGGCGGCATGATGCAGACCTTCTCGTTGGGCAGGGTGATTCTTCTCACAATGGAGGAGAGGGCGGGAACCACTCCGGTCACAAATACAAAGGAGTCCTCCGAAGCACTGAGTCCGTGTTCCCGGTGCCACCAGTCCCGGTAGGCCCGATACCAGCTTTCGGGAATGCCGGTATACCCGAAAATGCCTTCCCTGACGGTTTCCAGGAGTCCCTCCGTGATTTCCGGAGCCGTGCGGAAATCCATGTCGGCCACCCACATGGGGAGCTCGCTTTCGGGCCCGTCCCACTTGAGAGCATATTCGTTCCGGCGGTTTACAGGGGTTTCAAAATCGTATTTCATGAAGGCTCCTTTGCCTGAAATTCCTGCGGCACGGTTACCGGTTCCGGCAGGGTTCCGTTTCTTGCGGTGATGACGGTGGCGGCGGGATCGATCCTGGCGGGATCCAGAATCAGCTCCGTTACATAATCCGCGGTGATCCGTCCGCTTTCCGGATTAAAGATGCTCGCGATGCCGCCCCTGATATCCGCATCGATGTTCCGGCAGTATTCAAACGCCAGAGAGGTCCCGAGAAGCCGGCAGTTTCTGAGGGTGAGCCCGTCGATATAGCAGAGTCCCTGAAGACTGTCCACGGTGCAGTCGGCAAGAGTGATGTTCCGGGAATTCCATGCAAAGTATTCTCCGGAAATAAAGGAGTTCCTGATGGTGATGTTTTCGGAATTCCAGAAGGCATCCTTGGTCAGAAGCCGGGAGTCGGATATTTCGATGTCCCGGGCCCCGTCAAAGCCGTAGTTGCCGACAAGATCGAGACCGGAAATCCGGGCCCGGGAGAGGTTCATGGCAAAGTAGTCGCCCCTGGCGGTGACGTTTTCGAGCTCCATGTCCTCGCAGTTCCAGAGGGTTTCCTGGGCATTCGGAAACCGGACATTTGCGATTCGGCCCCGGCGCACCTTCCGGAATCCCTTGGGAGCCTCGTAAAGACAGTCTGTCATGGTGATGTCGTCGGTATACCAGATTCCGGCCCGGCCCATCTCAAAAAATGCGCTGTCGGAAACCGTGATGTTCCGGCAGTACCAGAGTGGGTATTTCCATTTGAAGGAAACCTGATTCAGTCTGAGGTTCCGTCCTTCCTTGAGAGGAGATTCGCCGTTCTCGAAAATGCAGCGGTCAATAACCAGCTCCCTTGCCTGAAACAGGGCTCTTTCTCCGGAAAGGATCCTGTCGGATATGATGCCGGAGGAGCCGGGAACGGTTCTGGTATCGCTGTTTTGGCTGATGCTTGATGTCATTGGTACTTCCTGTTTCCAAAAAAATCAGTTCCCGAAACCGCTGCCTTCGTTCGGGATATCCTCGGAGACAATAAGCTTCCGCTGGGGATTGTGCTCCAGGGTGTGGCGTTCCCTGATATACTCGCCGCCCCATTCGCAGATGTTCCTGAGTACCGGGAGCAGGGTTTTTCCGAGAGGAGTCAGGCTGTATTCGGTTTTCGGGGGAATCACGGCATAGACCTTGCGGGAAATCAGAAAATCATGCTCCAGCTCCCGGAGCTGCTTCGTAAGAGTCTTGGCGGTGGCTTCGGGGATCAGCTTTTGAAGCTCACTGAATCGCAGAGACTTCTCCCGGAGATGATAGAGGATAACGACCTTGTATTTTCCGCCGATAACCCGGAGGGCGGTTTCCACCGGACATTCGTTGTCGCCGTAGCAGTTTTTGTTCATGAGGACTCCCTGATTTGATGGCAGGTCCGGTTTTCCGGGGAGCGCGTCAGATGAAACAGCCTCCGGAAAACGGAACTTTCCGGCAGCAAACCCTGCTGCAGGTAATGATTTATACATGTCTTTTGATTGGTACAGTATTCTGTATCAGAACTGAATCAAAAGGATATACTATCGTAAAGGATAACACTTTCCAAAGGAAAGTAAAGGAAGAAAAA
>CACYPY010000170.1 GCA_902776415.1 uncultured Ruminobacter sp.
TTTTGAACTGATTACCAGGGCCGGTGGCGACCACGTTTTTAATGCGGCTTAAGGGCCGTCACATTCGCTCGTCCACGCTGTCCCTTTCTTTCATAATAATGTCCTGTAGGTTATTGCTGTTCTCTTCGGATTTTATAATCCCGTTCCCCTGAAAATCAAGAGAGACCTGGAAAACGATCCGCGGTTCCGGCTTAAGAACGTGCGGGATGTAGCCATTCCTGCCGAAAGATATTGACGCTGCCGGATCCGAAAAGTACCATAAATTTTTTTTTGCGCCCCGGTATCGGGACATGAGTATACAGTCCCGCAATTCCGGGATTCCGCATAACCGGAAAACATTCGCAGATCCGAATGCTGTCCGGCATCCCGGGAAAAAACACTCCCGGAAGACACCATCTCAAAATCATCAAGGAGATAAAATGCTGCTTTCATCAATGCTGCTCGCAGGAACTCTTTCCTGGGGGAGCTTTACCACTCCGCTGGAGGCTCCGGTCCCCAGGCCCATCGGGAGCTACAGCAACGGCTGTATCGCCGGAGCCGTGCCTCTCAAGCTTGAAAGCCCCAACTATCAGGTGCTGCGTCCCCAGAACAAACGTTATTACGGGCATCCCGTCCTGATCAGCTACATCAACGATCTCGCTGCCAAAATGAACGGCGATGAGCTGGCCGAAAAAAGGATTATCCTGGTGGGGGACATGAGCATGCCCCGGGGCGGCCCCTTCAAGGGCGGCCATGCCAGTCACCAGATCGGACTTGATGTGGATATCTGGTTCCGAATGCTGAAGGACAACAAGCGTCTTACCAAAGAACAGCTGGAAAAGCCCTGGGCACTTACCATGGTTAACGACAACCTGCTCAGCGTCAACAAGAACATGGACGGATATGCCTACGCCCTGCTCCGGTATGCCGCCAGCGACGACCGGGTGGAGCGCATTTTTGTGAGCCCGGCGATAAAGAAATATGCCTGCGAACAGACCCATCCCGATGATGATCGCTCCTGGCTGAGAAAGATCCGTCCCTGGTGGGGACACACCGCCCATCTCCACATCAGACTGGCCTGTCCTCCGGGAACTCCGGACTGCGAGCACCAGGCCGAACCGCCCAGGGGAGACGGCTGCGGAAAGGAGGTGGATTCCTGGCTGGAAGGCTTCAAACATCCGAAACCGAAGCCAAAGCCGAATCCCAAGCCGCAGCCCAAACCCAAGAAGGTGCTGCCGGAGGCCTGTCAGCTCATGCTTAACGCCGGCTGAGGCTGACTCTGCAAACAGGGTGAAATGAAAAAGACGGCCCGGCTGTTTTCGGAAAGAAATTCCAAAACGGCCGGGCATTTTTGTCCGGGGCGGGATTAAAAAAAGGTTCCGGAAAATCACCCCGCGGAATATCTGGTTTCCTTCATGGCCTCCTCCTTAGCCCGGAGGAACTCCTTTGCAATGTCCAGGTTCTCCGGCCAGGGGGGCCGGGCAATTTGGATAGTCATTATTCTGGCAAAAAATGGTCTTATTATTTGCCTCTCCACTCATTTATACCACTTGAGAATACAGTTATCTGGGGCCCAAAAATTTATCACCGTTTAAATGAATCATATGATCTGGCATACTTGCTATCCATACCTCTGTTTCCCAGGACAGGGATTCCGCAAATTTTTTGTATGTAGAGAAATCAAGAAATGCAGTTACAAAAATTTTTCCGGATTTGACATTTTTGGTCATTTCTGATATTTCCTCTATCCTTTTTGGATCCATCGGACCTACTGATGTAACAGATTCGATAAAATAAATCCAATCACGATCCTCACTATACAAAACCACATCGGGCATTTTGTCGTGAAGTGTTATCTCAAATCCTAACTCAGTTAATTTACCAACATTTTTAACGAGGTCTTTTTTTATGGTATCTCCCACGTAGAGACATTCAGAATTTGGGGCAAATCTGGGAGCAAAATCTTCAATTATTGCCTTCTGCAATTCATTATGCTTTCCTGTCGAAAACTTGAAATCAGCACCATTAATTTTCACCGGCATCATAGTCATTTTTTTCTTTGAAGAATAAATATCGACCAGCCTGTCATGATTAGCAAGGAATCGATCAAGTTCGGTCTTTTCATTGTCTGTCCCTATAGAACTAAGAACTTTCAATGCTTCATCTGTTATTCGATAGCGATAATTCGGACTGTTGGTTGCCTTGCCGTTATCCTCAATCAGAGCAGCTGTTCTAAACCTGTGCATAGCCTGCTTGCGGAATGTTTCTCTGCTGTTTTCCGCGTATGAAGCACCGTAGTACTTATTAACGAAAGCTATAATGTCATGAATTCTAATCCAGTTATTGGTAACGTTTTTCCAGTCATCATCAGGTTTAATACCAGCCATTGCCAAAACACTAAGCACACAAATATCCGCCTGTTGTGGCTTAGGC
>CACYPY010000171.1 GCA_902776415.1 uncultured Ruminobacter sp.
AAGGAGTGAAAAACATGGGACTTATATCTTTTGTAAAGGGAGTCGGCGAAAGACTCTTCGGCGGCAAGAAGCCGGAAAGCCAGGCTGCCGATCTTAAAGAAAACATGGACGCCCTGGGGCTGGAAACCAGCGGCATTACCGTGGAAATGGACGGCGAAAAGGCAGTCCTCAAAGGCAACGTAAAGGATCAGGAAACCCTGGAAAAGGCCGCTCTCGCCGTGGGGAACCAGGTGGGTGTCGCCGAGGTGGATACCGGGGCGGTGACCGTGGAACAGGCTGCTGACGAATCAGTGTTCTACACCGTTCAGAAGGGAGACACTCTCTGGAAGATCGCCGAAAGCCAGTACGGCAAGGGGAACGGTGCCAAATACACCGCCATCTTTGAAGCCAACAGGCCCATGCTGAAGGATCCGGACAAGATTTACCCGGGCCAGACCCTGAGAATCCCGAAGCAGGATTAACTTCCGGTTCCGGGGTATCCGGAACATGACACACGAAGGGGGAGCAAAACTCCCTCTTTTCATATCCGGACTCCGGATCCTTATTCCACTTTTCTCCGGTTTTCTGTTCCTGTCTTCTCTCTCCCTTCCGCCTTCCCATTCCGGTACCGATTCAGGTTCCCGGGCTCCACGGGGCCGGAAAAAGTCAGAGCCTGACAAACTGCCGCGAAACGGCTTCGGAAACCTCCTCCCTTCCGTCGGAATCGGCCTCTCACGCACACTCCGGAAAATCCTGCCCGGAAAAACATTCCGCTTCCCGGAACAATACCAGACAACCTGTTCCGCTGAGGCTGCACCAAAAAATGCCGAATGCCCCCGAAACTCTTTCCTTGCCTGCCCTGCAATTGACTCCCGGCACCCACTGAGTTCCCCGCTCATTCCCTGAATTCCTGTCCGAAATCTCAAAGAACACATAACATAACAGCATTAAATCCCAGAAAACCTGCCAGGTCTTTAAAACAAAGGGGTTCGGCGTACCTGTAAGCTCGTACGCGGGAACCGGGCGGCATTCCCCGGTGCCGGTTAAAACTTGCCGCCCCGCACCTTACTTATGGAGACAGGGCTACACCGGCAATTGAGATGAGATGACCTGACATTCTCCCTGGCCGCTACAGAAACGGAAGCATGTAAATCGGATAGTACTGCACCTCCCTTTCCCTTCTGATATCCCTGGTGTAAATCAGATAGTTTGTCAGAATGCGTGAATGGTATTTTCCGGCAAATGCGTCCAGGGAGGCATGGGTCTGATAACCGGATGATTTCACCTCCAGAGGACATATTTTGCTGCCCCTGTCTATCAGAAAATCAATTTTGTATCTGACTCCGGTCTCCTCGTTCCTGAAGGTATGGTAGAAGAGCTCGTTTCCCGCGGCAGTCAGCATCTGCGCTGCAGCATTTTCATAAAGATATCCGAGATTGGCCGGAAGCTTGTCATTGAGCAGCTTTTCGTAAATGACGTTGTCAGTAAAATCCCTGTCTTTGAACATCAGCGTTACAAAGAGTCCGGTATCGCCCAGAAACAGCCTGAATTTCGTCAGATCCCGGGATGCGGACATCCCCGGGCCGGGATCTTTGACATGGTATGACACCAGAACCGCCTTTGAATCGCGCATCTCAAAAATCAGATCCAGAATATCACCGGCCCGGCTGTTTTTAAGAACACTGGATACCTGATATCTGGAGGCATTTCCGCTGAGCCGGGACGGAATATTGTCAAACAGAGCGGAAATACGTCCCGTGGCGTCAATTTTGGCAAAATCATCTTCATAAAGACTGATAATATCCCGTTTCACCATGTCCACAGCTCTGAAATTATTGGAGCTGATAAACTCGCTTACCGCCTGAGGCATGCCTCCTGTCAGCATATACATGCGAAATCGTTTCATGAGCTCCCTGTTGAGCTTTTCCCCCAGAGATACTCCCGACGCCAGGCATTCCCGAAGAAGTCCTCCGGTGGCTGTATCACCCGTGGCCCAGAGAAATTCCTCGTAATCCATGGGATACATGCTGATTTTTCTCTCCTCACTGGGAATCAGAATATCCCTGACATTTCGCCTGATTGATATCAGAGATCCGGTTTCAAGGTAATCATAACGGCGATCTGCCACAAGATGCTTTATGGCCTGCCGGGCCCGCGGACAAAGCTGCACCTCATCAAAAATAATCAGGGAGCGGCGCTTCACCAGATCCACCCGGTATTTAAGCTGGAGCTTCAGAAAAAAAAAGTTCAGATCTGACATATCATCAAACAATTCCCGTACTGAAACATCAGCAGAGGAAAAGTCTATCAGGATGTAGCTCCTAAGCTCTACGAATTTGTATGACTAAAAGTTTCGGCACATACTGCGGTGGAACGGATCTGAGCCTCACTCGTTATTACCAGCCATTTTTAGGTTGAA
>CACYPY010000172.1 GCA_902776415.1 uncultured Ruminobacter sp.
AAAGGCATTTCCCCCATCATCTCCCCCGAGCTGCTCATGATACAGTACATTTCGGAAGGCAGCACAGAGAAAGTTCTAACATTATTCCGGGAAAAACGTCAGTTTTCAGAGAATCCGCCGGCCGTGGATGCCCCGTGGGGCCGGTTTGAGGGCCGGGAACAGATCCGCGGCTTCTCGGAAGGCTTCATCGCCCGCTTTGAGGCAGACGGCCTGACCATCCTTCCGGAATTCCCTGCCGGTGTCGGCCGCAAATCCCAGGATACGCTCTGATGCGTGTATGATCTGTCATCCTTCCATTGTGACATTCCTCCTCTGTTCAAATTCCCTTCTTTGTGCTATACTGTTCCGGAACAAAAACCTGCATAACCGTTTCGGTTTTACCATACACTTTTTTACGGGAGTGATTTATTGATGATTCGGCCGATTCCTGAAGAATACCTGAAGGAATGCGCGCACGGGGGCAGATTGGAGGAACTGCAGATCCCGGACTACAGCCCGGCCGCGGTCTACCTTCCCTTCGGGTACGATGATGGTGACAGGCCCTGCAGCACCTTTTACCTGCTGCACGGCGGCGGCGGAAATCCCTATTCCTTTTTCTCGGAGGACGGGCTTTTCAAAAACATGCTCGACCACATGATCGACAAAGGGGATATGGATCCCCTGATTGTTGTCGCGCCGACTTACTATCCGCCGGGATACAGCGGAAAAGGGATTGCTTATTCCGCGGAAGCCGTCAAAGACTTCGGTCCGATTATGATGGAGAAAATTATTCCCCTGGTGGATCAGTCCTACCGCACGGTTCCCGAGCGAAGACACCGCGGGATCGGCGGCTTCTCCATGGGTGCCGTGGCCACATGGTATGCCCTGATGGCCGGACTGGACCTTTTCCACTGGTTCATGCCCCTGAGCGGGGACTGCTGGATCTGCGGTGAGATCGGCGGCAACAAGCATCCGAGGCAGACTGCCGGCCTGATCTGTGACACGGTTCAGGGCCGGGAATTCTACCTGCATGTGCTGACCGGCTCGGAGGATATCGCCTTCCCCAACCTGGATCCGCAGATGCAGGCCATGAAGGAATTCAGGCATGTCTTTGTCTTCGGGAAGAACACGCATTACAGTGTTCTGAAAGGCGGGGTTCACGATTATCCGGATATCCGGCGGTATATTTTCAACGCCCTGCCGGAGTTCTTCAGACAACCTTGACGTAATTGATAAAACTCCCTATAATAACCCCGTACCTTGCGTACCGCTTAAAGCTTCTTCGGGGATGGGTGTAATTCCCTACCGGCGGTAAAGCCCGCGAACTGAGCTCTGCTCAGCCGACCCGGTTGGATTCCGGGGCCGACAGTACAGTCTGGATGAGAGAAGAACGGATCAGAGTGAATAAAGCGCAGAAGCGCATTGCTCTCCGCCCCTCAAAGTGAAGCTGCTTTGAGGGGCGCGCGCATTTTGAAGGAGGGCTTTTTATGACCGCACAGACACAATCGAAAACCTTTTCCACCGCGAAACTGACCCGGATCGGAATCCTGGCTGCTGTCGGGGTTGCCCTGTCCATGGTCGAATTCGTCATCCTGCCCGGAGCCCCGTTCTACAAGCTGGATCCGAGCGGCCTGGCCGTGATGCTGGCCGGTTTCTCCATGGGATTCCCCGCCGGCGTGCTGACGCTGCTCATCAAGGATCTGGTCGGCCTGCTGGTGCATCCGAGCGGCGGCTGGATCGGCCAGCTGGCTGATTTCATTGCACTGTTCGCTTTCTTTGCTCCCGCCGTGTTGGTCTATTTCAAAAAGAAGACCCGGGCAACCGCACTGATCGGAATGATCATCGGGATCTTTGTGATGACAGGCGCCGCCGTTCTGGCGAATCTCTACATTCTCTTCCCCGCCTACGGTCTCCGGAACGGAGGGGAATACATCATTCCGTATACCGTGCCGTTCAACCTGATTAAAGGCGCGGTACTGACCGTCATCACCTTCCTGATCTACAAACCCCTCTCTCCCCTGCTCCACGAAAAAATAAAATAAACACCATATTCACTAACACACGATAACCGAAGGAGGTTTGGAGGGGTTCGAAACGCCCGGAAAACTGTCCGGTGGACAGTTTTCAGTGGAAAACGGGCGGAAGCCCTGGGCAGGAAAGCCCCTTGTACAAATCAACTCAAGTATATGCTGACCGAAGGGGGACTGGGGGGCGATCGGAAAGCCCCCCAGAAATAATACGATGCCAATGGACGGCTTGACGGCAGGCTTTGCCGCCAGAGAACTGAATGAACTGCTTCGCGGCGGGCGGGTGGATAAAATCACCCAGCCCGAACGCGACACCATTGTGATGCTGATCCGCACAGGAGGCGAA
>CACYPY010000173.1 GCA_902776415.1 uncultured Ruminobacter sp.
CCATACAAAATTCGAATAGTTCACCACCCGGTACGGCAGAGAGATTATCTTTTGCAGGCAGGAAGCAATAGTCTCGTCATCACTGCAGCCGGCCCCGAAACTGAGACAGTTACCCACAATATAAATGGTTCCGGTATATTCTGACGGTGTTCCAACCGTTTTCCGGAAGCCGTTCTCAATATTAAGGTATTTGCCATGACAATCCCTTAATATCTGGCGATCTCCAATATCAACAGTATCCGGTTTTCTCAGGGTTTCCACAAGCTTGGGGATATTGGAATTCCTGATATAGTCTGCAAAAGGTGCCAGATTATTACTGGAAAGCAACTGACGTGCCCGGGCATTGGTGAAGGTATAATGCTTTTTTTCCTGAAGAAGAATCGCCTCTTCCCTTTTTATCGCAAAGAAATGCGGGATATAGCCGCATGTCTGGACGGCAATAACCAGGCGACTGTTCAGTTTCGGGAAGAATGTTCTGGTCATTAAAACGGAAAGAATATATTCCAGATAATGACATCTGGCACCGGTACGGGACAGCTTGTTCACATACGGACGCTGATAATGAACCGGACAGATAAGCAGGGAAGAGGATTTATTCAGCGGCAGCTCATCATTTATATCAGATACCTGAAAGGATTTTGAAAGCGCCGGCACATAGATCGAATTAACGCTGTCCGTGGTAAAAATGCTCCTGATTTTAATACCGGAGATGCACAGATTTGAAATCAGCGCCCGTCCCACGTCACCGTTATCAAAGAAGACGCTGATGTTTTTGATTTTGTGTTCCTTAAAATAATCACCGATACTGACGCCCTTTGCTGAAAGCTCCTGAAGCTGCTGAATGATTCGGCTGTAATGTTCCCGGTTTCTGGAGTTCTTCATCCAGAACTGATCTATGCTGTTTATGCAAAAATCATAGTTCGGAGCCTCCGGATCAATGTACCGGATGTAGTTGAATTCCGAGTAATTGATTTTTCCGGTGGAAAAGGAACAGATGCTTCGGCCTTTTCTGATAATACTGGCAGAAACAGAATACTCTCCCGGAACTGACAGATTCATGGTCAGCGAATTCTTATCCGAATTAACACGGCAAACTTCATAACGATCGCAGTAAACCCGGTATGCAAAGGAAACCCCCTGAAGCTCATCGCACCTGACCTCAAAATACAGTTCCGAATTCCTGATGTATACGGTGTACCGGATATCGGCGTTAAGGGAATTTTTAACCGCCCGTCGTCCCGCACCGGTCGGAATCTTTTCCGCTCCGGAGGAAGCTTTTACGGCACCCCGGCTTTCGGAAAATCTTCCGGTTATCATTTCTGTAATCTCTTTGGCACAGGCATAGCCGATTTCCCGGTTGTAGTGATTGACAACCTTTTCAAAAAAATCGGATTCATACCTGGCATACTTTCTGATATCAACAAGTCTGATATTCGAATACTGCGCTGCCAGCTTCTCGGCAATGAGGTTGGACTTGATACGCTGCTCGTAGTCAATATTCCGGCCTTTGCTTTCAAATACCACCTCCGGAGAAATAAGGATGAAAATGGTGACAGCGTTTCCCAGACCTGAGGCCAGTACCGATATTTCATGATAGAGATCCTCCGGGGAGACATTTTGTTCCTTCCAGTTCCTGTTTTTAAAATTCTCTATCCTTGAAGAATAAAAATACCGGCTGCTGTCCTTCCTGAAAGTGTATTTGCAGCATTGCAGCTCGTTTATGAAGGATATCAGGAGATAATCGACTTTTCCATTCTGCAAATCACTGTCAAAAGTATTGAGGTTCAGGGTATTGGCAACCTTAAGATACTCCTCGAGCTGTGCCCGCTCCGTATGAAACATCACGCCGAGATTGCATACCGGAGGCATGGGCGATATCAGATGAAATGTTGCCTTCTCAAATTTATGCTCTATATATGACCATATCGGCCTGAGAGGACAGTAGCCGTAAACCAGAAGTCTTCCGGGAATTTTCTGTTCCGGTAACAAACCGGCCTTCGAAGCGGAATCAGAAGCATCAGTTTCCCGCTGTCCGCCCCCGGCCTCACGGGAAGCCGCAGCGTCCGCCCCTCCCGGAACGGCATTGATATAGGATACGGTTTCGCCCCTGACAAGCTTCGAGGCCACCTCCCCGACTACAGTAATATCCGGCCAGCCCAGCTCCTGATAGACATACTGCTCCACCCCCATGCCCAGAATCCGGCAGGAAAATACAAACTGCAGAAGACGGTTATCCCTGACCGCATAGCAGCCCACTATGCCGTGATCCCCGTATTTGTCGGTAACATGAACCACGCCGCTCCGAACGGCGGGATCCGTGAAA
>CACYPY010000174.1 GCA_902776415.1 uncultured Ruminobacter sp.
CGGCCGTGATCCCGGTTTCTTTCCCAAAATGCACCTGGTCGGTTCAGATTTCCGCAATCGTGTCGGAGAGATTATGTGCGGCATTCCTTATGGGAAGACGGTCACGTATGGATGGATCGCCGATCAAATTGCAAAAGAGCGCGGAATTGAAAAGATGTCCGCACAGGCAGTGGGCGGCGCGGTCGGCCATAATCCGATCTGTATCATCGTGCCGTGCCACAGGGTAGTAGGATCAAACGGAAGCCTGACCGGATACGGCGGAGGAATCATGCGGAAAAAAGCCCTTATGGAACTGGAGGGCATAGATATGAGCCAATTTACAATCCCGGTGAAGGGTACTGCGCTTTAAGTACGGTTTGCTGAGTTGAATGGACCGAAGGACAACGGATCAGGCTGCGGTTCCAGGATTCATTGCGGCTATTTATGATCTCTTACGCTAAAGGAGACGCAGACAGGGTTCCGGAAAGGAGCAAATATGCTTTCAGGTAATTCATCAAAAGAGACGCCGGCATTTCTGTTGATCATGACGGCGGCGCTTTGTATTTTTTCGGGCTGATGGTTATTTTGGCGAGATCCATTTAGATGATTATTTTTACAATGCCGGCGATCCCGGGTGGAGATTGAAAAGCACTAATCTGGCAGACCAGATTGCCGAGCTGGAGAGCAAGGGCGCTGACGGATATGTACTGTTTTGCGCCAAATACCTCTTCGAAAGCTGCGCCGCGCAGGAACTATCCAATATCAGGAGCCATTAGAAGACTGCGCGGGCAGGAGATGCTTCCACGAACATTTTTGGATATTAATCCTCTTGTCCAGAGTTCTTAATCAAATTCTCAGTCAATGGGAATTGCGGGCAGAAGGATTCCTTCGCCAAAATCGGGCAGCGTCAGATCCGGCTGTTCAGTATTCTCATCGTCCTGATGGGCAGGAACATTTGATTGGTCGTCACCGGGCTCCACCGGAACCTCCTGGTCAACAGGACGTTCACCGTTATCGTTTCCGACTGAGACTGCTTCGTTTCCGCTCCCGCTGCCGGCAGGGGCAGCAGATTCATTCCCGGTCCCCTTATTTGTTCCCGCATTGGAGCCTCCTGCATTGGAACCGGAATCCCGGCCAGTTCCGTTACCAGCATTTGGTCCTCCCGCATTGGAACCGGAAACCTGCTTCCTGCCGGAGCCGGAACCATTATTCGTTCCAGATTCTTTATCCGTACCGGTTCCGGAGCCTTTATCCGCACCGGTTCCAGAGCCCTTTTCCGTGCCGGTTCCAGAGCTTTTACCTGTGCCGGTTCCACTGTCGGAGCCGGAACCGCTGTTTGTGCCTGACCCCTTGTCCTTTCCGGTATTTGTGCCGGAATCCGCATCACTGTCAGTTCCGGAATCCGTGCTCGTTTTTCTGCCGCTGCCGCCCTCAAAACCAGTGCCTTCATTCAGATCCGACCCGGTACCTGGCTGTGAACCTGCATCGGGGTCCGCGTCAGTCTCAGTCCCGCTGGCAGTGCCGGAGCCGGAGGAATCTGATTTTTTGCTGTTACCGGCATTTGTCCCGCCGGTCCTCTCTGTTTCCGTTCCGCTGAAGGGATCTTTACTGGAACCGGGAACATTATTGGAATCATTACCGGCACTGTCTCCTGATCCTGTATCAGGATTGGAACCGGCGTCTGTATTCTCATCGGTATTCGCATTAGCGTTTGCGCTCGCTTCATCATCGGGGGACACAGAGGACTCCGGTCCGATTTCCACTGCCTGTGTTTCCGCCCAGTTGTCTCTATTCCCGAATTCGGAGTCACCAGTGGTACTCTGCTCTTCTGTTTTTGCCGGTTCAGAGGAAGATGACCCCGTACCATCGTCAGAATGGTGAAGGAACACACGTACCAGCAGGATAGTCAGGAAAATCATGACAACTATGATGACTGCAGCCAGGGTTCTTCTATTCTTCATCAAGGTTCCTCTTTCATGAGTTATAAATATTGCACTCTTCCAATGCTTCGGTTGGATTCCTGCTGCTTGCAGCTAAATAAAATTGAGCAGAATTTCAAGAAATGACTATCTCCGGCGTTTCAACTGTTTCAATCCCAGAAGAACAGTATGGGCTGGCGCTGACTACTTCTGATTCGAACTCGACTATTTCTATCCAGGGGGTTTCATACTTTTCTATATTTTTCTCCATTGGTTGTTATTTGTTGTTCTCTCTAATGTTATCTGGTCTTATGTTATCTGGTCTTAAGCGGTTGACATGCTGATTCAACTTGTTCTTTCACCATTTGCCTGAGTATATAAATA
>CACYPY010000175.1 GCA_902776415.1 uncultured Ruminobacter sp.
CCATACAAAATTCGAATAGTTCACCACCCGGTACGGCAGAGAGATTATCTTTTGCAGGCAGGAAGCAATAGTCTCGTCATCACTGCAGCCGGCCCCGAAGCTGAGACAGTTACCCACAATATAAATGGTTCCGGTATATTCTGACGGTGTTCCAACCGTTTTCCGGAAGCCGTTCTCAATATTAAGGTATTTGCCCTGACAATCCCTTAATATCTGATGCTCTCCAATATCAACAGTATCCGGATTTCTCAGGGTTTCCACAAGCTTGAGGATATTGGAATTCCTGATATAGTCTGCAAAAGGTGCCAGATTATTACGGGAAAGCAACTGACGTGCCCGGGCATTGGTGAAGGTATAATGCTTTCTTTCCTGAAGAAGAATCGCCTCTTCCTGTTTTATTGCAAAGAAATGAGGGATATAACCGCAGATCTGGACGGCAATAACCATACCGCAGTCCAGTTTCGGGAAGAAGGTTTTGGTCATTAACACGGAAAGAATGTACTCCAGATAATGACATTTGGCACCGGTTCTGGTCAGCTTGTTCACATATGGTCGCTGATAATGAACCGGACATATTAGCAGGGTATCACAGCGATTCAGTTCCAAAGAATCGTTTATACCGGAAATCTTCACTCGTTTGGACAGAGCCGGAATATGTAACGAGGTAATGTTATCTGTGGTGAATACCTGTTTTACAGCAATGCCAGACATGCTCAGACTGGCAAGAAGAGCATGTCCCACATCCCGGTCATCAAAAAATACGCTGATCTCCCCGATTTTTAGATCCTCAAAATAACTCCCAAGACTGACACCACGGGCAACCAGAGCCAGAATCTGCTGAATCATTCTGCTGTACACAGCCTTGGCCTTGGTATTGCCATTCAGGAACTGATCTATGCTGTTTATGCAAAAATCGTAGTTTGGCGCAGCAGGATCAATATACTGAATGTAATTGAACTGAGAATAGTTGATCTTTCCGCTGGCAAAGAAACAGACACTTTCATTGCTCCTCAGGATATTGCCGTGAATGTAGTATACCCCAGGAGCTGATACATTCATGATAAAAGTGTTTTTGTCCGAATTAATGTCGCATACTTCATACCGATTACAGAAAACTCTGAAATCGAAGCTCACATCATGAAGTTCCGAACAGTCCAGGGCAAAGTGTAACTCGGAATTACGTATAAACATGGTATATCCGATACGGCAGCCGAGATTATTTCTGACTGTACCACTTACGGCATTGGCAGGGATTGTAAGAGCTTTATCGGAAGTACCATTCTGAGTGTTATCCGCTGTGCCTCCGAAAACCTCATCCAATATCTCTTTGGCACAGGCATAACCGATTTCCCGGTTATAATGATTGGCCACCTTTTCAAAAAAATCAGATTCATAACGGGCATATTTCCTGATATCAATAAGTCTGATGTTCGGATACTGTGCCGCCAGTTTCTCGGCAATCAGGTTAGATTTAATACGTTCCTCATAGTCAGCATCCTTGCCTCTGATGCTAAACACCACTTCCGGAGCAGTAAGAATAAATATGACCGTCGATTTAGCGAGACCTGCTGCCAGTGCTGCCATCTCATTGTAGAGATCATCCGGGGAGATTTTGGTTTCGGTGAGAGAACTGTCAAAATTTTGAATCTTCGAAGAATAGAAGTACTTCCTGTAATCCTCCCTGAAAACGTATTTATAGCAGGTAAACTCATTTATGAAGGATAGCAGAAGATAATCCACCTTTCCTGTCAGCAAATTACTGTCAAAGGTATTAAGATTCAGAGTATTAGCAAGATTCAGATACTTTTCCAGCTGCGAAGGCTCGGAATGAAACATGAGTCCTAAATTACAAACTGGCGGCATAGGGTTAATCAGATGGAATACGGCTCCAGTAAATTTGTTTTCCAGATAGGACCATACGGGACGCAACGGACAATGGCCGTAAACCAGAAGCTTTGAAGACGATTTTTCTGCCACTCCCGTCGAAGTATTATGTTCCTTCTGAGCATTTCCGGAAACATTAATGTAGAAAATGGATTCGCCTTTGGTAAGCTTGGAAGCCACCTCCCCGACTACGGTAATATCCGGCCAGCCCAGCTCCTGATAGACATACTGCTCCACCCCCATTCCCAGAATCCGGCAGGAAAAAACAAACTGCAGGAGACGGTTATCCCTGACCGCATAGCAGCCCACTATGCCGTGATCCCCGTATTTGTCGGTAACATGAACCACGCCGCTCCGAACGGCGGGATCCGTGAAA
>CACYPY010000176.1 GCA_902776415.1 uncultured Ruminobacter sp.
TTTCACAAATGATTAACTGACAGACTGCCAGGTTTCATTGCATGGATCCGATTACTATCCTAAGATTCATAAACAGAAGCGCCTGAACTTCAAAAACTCTGTCTGTCAGGGATATTCTCAACAGAAGAACCGGGAGCGGTATATCCAAAGTCAAAGAAAAGCCGTAGCAGAATGCGCAGGGCATCTTCTGGAAAGTATACGTGAAAGGGCAAGAAGCAGAACTTTCATGATTTCGTTTTGAACCTCCGTATGCGGCACTACACGTGCAGTTTCAGGGGAAGCTATAACTCCCCCTGCACAATGGGAAGGATTCCGGAAGGAACGGGCACTTCAGGGGGCTTGGGTTCAGGCGGTCCTCAGAAGCTCCGCGATCTCCGCAAGGTTCTTCTTCCCGAACACCGGTTTCATTTCTCCGTCCGTTCCGGTGATGACCGTGCAGGGCACGCTCATCACGCTGTACCGGTTCTTCAGATCCGGGAAGTGCGCGAGGTCAATCATTTCGGCACGGATAAGGGGATTCAGGGAAGCCGCCCGCTGCGCCGACATCACCGTCTCAGGACACATGGTGCACGACAGGGATACCATCACCCTGATGATTACCGGATGATCCACCGCAAGAATGGCTGCCTTAACCGACTCGTCCAAAGCCTGTCCGGCACTTCCCGTGTTATATATCGCAATCACAAAGGAATTAAGCTCATGCCCTCCCGGTACCCCGTGGAAATGAATATTGGAATTCTGACTGTGCTCGCCGGCGATCTCGAAGGACGGGAGGAGGAGTCCGTCCGGCGCCGGATCTGCAGCGATTTCGGGAACCACATTGTCCGAAAGGCCCCGAAGTTCCTCCAGGAAAGACTTCATGGCTTCGGAAAGTGCGCTTCCGTCCGGCCAGAGACGCACAGAAACCTTTGAGGTCAGTTTCCCGAACACTCCTCTGAGCTGAGTTCTGATTTCAGGAGCAAGAAGGGCTCCCGGCGTCCCGGTGTCCGCATCCCCGGAACCGTCACCGGAGGCAGCTCCCGAAAGAGTCTCCCTTGCCGGGGCGGCTTCCGGCTTCGGGGCGTTCTCGTTAAACACGGTAAGGTCCTGAATATCATACTTCTGATGCAGTTCCTGAGCGGACTTTTCGAGAGAGGTGGCCGCAATGGCACCGTCCGCCACCGCTGTTACCACCTGCCTGAGATTCTTTACGCAGAGATCTCCCGCGGCATAGACGCCGTCAACGCTGGTTTTGCGGTTCCCGTCAGTAATGACATAGCCGGCTTCGTCTCTGGCGATCTCCGTAGGCAGCCACCCGGTAGCCGGAACGTATCCGGCAAAGACAAACACCCCGAAATTTCCACCGTCCCCGGCCCGGAACTCCCGGGTTTCTCCGGTAACATTGTTTTTAAGCACGGCCTTTTCCACCAGTCCCGAACCGGAAACCTCCTGAAGCTCAGTGTTAAAAAGCACCGTGATATTTTTGAAGGATTTGAGATGGTCAGATACGGATTTGGCACAGGAAAATGAGTCCTTACGTACCAGGATGGTTATATGGCTGGCGTATCTGGTCAGGAACATACTCTCCTCGACAGCGGCAAAACCGCCACCCACCACCAGAACCTCCTTCCCGGTAAAAAATTCACCGTCACAGGTGGCGCAGTAGGCCACACCGCGGCCCTGAAATTCCTGTTCACCGGCAAAACCGATGCGACGGGGATTGGCTCCGGTAGCCACAATAATCCCGAGAGTCCGGAATTCTCCCCGGGTGGTACGCACCGTTTTGATATCGGCATCGCAGGAAAATCCCGTAACCTCGGCGGACAGAAATTCCGCGCCGAAACTCAGAGCCTGCTTTCTCATTACCGCTGTCAGGGCACGGCCGGAGGCACGTTCCACTCCTGGATAATTCACCACCTCGGAGGTGATGGTGATCTGTCCTCCGATTTCCGCCTTTTCCACCACCAGAACCCGATACTTTGCTCTGGCCACATAAAGCGCGGCCGAAAGACCGGCAGGTCCGCCTCCGATAATCACGGCGTCATACATATTCTTGTCAGCTTCCATGAAATCTCTCCATATCAGTTAATCCGGCATCTGGTAAGGGAATGTTGAAGGGCAGATTAAAGATCTGCCGGCCCGGATTTCCGTTACCTGTCATTCATGAGAGTATAAGGTAAAAAAACCGATACCCCCGCATAAGAGCGGGATGATTCTGACGCAGGTCACCAGAAAAGGATACCTGGTCATGAAATATGT
>CACYPY010000177.1 GCA_902776415.1 uncultured Ruminobacter sp.
AAAGGAACCGGTGCCGGAAGAAACTCCCGAATCCGGCTCGCCCTCCCGGGAATCAGATCCGGAAGAGAGATCCGGGGAAATGCGCGAGCAAAGATAAAGATCGGCCTCTCCTGAAGTAACGTCCAGCTTTCTTTCCGCAAAAAAACCGTCCAGGACTTTTCCGGTGAGGTCCGGAATATCCTCCTTCACGCGATTTACCACCGTTTTGCTGAACTTGTTAAGAAAATCGCTGTTTATTGCCGTTTCTGTCATGATTCGGTTCTCCGATTTTCAGAATTCTCATGGAAGCCCGGCCGACTCGGACTCCGTGACTACAGGGCAAGCCGGATGGCAGGCCGTACCAGAATTCCGGACTGTCCTGAGGGGATCACTCTGAAACTGCCGTCGACCCAGACCGTCCAGGCCATTCCCGGTTTCGGACCCTGGGTCCGAAGCCACCAGGGAGACGGTACGTCATTTCCCGCACAGCGGAAGGGGTTGTCCTTAAGAGCCCGGGGGCTGGGAATGCACAATTTCCGGTTTACAGGATAATATTGCCGGCGATTTTCCAGAGGGGGGGTCAGGCTGATTGCCACAGGCGGGATCAGGCTGGTTTCCTTCCGGCTCAGACAGAACACGGTATCGGTATCGGCGGATCCCCGGTAAATCCACTTCCGTTCCTCCTCCGTAAAGGCTTCATTCAGAAATTCCGTATTAAGCCAGCGCCGAAGGTCACTTTCCTCCCAGGAAGGCTGGCCACCGTCCTCCCGAAAACTCCGGCAGCAAAGTCCCGGCAATGCCAGGAGCAGCGCATAATGCTCCCTGAGATCAAGAACAATCCAGAGGATATCTGATCGGCGATCAGAATCTGCATGAAGCGTCCAGGTTCCGAAGGAAACATATTCGCCGGGGTCCAGGACCGGGGACAAATACTCCCGCCTTGCTATCGGATTTATGATCCCGAATTCCGTGGCGATAAAGCCGGTATTGCGGTCGCTCCGGACGCCCGTCAGATTTTTAAGCTTTCCGAACAGGTACCGGAGAATACTCTCGCGTTTCCCTTTAAGATGATGTTTCAGGAGCTCCCGGCATCCGGATTTCCAGTATCTGAGATCCAGAAGCCCCAGGGCTGTACAGTACTTCTCGTCAAGTGCCCGAAGCTCATGCAGTTTTCCTTCCGCGGCCAGACGGTCGGCAAACATCCGAAAATCCGTGGCATTCCGGAAGAAATACTCGTCTTCCCCGAACCTGGCACTGATGCTGTCAGCCATAAGCCGATCCAGCATGGTCTGATGCCCGGGATTCAGAAGAAAGGTTTTCATGACCCGGAACGGCGCCTTCAGGGAGCATGCCAGGTCTATGTATTTCTGAGGATCGGTTACCCGGAGTTCCGAAATCTTCCTGAAAAAATCGTCCGCACCGGAACAGGAAAAATCCCCTTCCGAAAACCGGAATTCCCCGGAGAGGACGTAGCCGATACAGAGACCCCTCCAGACTTCGGGCACCTCCCAGAAAACAGAGCCGGTCAGTTTTTCCCTAACGCTTCTGATCTTCTGAACACTCCCGGAATTCTCAGAACAGCATAACCTGAGGAATACTTCAAGATAACCGCTGTTCACGCAGTCCAGAGCCAGAAACAGGAACCTTTCTCCATCCTGGCCGGAATTACAGGCATCGGTCACTGCCGAGCCGAATTCCCGCTCGTCGGAAAACACCCGGCCGCCGCACACTATTTTCCGGCACGAAGGACAGAGCTGAGTCAAAAACAGGAGAACTCTCCCGGTGCCGGACATGCCTGTGTTCTTAAGCACCTCACAGGTCTTATGAAGGAGTTCCGAAAGCTGCGGGCTTTCCATAATTTCCAGGGCATAGAAGCTCCAAAAATCATTGGCAATCAGGTAATCAAGAAGCGTCAGATATTCCGGACAGGCGGCCAGCACCATATCCTTCGGGGGTAACGAAGCATCAGTCGCCGCCCTGCCGCTGAAAGCGACAATTCTTTCAAAAAAGAAAGCGGCCAGTTCCCCGGGACTGTCAAAGACTTCATCCCCGAAACAAAGCGGCACAGGTCTCTCCGGAAAAAGCCGGCAGACCAGAGTCATAAAGGTGGTGATATTCTCTCCCCAGTCATTACCGAGAGAAGCCTCTGCCCCGCGACACAGGGCCGCCTTTGTTTCATGAAAATACTCGTAATGGCGGCACAGGGCCGCCTTTGTTTCATGAAAATACTCGTAATGGCGGGTCAGGAGACCGCGGCCCAGCTCCCGGAGTCCCAGGTCGGGATTTTTCAGAAGCTCCCGGAGAAGCTCGCTCTCGTCCTCATATCTTCTGCCGCCCATGGTGTAGGGAAGAAACCGCTTTACAGCGCCGGTTTCGGGAGAGACGGTCTCTCCCGGAACCGGAAGCTCCTCACCCGAAAGCCACCTCCTTACCTCGTCATAGCCCCAGCGGCGGTTGGGATTGTCCTTCTCGTTCCGGCGGGAGATATCGTTGTAGGTAAGCCCGAGAATGAGCTTCCGGAGGTCCTCCGGGAACCCTTCGGGGAACTCCAGGCCCTTTACGGAAGTGATGAGTGCCGCATCCTCGGAGGGAACTCCGTCCTCCTGAAACGGCAGGTGTCCG
>CACYPY010000178.1 GCA_902776415.1 uncultured Ruminobacter sp.
GGTTTATGCGCCTCTCACGATCAAACACCGTCCGGTCATTAATCGCAATCCGTCCGCGATCCGGCTTTCTGACACCGGAGATGCACTGCATGGTCATGCTTTTTCCGGAACCGGAGGCCCCCAGAAGCGCCAGCACTCCGTCAGTCACGGAAAACGATACCTTCAGGGTAAAGCTGTCCAGTTTCTTTTCAAAATCAGCGTATAACGACACTTAATGATTCCCGCAAAATCATTTACAGACCAAAAGAACCTACTTCTTCCTTTTTCTTTCCAAAAGATTTATCAGGAGTAGCACAGCAAAGGAAATCATCAGGTTTATCAGCACCCATTTCACCGCCAGATCATCGTTTTCCGTGCGCCAGAGCTGATAGACAGTAGTGGAAATGGTGGCCGTCTCTCCGGGCGTGTACCCCGTAATCATGCTGGTGGCACCGTATTCCCCCAGGGCTCTGGCAAAAGACAGCACCACCCCGGCAATAATCCCCTGCCGGCATACCGGAATCCGAATCCGCCAGAAGATCCGGGTATCGCTGAGCCCCAGAGTGCGGGCTGCATTGCCGATATTCTCATCAAAGGACTCAAAGGCACCGCGACAGGTACGGTACATCAGAGGAAATGCGACCGCCGCGGTGGCAAAAACCGCCGACCACCAGGTCATGGTCAGTCTCAGATCAAAATGCTCCAGAAAAAATGCTCCCACCGGACGGTGCGGCCCCAGGATCCGCAAAAGCAGGTAGCCGATAACGGTGGGCGGGAGCACCAGCGGGATGGTCAGTACCACATCCAGAAGTCCCTTCAGCATTCTCGGAAGCCGGGAAACGTAATATGCGGTTCCGATGCCGGCAAAAAAAATAACCGCAGTCGCAATCAGGGCAACGCGCACTGAATTGTACAATGGATAAAGATCCAGTGTCTGCTCCATATCGACGTCCTTTTTCCTGTTCCGGTCAGCTGCTTTCCGCTATTTCCCGATAACGGTAAAGCCCACGCTCTCGAAGACAGTGCCGGATTCGGGAGTTTTCAGGTAATCCAGAAAGGCTCTGGCCTCCCCGGGGTTTTCCGAATTCTTAAGTGCCGCCGCAGGATAGATAACCTGTCCCGCCATTTCACGGGTAGCGGTATCCACCACCGCAAGTCCTGCAGAATGGGCATCGGTGGCATAGACTATCCCGGCATCCACCGTTCCCTCGGAAACCTGGGAGGTGACCTCCTTGACGTTGCTGCCCAGGGTAAGCGATTTCCGGGCATAGAGATCCTTCACCTCCAGATGGTAGTAATCAAAAATACGGAGCGTATACTGTCCCACGGGCACATCGGAATTACCGATGGCCAGAAACACCTGTCCCTCCCGAAGCTTCGCAGCCAGGTCGTCAAAGCTTTTCAGCTCCTTCGGGTTGCCCTTCGGAACCGCCAGAGTTACCTTGTTCTCCAGAAGATTGAACCTGGTATCCCCCTGAATGTAGTCCAGCCGTTTGGGATTCTTATCATCCCCCGTCCTGATATCCAGGGAATCCATCTGCTTCGGAGAAGCGGAAACAAAAACATCGCACCGGGCTCCTTCGGCAATCTGGGTCCTGAGAGTCCCCGAGGAATCAAAACTGAACACCACTCTGACTCCGGGATGCAGCTTTTCATAGTTTTTCCCGATTTCGGTCAGGGTTTCCGTAAGGGAGGCAGCCGCAAAAACCGTAAGTCTGGTATCCTTTTTCTCCGGCGCGGCGGCACTGCCGGAATCAGCTTCAGACTTTCCGCTGTCCCCGCAGCCGGAAAGACCGGCCATGGCCCCCGCCATCAGCATCGTCAGTACCGCCCTGAGGAAACGGGGCATCTTCAGACCTGCCGATTTTCCGTGAATTTCATTCCCGATTAAAAGTTCCATTTCAACTCCGAATTTCAAAACCCGACTAATGCCGGCCACAGTCCCCGTCCCGCCCCAGGAGAATTCCAAGACCGTGCCGAAGCTCGCTCATAATAACGTTAAGACATTCCTCCACAGCCTTCCTGCTTCCCGGGAGGTTTACTATAAGAGTCCGGTTTCTGATAACAGATACCGCTCTGGAAAGCATTGCTCTTCTGGTGATCTTCAGAGATTCTGCCCGAATTGCCTCCGCAATGCCCGGGGCGTTCCTGGTAGCCACCGCCAGTGTGGCCTAAGCAGCACCGTTTCCAGAATATCGTACCCGGCGGCGGCAAGTTTTTCGGCAATAAAGGGGCCGCTTTCGTCCCGGCACTCCCCCCGAAAACCACGGTCGCTCAGCGTGACTACCGCCGCCCTGAAGGGAGCAGGAGCAGAAGCAGAAGCCGCCCCCCCTGGCAATACGTTGCTTTCAGTGTCGGTTGCAGTTTCCGAAGCGGATACAGCCTCTTCAAGAATTGAAACCCGATCCCCGGGCTTTATGATTCCTCCGGAAACAACTCTCGCAAAAACTCCCTCCCGGGGCATGATGCAGTCTCCGATCTGCCGGAAAATGGCACAGTGGCTGTGGCACTCCTTCCCGATCTGGGTAATTTCCAGAATTCCCTCACCCGCCTGA
Organism: uncultured Ruminobacter sp.; assembly: GCA_902776415.1. Lineage (GTDB taxonomy): Bacteria > Pseudomonadota > Gammaproteobacteria > Enterobacterales > Succinivibrionaceae > Succinimonas. The sequence continues at coordinate 2,535 of CACYPY010000178.1, forward strand.
ATCCTGATTCCCGGGGCAAGACGTTTAAAATCAATTCCCGAAACAATCAGGTTTTCTCCGAAATCACCGGGATTTACCCGGGCCCCCCGCTTTGTAAAGGCCGTGATACTTTCCTGCGAAAGGAGGCTTACCTGCCGGTGCCAGTTTCCGGCGTGGGCATCGTCAACAATCCCCCAGTCAGGCCTGAGCACTGCTTCGGGAACCGTTTTTTTGGGAATACCGCGCTTTTCGCTTACCGAAACAAAGCGGATAAATCCTTCTCCGCCATGGCTGCTTAAACTGCCGTTCATTTCGAGATATACCTCTTTCTTAACTGTCGTGCGTCCGGAATGTCCCGCACACCCCCGGCAAAAGCTCCGGCATGATGAGGGACGCGGAATTCCGGGGACCGGAAGAACAAGGTCCGGTACCCGGGAGAGGACAAGATCCAGAAGCTCCCGGGAATGCGTCAGGGCACTCAGGGCCGGAAATCCCGACGTAAGAGTCCCGGGAGGAATCCCCGATCCCGCCCCGTCGGTTCCGGCTCCCGAAAGAGCAAAGGTTTTTCCGGTAATGCGGTCGGAAATCTCGTCAGGGTTTCTGAAACACACAATCCGGGGCAGATCATACTCATATCCGCCCTCCACGATGCAATAATCCAGACCGTCTCCGGAGAGAGTCTCCAGAATATCATTCAGATCCTGCTTCCCGGGATATATGAAATCCGTTTCGTTTCTGCCGAAGGCCACCACCACGTCGGCTCCGGCCCGGCGATGCCGCTCGGTATTGGAATCCCGGCCTTCCTCAATGGCAAACATGGGACAGTTGATGCACTTTACCGTACCGACACGAAGACCATCTTTCTTAAGAAGCCGTACCAGATTTTCTACGGTAGTGGTCTTGCCGGATTTTCGGACGCCCACCGCCTGAAACACCTTCACCCCGAAATACCTCTCTTCCGTACCGGCTTTAAATAACTCCGCCGCCGCTTTTAACTGATGCAATTGTAATGGCGATCCGGCCGTTTCTGACAAGGAAACAGGTAAATTTTGAGAACTGACAGCTGTTATCGCTGTTATACCGAATTCGGTATAACTCAGATAAAGGTTGTCATTACACAACAGGATATAAAAATCCACCAGCGCATGCAGGGTATCCTTGTTGTTATAGGGGATCGCGGCAATAACATCCCTGATTCCTGTCTGATGCAGGAACCGGTCAGAAAAAACACATCGCAAAATCTCAGAACCAGCAGAGAGTACCACCGGAGGAATTTGCCATGAGTGGTGTCAGTGCCCCTGCGCTCCCTCACGGCATAACGCAAAACAGAATCTGGTTACCCTCCTAAACCTCCCTGATAATAAACCGGCCATAAACATACATGATGACATAGCGGTGCAGATCCGGAACCCCGGAAAGGCGGTCGTCCGTAACGTAGAAG
>CACYPY010000179.1 GCA_902776415.1 uncultured Ruminobacter sp.
GCTGTCCCTGCCCACAAAGGATATCAGGGTGCCGGGGCTGCTGTCGGAATCCGGTGTTTCGTCTTCCGGTACCAGATCGGAAATACATTCCCTGATGCTTTTCAGGAAGCGGGAGCTGCGTTTTTCAGAACTGTTGAGATGATTGACGGAGTTAAGTGCTGCCTTGATGCGGTTCCTCCGGATCTGATCCGCGCTGTCCTCCAGGAATCGGACTGTGGTGAGCGAGGCATGGAGATAATCGTTGACGTCATAGTACATTTTTACCAGTTTTTTCAGATCAGGCTCTTTCTCGCTGCACCATGACAGTCTTTCCGAGATAAGACGTCTGAGATCCGGCTGTTCGTTGGCCACGGCTTTCCGAAAATCTTCGAACAGTTCCCGGGCCCGGCCGTAAAATCCGAGACTTTCCCAGTAAACCCCCTCTTCGGCGAGTGCGCCTGCCCGGGGAGCGGAGAGAAGGGGGTACAGGTTCGACAGCTCTCCGGAATAACGGAAGGTTCCCAGCTTTTCGGTTTTTTTGAAGAGATCGTCGCACAGGGACAGATTCCGCATGTTGAATTTTTTAGGAGGAGCACTGCTTTTTTTTGCCGGGAGTTTTTCAGCCAGGCTGTCAAGAGTCCGGGCAAGCTCCGTGAGGGTGTTCAGACTGGCTTTTGCTTCGGCATTATGTTCCGCAAGGTTACAGAGACTTCTGAGCCTTAAGGTAAAACTATCTTTCTGTTTGATTTCGCGGGGTGGTTCTGTAATTTCAGAGCAGAAGATATTCTTTATGGAAATCCGGGAACCTCCCAAAAGTCTCAGACATTCAAAAGAGAGGAATGTCAGTACCGAAAGGAAACGAAGTCCGTTGCTCATGTCGATGTGGAATCTGAGTTTGCTTTTGCTGTCAGCTTCCCCGATTACCTGTTCCTTGATATTTCGGATGAACTTTGACTTATCCTGTTCGGTATCCAGGTATCTGGGGATGACGATGAATTTTACTGCAAGTCTGCCGTTCAGCTCCCGGTTGAGGGCGTCAGCCAGTTTCCCCAGATCCTCTTCGGATGAAGATTCGTCCGGAAAGTATTTCAGAGCTTCGGACTCGGCTGCCTTCGGGTCCTCGGAGAACAGAGGTGTATCCGGTATCACGGACTGTGATGCCGAGTTCCGAAACCCCTGTTTGAGATAGTTTCCGGTGCATCTCCAGTTGCTTTGAATGGTTCCCGTGAAAACCACGATGTCCGGGCGATACTTCTGTGCGATAAGCCGGGACATCACAGCACTTCCGGAAAAACTGAAGGCCTCGGGAGGCTCGTGAATTTTACTGGCGTCCGGAGCCGCTGCTGACGGGGCGGCGGAAACGTTCGGGCAGTCATCAATGAAATCATAAGTGGCTGAGAGGTACGAGGCGTTTCCGAGAGCGCACACAAGAATGTCGGTATCCTTCATTTTCTGTCTCTTCTGTTTGTTTGATGATTTAAAAAAAGCCGATTCTCCAATAACGGTGACCTGTTCCAAAGTTCCTGGCGGCCTCAGGGCTCTCATTCTGACAGATGCTTAAATCATCGCTTACAATGAGGATACGGTGTTTCCGGTGAAAAACGAACCGCTTTCCGGAGTTTTGGTGAAGTCATCAATTACAGCCGGTACAATTAAAAAATGGCATATGTCCGAAGAACTGTCCGGATGCATTGGAAACGGCTTAATACTTTGTAAATTATGGCACGGGTGTTTTGATTATAATCGGATAAAAGTCTCATTTGTCAGAATATGTAACCTGTTACATTGTTAAATATCACAAAAAAATCATAACTTCTAAGATAAATATTCTGATTAAAGCCTGAATAAAAATCAGGAAAATGCGTAAACTGACGAAACAAAAATTAATGCCTGAAAAACGTGTCTAACTATTTTTAAGGATTTACTGCAATTTTGTTTTTTGTGATCAAGATCGGCGACCCAGGTAATATTCTTCTTTTTAATGGGTTCATTTTTCAAAAATGTGGTAGTATTGAATGTAACAAAGACTTGTTTTGACCACTGTCAAAGCGCGGTGT
>CACYPY010000180.1 GCA_902776415.1 uncultured Ruminobacter sp.
CTGACGGCCGGGTTCGCAAAAGAACAATAGGCTATATGACCGTGAGCGCTCCGGGTAATGAACGGATGGTTCCGAATCAGTATTTCAAAGAGAAATACCGGGATTTGTACAGTCAGGCTTACCCTGATCAGAAAATACCGCATCATGAGATGTCAATCGGTCTCTATGCGCTGACTCTTGGGATAACTGCGCAAACCGGACTGTATGAGGATTTGAGGGCTGTTTACGGGCCGCTTTACGCAAACAGCCTTCTGGATTACGCGATGTTTTTCATTCTTTGCCGCAGCGGGGTGACTCAGATATTCGAGCATGCCATGGACAAAGAAGTGCTGTTCTGCGACAAGGTTCATTCTGACAACTGGTATTCTGATTTCTTTGCAAAGAAGGTGAACGAAGATAATCATCATCAGTTCCGGATAAAGTGGCTTCAGCGGCTTAAAAGCAACGGCCTTAAGAAGGTCTGGCTTGCTGTAGACGGCTCAAACAATGACTGCGAGGCCCGGAGCAGTTTCCTTGCAAAGCATGGGTTCCCCAAATCCCATAACAAGAACAAGACCATAGTCGGGTATATGTACGCGGTGGATGCCAGCACCGGTCAGCCTGTTACCTGGTTCGTCTACGAAGGCAGCGTGCCGGACAGTCAGGCCTTTCAGAAAATTGCAGTATTCCTCGGAACCTGCGGGATTGAAATTGAGGGAGTTATACTGGATCGCGGCTTTGCCGTGGAACCTGTTTTCAAAACAATTGAAAAATACAAATGGAAATATGTGGTAATGCTTCCAGGCGATACCTATGGTCATACCGAGATGCTGAAAGAGCACATGGAAACCATTCGCTGGAAATCAGAATACATCATTGAAAACGACACTCTGTTCGGAATTTCAGACGTTAAAAGGCTGTTTGGTATATATGAGCGAACCTCCGGCATCTGCCTGTACTTTGACGGCGCCTGCGGAAGCATCAGGTCTGTGAGACTCATCCGGAAAATTCAGGCAGAGCTTCGGAAAATAAAGGCAGCCATCGCCTGCGGCTCAGCATGCGCCATAGACAAGAAGATGCAGAGGTACCTGTCAATTGAAGGAGAAGGCAATGAGAAAGTATCCGTCAATTATGACAGCTGGGACAGCGCCATGGCCGGCAACGGATATTTCTCTCTGGCTGTGTCAGAAGGAATATCCCCATCTGAGGCCAGCAGGCTGTATAAAATGCGGGACAGCTCCGAGACTCAGTATGCCATACTGAAGTCTCAGGAGGGGTGTCACACCACCAGGGTACACAGCACTGAAGGAATCTATAGCAAATTTGCCGTGGCCTTCATAGCCAGTCTGCTCCGTCATGAAATTGAATCAGCCTGCAAGAAGCTGGAACTTGACACCAACCCAATGATCCAAAGCATGGAGCAGATTGTTCTTCTGCATACCGCCGAGAACAGGTATGAAGCTGTCAGGAATCTCACAGCGGATGTCAGGGCTTTGTTAGGCAAGTTTGGCATTGCGCAGGATGACCTGGAACGGCTGGCGGGAGAATTTAACGACCGCAGCAAAACCGATTCCAAAAATCCTGTCCGTTCAGTGCCGGGAAGAGAACATCAGATTTTGCAAAGCAACACCCATAAGCCGGGCAGAAAGCCAAAATACGGAAAGACTGCTGCTGACACATCATTGACAGCTGCCGATCAGCCCAAGGAAAAAAACAAGGGCGGGAGACCTAAGGGAAAAAAGGATTCAGCCCCCCGTAAGCCCAGATCTGACAAGGGGAAAGTTCGGGGGCATTACAATAGGAAATAAAACTAAAATTCCCGAAATTTAGGAAATTTGCGATCGGCTGAAAGATAACCGGCCCTAAACCAGGTTCTCTTAAAAATAACGCGCCGCCGCCCGCAGGCGGGCGGAAAGAGGAGGCGCGGACAAGCCGCGCCGGATTCCGCGGCTTCGCCGCGGCGGCTGATTACCAGATTAAAAGATTACCGATTCCAGATTAGCCGTAAAGCGGGCCGCACGGCGTTGCCA
>CACYPY010000181.1 GCA_902776415.1 uncultured Ruminobacter sp.
CAGCTTAAGGACAAAGGAACCGGTGCCGGAAGAAACTCCCGAATCCGGCTCGCCCTCCCGGGAATCAGATCCGGAAGAGAGATCCGGGGAAATGCGCGAACAAAGATAAAGATCGGCCTCTCCTGAAGTAACGTCCAGCTTTCTTTCCGCCAAAAAACCGTCCAGGACTTTTCCGGTGAGGTCCGGAATATCCTCCTTCACGCGGTTTACCACCGTTTTGCTGAACTTGTTAAGAAAATCGCTGTTTATTGCCGTGTCGCTCATCATCGGTTCTCCGAACATCCTGGCCTGCGTCCGCCCCCGGGAACTCTCCGTATCAGAGGACCTCCGGGCGGCATCCCTCCCGGCTAAAGCCGGAGCCTGATGGCCGGTCTCACCAGAATATCAGTACTGCGGGCCGGAACCTCCTCCGCAAGGCGGTTGAACCATACCGCCTTTGCAAAACCCGGTTCCGTAGCCCTGTCCGAGAGCCACCACGGAGCCTCGCCGAATCTCCCCGGGAATCCGGGCGGCAATTGTCCCGCAGCATGGGGAGTGGGAATGCAGATATCCCTTCCCGGCGGGTAGCGCAGCTGTGTCATTCGAATCAGCGGAATCATCCGGGTTTCGCGATGGCTGATACAGAACACCGCATCCTCGCATCCGGGGCCGGTATAAAGACCTTTCTGCTCATCCGGGGTAAATGCTTTTTCAAGGAATTCGGTATTGAGCCACTCCCGGAGACTGCTGTTTTCCCAGCATATTTCCTCCCCCGGGGCAGGAGTCTGAAAACACCGGCATTCCAGGCCCCGGTAAGACAGCAGAAGCGCATAATCATCAAAAAGTTCCAGCACGATCCATTCAATAGGAGAACGACTTCCCGGCACAGGAGAGATCTCCCAGGTTCCCAGCGACACCAGCTCACCCGCAACGCGTACCGGGGAAAGAAACGAACGTTTTACCACGGGATAAATTACAGTCCCCTCCGTTTCGATGCTCCCGGGTTTGCCGATAACAAGACGGGCGACCTGACGTGCCAGGCTGTCCCGGATGGCATATAAAAAGCCCATCCTGCGATGCTCCTGAATAAGATTCCGGAGTCTCTCCGCAACGCCGGCCCTCCAGTAGCGAATATCCAGAAGCGTCAGGGCGCCGCGGTATTTCTCGTAGAGGTAACGAAGCCGATAATACCGGCCGTCCCCTGCCAGCCGGTGAATGTACGCCATAAATTCCACGGAATTCAGGAAACGATACTCCCCGTCTCCGAAATTTGCATGGAAGGTATCCATAAGAAGATGATCAAGCCGCACCTGATGTTCCGGCTCCTGAAGAATGCACTTAAGCACCAGAAGCTCCTTTTTCATGCCGGAAACCAGAGTGCCGTAAGAGTCGGGATCGGTATCCGCCAGCCGGAAAACCTGACTGAAGAAATCCTCCGTCCCGGAAAACTTCATATTTTTTATGGAAAACCGGATCTCTCCCGAAAGCCGGTACCCGAGACAGTACCCCTGCCAGCTTTCCGGAACGTCCCGGAAAGGCGCTTCGCAAAGGGTTTTGACAATGCTTCTGATGGCGATAGTCCTTTCCGGCTCCCGGGGATAAACAAGCCCCGTGAAAACCTCCAGATAACCGCTCATCAGACATTCCAATGCCGCGGAAACGAATCCTCCCCGGCCTCCGACGGCATTGACGGCTTCAACGACGGAGACTCCGAAATCCCGCTCATTCTCAAACACCCTGCCGGCACAGACAATCTTTCGGCAGGAAGGGCTCAGCAGTGTCAGATAAAGAAGCACCCGAAAGACGCCGGTAAGTTTCTTCGCTCCGGCAAGTTTTCCGGCAGTTTCCAGAAGTCCGGCCAGAGCCTCCTGCTCCAGGATTTCCCGGGCATACCAGACGGTGAAACCGCAGCTCAGAAACCGATCCGCAAGTGCTATCCTTCCGGAAACGACGGAACCCGCAATCATCCGGAAAACCCCTTCGGCAAATTCCCTGAGATTCTCAAAGCGTTCCTCGCCAATC
>CACYPY010000182.1 GCA_902776415.1 uncultured Ruminobacter sp.
AGATTCGCCATCGATGCCGTCGAGTTTAATGAAGAAATCGGAAGCCATAACAGTATCTCCTCTGAATGAATGCTCTGAGAGCGCACCCTGTGCCCGGAGGGCTTTTCTGTATCCCGGGTGCCGTCCGTTTCGGGGCGGAACCTTCAACCTTTGTACAGATAACGGAGAACCGGGAGGGCGGTTACAGATTTTGTCAGGGAAAGTTCATGGGGGAGTTCAGGAATTTCAGGAACAGACTGTCAGGATGGGCGGAATGAGACATCGAAACACAGGTTTTGAGCGGATTCGCATGATGGAAACGCATTATTTCCGGGCAAACGCAAATACCAGGGAACTTCTCCGGTTTCGATATCAAAATATTGGGTAATCAGTTACCGCCCAAAAGACTGAGAATAGCCTGGGGCCTCTGATTTGCCTGAGCCAGTATGCTCTGAGATGCCTGCTGAATAATATTCTGCTGCGTCATGGTGGCTGTTTCGGCGGCAAAATCGGTATCCCGGATTCTGCTTCTGGCTTCGGACAGGTTTTCGGAAACGTTGCTTTGATTTCTGATGGCAGATTCGAGCCGGTTCTGCACGGCACCAAGCTCGGCCCTTTTGCTGTCAACAACTGCTATGAAGCTGTCCACCAGATCCAGAGTGCTTTGTGCGGATTCCGGAGTTTCAACAGAGAACAGGGTCTCAGGATCGACAGTGAGGGGAACAACACCAGAGGTGCCCAATGCGGTAATGTGCAATCCCCGATTCGGGTCATAAACCCGATTACCCGTTTTGTTGACAAAGGTATCACCGTCAACCTCGACCACGGTATCCTGGGCTTTGGAATAGAGATACCAGCCATCAGATCCGGTTGAGTGAACTCTGCTGTCTGAAGTAACACTGCAGTTAAATGCCCGGAGCTTTTCATCCCCGGTGGTGGTAATAGTGAATGGAGGGGCATAATCAGATCCTTTGGATGTTTTAAAGTATATTTCGGCTTTTCCACTGTAACTGTGTGTACCATTTCCATACATCCAGAAATTCAATGAAAGGCCTGGATGAGACGCAGACCGCAATTTACTATAAATATTATCGATGGTATCGCCTTCTTCTACCTGTATGGTTACATTTCTGGCGGAAGAACCGGAACCGTAGGAAACTGAAATGCTACCAGCTTCATAGGTAATCATTTCGTCTGTCAGTTCCCCGTTCTCATCCCTTTTCAGATACTCAATGAATTTACTGACATGAGTAATGTCACTCAGTGACTTTACCTTCACATCGTACTCACCTTCGGGGGCCAGCATATCGGCGTAAACAGAGAAAGCCGATGTTTGAGAACAGTCAACCTCTCTGACCAGTCCGCCTCTCAGAAGTCTGTCTTTTCCCAAATCATCAGCATTGTCGTAGAGCGTAAAAAAGACATCATCCAGTCTGAGTCCGGAAGTAAGATCCACGCTTATGGTCTCGTTGGCATTGGCACCTATCTGAAAAGCCGTGGGTTCGGTAAGAGTCTTGTTAAAGAGGTGAGTTCCCCCGTAGGTGGTATCCTCGCCAATTCTGGTGATTTCCCGGCACAGCTGGGTTACCTCCTCCTGAATAGCTTTTCTGTCAGCCTGGGAATTGGTGCCATTGGCAGATTGCAGAGCCAGCGTGCGGATGCGCTGGTACATACTGGTCATTTCCTCCATGGCTCCTTCGGCTGTCTGGCAGAAGGAGATCCCGTCCTGAGCGTTACGGTTGCCCTGATTAAGACCGTTAATCTGGGAAGTCAGGCGGTCAGAAATCTGAAGCCCTGCCGCATCGTCCTTGGCGCTGTTGATGCGCATGCCCCTTCGGAAAGATCCGCTTTGTTATCTGTTCATGCGGTTACGGATCTTGCAGTTTTTTTATAGTGTGATTTTCAGCCCGGGTATTTCTGAAATCCGTATTTCCATTCCCGGGGAACAGCAGAGCATATCTCCTGCGTTGTTTTTTATCAGGATTTTGCCGGAAATTGCACATGCCACGCGATACATGCAATCTTATCTGATCTGCGGACAAAAAGAGGAAAACTTTACCGTCTGTTAAAATATAGTTGATCGGCTTTGTGATTTTTTACAAACTTTGAAGGATATCTATCACCTTATACACTCTGATTTAGGTGATGTAAATGCAAGCTATAATGTTTTCTTGCGAGGGGTGTGTCTGCGATTTAATCCTTTTTATATCAGGAAGTCATGAGGTTTGTAAATTTTTGTGCTGTTGTGCATGTTAAATCATATCGGAAGTACCTTCGTAAAAATGCAGAACAGTCAGCAGTGTCTGAAAAAGATCGTAAAACGCTGTGTGCAGGCTATGATGACACTGTCTTGAATGATATTTAAAAAGACTGATGACATGCTGTCTGCCGGGAAGAGCACGGAATGATCTCGTCGTGGCCGGATGCCGGTGCTCCGGATTCCGGTAAAGAATCTTCGGCCGAACAGAACGGTAGAACAGAAAAAGACAGATCGTTTTTGCAATCTGTCTTTTTCCCGAGTCATGTTTATCAGCATCCGGAGGCCGGAGTTCCGGTCCTCAGGATTTATTCGTCTCAGGCGTTTTCAACCTGGTTAAAGGCTGCTTCCACCGCACCGTCCTTGGTGTTGTCGGCCTTGATGGCGGTGTACTTCCAGGTGATCTTGCCGGCCACGATGTCCACGGTCTCGGTCGGGGCGGCGGCGTTGTCGGCAAGAGGAAGCACCACGTCTCCTGCGGTTCCCGGCACCACGGTTTCCACCTCGGCTCTCACGATCTTGCAGTTTTCCATGGTTACCTCGTAAACGGGAACCTGAACTCCGGCAATGGCGCGGCAG
>CACYPY010000183.1 GCA_902776415.1 uncultured Ruminobacter sp.
GTGTTCGAGGACGGACTTGAAGAAGACGAGTACGAAGATCCTGTCTCAGATGAGCCGGAGAACGAAAGCACTCCCGGCACCGCGCAGGATCAGGATCTTTCGGAGGAAGAACTGGAGGATGCCAGGGCCGCCCGGATTCTTGAAGAGATGTTCGGAAGCAGTGCCGGAGCAAAGACGGCACTTCTCGATACCACCCGGGGCCGCGCGGATCTTCTTGCTACAAATACCGGGAAGGGCCCCAGCTATATCTTTGAATTCAAGTACCGGAGAAACGGGAGAGTTCGTGAAACCACCAGGCTGAAGGTGGTGAGAACCCTGTACGAAAGAGCGGTTAAGCAGCTTAACTTCTATGTCAGGGACGATAAAGTCAGGGCCATTCCGGATCTTCACAAATACGTCATCATGTACGCTTACGGCAGGTTTTATATCAGGGAGACGACGTGATCATGATGAGTTCCTGCGGAATGGCTTTCGGAGAACATTCGTCGCATAGATATGTTCAGTCAGGGGATTGTTGTTCAGGATAACGCCTGAGGCTTTACCGGAAAACCGGGCGGCGCGGTGTTTAGGTGTGGATATGCAAGGAGCAGAAGATGAAAGTTAGGCTGTCAGACGTCATTGACGGAATTGACACAGTCAGCATGAGTATTGACTGTATTCTGGATATGGAAACCGGGGAGATATTCGCAATCGACGGCTCGGATGTTCTCGGGGCGGAAGATGCCGCTGAATCCGCTGAGATTCTGGAGCTTCTTGATGAGCACGGGTTTACCAGACTGCCGGATATCTATGAGATCAATGATTACGGCACCATGGAGGATTTTATTGAAACGCAGCCCGATTCAATACGCAGAGTTTTGTATCCCGCCATACGGGGATCCGGTGCCTTCAGACGTTTTAAGGATGCTGTGTACCGGCTGGGAATTGAAAAAAGCTGGTATGAATTTCGTGATGCCGCACACCGGGACATCGCCGAGAATTGGTGCATAGGAAACCGTATTGATTATGAGAATGATGTCGGGGAAAAAGTATCAGAAAATCAGTCCGGAGCGGATAATTCGGGAGAGGATGAATGATACCTGTTACTGAAATCCCTGAAGATCTGTCCGAAATCATCGGACACGGCGAGCTCAGGATTAATGAATTCAGGAAAATACCGGAGTGATCTCCCTAAGTATCTTCTGATACGGATTGGGGACAGATATAAAGGAAATGGAACAGGTAGGTGCCGCCAGTTTTTTTCAGAATCAGAAAAGTACTCGGGAAAAAAATGGGGTCTAAGGAAATTGCTGTGGGCGGTCGATTTTTAATCAGTGCGATGTACCTGGTATCAGGCAGGGGGCCGGACAGGTTTGAAGAATCGAAAGTTATTCATTGAGGAGGAAAGCCGCCTGCGGCGCCTTCCTGTTAATGATTGAAGGGGATTCTCCCCTTCACCCCTTTAACTGCCCTGTGCAGAAATGATATGAGGATTAGCACCGATAAGGAGATTATGGCCATAAGAAAGCAGACAGAGGGTAACCCGAAGATGAGCTTTCTTCCTGAAGAATATGGACGTTTCTCGTCATGGTTATGCTCAAAAATGAATCATTCCTGCAGGAATTTACTTTGAGCCCAAAAACTGCAAACAAACATTAAAAACGGAATGTTTTGTATCGAATTGGAAATTCAGGAATTTACTTTGAGCCCAAAAACTGCAAACAAACATTAAAAACGGAATGTTTTGTATCGAATTGGAAATTCAGATCCAGGAAGAAGACGCTGAAAGCGGAACAGCTCTGAGACCATTGAAAAATTTCCCGAAAACCTGAGAATCCTCCGGATAAGACTGACTTTGAAGACCCGGAATTTCCGGAAGGATTCCGGACTCCGCCGGTTCCGGGGAATTTCGGTGCTATTCCCGGGCACTTGCCGGGCTTTCTGGCACAGAGTCCGGTATCGTGCTTTCCCGGGCGTCCGGAACCTCCCCGGCGGCAGTGCCTTCCGGAAAATCGTCCCCGACAGCGGGAAGAGCCGGCTTCAGTTTTTCATACCAGAGCATGGTGCCTCCGGCCACTGCCACCGGGATCATGATGAGATTGACAAACGGGATCAGGAGGGCGGCCCAGACCGTGCATCCGAAGGAAATGCAGAGAAGCTTGTTGTCGGTAAGATTCTTGCGGGATACCCTCAGGGAATAGCGGTTGTTTTCATAACCGTAGCTGGTGTAGTCAATGGCGTTGCACCATGAGGTGAGAATGATGGCTCCGATCTGACCGATAAACGGAATAAACATCATAATGAGACTGGCTATCATGAAGGGAATCCGGTACATAAGCTTTCGGAGTTCCAGAAATACAAGGTGCGGAATGTCCTTCAGGGTTTCATTTACGGACATTTTGCTGCTGAAGGGTTCGTTATTGTAGTATATGGTCTGCACCTTTTCTGAAAGAATGCTGTAAAAGGGAGCTCCCAGGGTGAGGGCGAACAGCGTGAAGGTGTAAAAAATGATTACCAGAAAACAGATGAAAATAATAGGATCCACCACGTAGGTCAGCCACTGCATCCATTCCGGAAGGTAATTTGCCGTCATGGCGGAGGTCCAGTCCACGGCCATGCCGAAGCCGAACCAGAGTCCGGCTCCCATAATCAGAATGTTGATTATAACGGGGAGAACGATATATCGTCTGAGCCCTTTGGTGGCAAGTATTCTCAGGCCTTTAAAAAAATATCGGAAACCCTGCAGCTTGCTTAAACTATCTGTCATGGTATTCGGCCTCCCGTAAACTGTTGCGGTGTTTCTGAGCCTGAATCTGTTTCAGGTATTCTTTCATCCATTCGGAGCAAAAAGTCCGAATCAGGATTTTACCTGAAACCGGGCCGGATGGTAACCATGGCGGTCATAATGTCATTATACGGTCCGGCAGCAGACTCCATGACAGCCTGCGAACCGGGAGGGGAGACCGAAAGAGGGTGAGACAGGACGTTCTCCGAAATAGCAGGATCGGCACTTCCGGGATACCTGCTATGAAATTACGGGGTTCGGAGGTCGGACTGCAGTTTCGGGCAACCTTTTAATTTCAGTGCAATTTGCTATAATTCTCAAAGGATCTCCGCATTATCGATAATTAATATTAAAGTACCGGGGATTTGTGTTGTATTC